>NZ_JBIPNG010000645.1:0-3028 GCF_044373815.1 Prosthecobacter sp. | reverse complement strand
GGCGGCGCGGGGCCGCCCCCCCGGGGGGCGGAGGGGGTTCCAGCCGCGAAAACGCAGGACCTGCACTCTTCTTACCAATAAATGTGCGCAAAGTGGAATGAGTGCCTAGATGTCCTGCCGACCTCCCCGTCGGCCTGTGTGCCACAATTTTATACAATGATCTGGCCGCTGGCACGTTGTGTCAGGTATTGTCGCATTTCCGACCCACCACCACCCTGCTTTCGCCATGTCTCGCCGCCTTCTGATCGCATGCTCAGTCCTTGTTCTGCCGCTGTCCAGCCTGCCTGCGGCTCCTGTAAAACCAGAGCCCAAACCGGCTCCTGCAAAACCGGAGCCGGCCAAGCCAGAACCCAAGCCGGAACCTAAACCCGAGCCAAAGCCCGAACCCAAACCGGAGCCCACGAAGCCAGAGCCTGCCAAACCCGCTCCAGCGCCCACACCCCCGGCGCCCTCCAATCCCCCCGTCACTCCGGCGCCCACTCAACCTGCACGTCCTCAGCAAACCGTCACCCTGACCAAGAGCGACGACAACAAGCCCAAGCGCAAAACTGTCGCTGAATTCACCAAGGGCTTCAAACGCGTCGACGGCCTCTTCCGGGTCTATCTCGATGCAGAACGTGGCAATCCATGGCTGTTTGTGGCGAAGAATCAGGTCGGCCCTGAGTTCATCTACTTCAACCACAGCGTGGATGGCCCTGTGGCTTCCGGCCACAACCGCGGTCGTTACGGCGACTCGCTGGTCTTCACGGTCCACAAGATTTTTGACCGCATCGAACTCGTCGAGCAAAACACCAAGCTCTACTTCGATCCGCAAAGCGCCCTGGCCAAAGCCCAGGCGGCCAACACCAGCAGCGCCATCTTGACCAGCGAAATCATCATGGCCGAGGACGATGAAGGCTATCTCATTTCCTGCACCAACCTGTTCCTGCGCGAAAACCTCACCCAGGTGAAGTTCAGCAACATGGGCGGGGACAAAGCCGTGCTGGGCAAGCTCTCGGAACCCAAGTCCAAGATCCTGCGCGTCAACGGCTACCCCAAAAACACCGCCATCACGGCGGAGTACGTTTTTGAAAACCCCACCCCCACCTGGGAAACCGCAGCCGACGTGGCCAATCCGCGCTACATCACCGTCAAGGTGCAGCACACGCTCATCGCCATGCCGGAGAGCGACTACAAGCCCCGCATCGATGATCCGCGCATCGGCTACTTCACCCATCAGATCACGGACATGACGAGCACGGACGTGGCTCCATACCGCGACGTCATCCACCGCTGGCGGCTGGTGAAGCAGAAGCCCGGCACCGCGCTGAGCGAGCCCGTGGAGCCGATCGTGTTCTGGATCGAGAACACCACACCCGTTGAATTCCGCGACACCATCCGCACCTCCGTGCTGAAGTGGAATGAGGCCTTTGAAACCGCCGGATTCAAAGACGCCGTCGTCGTCAAACAACAGCCCGATGACGCGAAGTGGAATGCGGATGACATCGAGCACAACGTGCTGCGCTGGACCAGCAGTGTGGCTCCGCCCTTCGGCGGCTACGGCCCCAGCTTTGCCAATCCGCGCACAGGCGAGATCCTCGGTGCAGACATCATGCTGGAGTACAGCTTCATCACCAAGCGCCTGCTCACCAAGAGGCTCTTCGCCGATCTGGGCACGGAAGCCGAAGCAGAAGGCCAGACGAAAGCTTTCAACCCGCACGCCTGCGAGGCCTGCGGCTCCGCACGCAACGGCCTGCTATTTGGCCAGACCATGCTGCGCCTGCAAAAGAGCGACCGCGTGGAGATGGACCGCCTCATCAAAGAATCGCTCTACTACCTCTGCCTGCATGAGGTCGGACACACGCTGGGCCTGAACCACAATTTCCGTGGCAGCCAGCTCCACAGCCTCAAGGACATCCACAATGGGGAGCTCACGGAAAAGACCGGCCTCACCGGCTCCGTCATGGACTACCCGCCGATCAACATCGCGCCCAAAGGCGTGAAGCAGGGCCAGTATTTCACCACCAAGCCCGGCCCCTATGACCATTGGGTGATCAATTACGGCTACAGCGAGTCCTTGGAAGATCCCATCGAAGATGCGAAGCGCCTCGAAGCCATCGCTGCTCTCTCGCACAAGCCGGAGCTGGCCTTTGCCAACGATGCCGACGACATGCGCTCTCCGGGCAAGGCCATCGATCCACGCGCCATGCTCTTTGACATGAGCAGCGATGCCATCAGCTACGGCGAGCAGCGCTGTGAAATCGTCCGCGTTGAACTCGCCAACATCCTCAAAGATGTCTCGGATCCCGGCAAGAGCTGGCAGGAAGTCGCGCAGGCCTTTGCCTCCCTGACGAAAGAAGCCAGCGGCTCGCTCAATGCCATCTCGCGCTATGTCGGTGGAGTCTATGTGGAGCGTGCCGTGCAGGGCCAGGCTCCCGGAGCCGTGCCGTTCAAGCCCGTCGAGGCCGAAAAGCAGCGCCAGGCTCTCGCCGTGCTGGCGAAGTACGCCTTTGCACCGGATGCGCTCGCCGCGCCGCCCGAACTCTACGCCCACCTCCAGCTGCAGCGCCGTGGCTTTGACCATCGTGACGAAGGTGAAGACCCCAAGCTCCATGAGCGCGTGTCCCTGATCCAGCGCGCGCTGCTGGACCAACTGCTGCATGCACACACTTTGAAGCGCATTGAGGACACGACGCTCTATGGCAACCAGTTGAGCCTGGATGAAATGATGAACTCGCTGACCACGGCGATCTGCACCGGAGATGATCCCGCCAAGCCGGTGAGCATCGCACGTCAGAATCTTCAGATCGACTACCTCAACCGTCTGCTCAACATCACCAACAATGGCGGCCACCCGCCTGCGGTGCAGAGCGTCGCGCTGCTGCAGATCGAACGCATCAAGGGACTGACCTTTGCCAATACACCGGCGCATCAGCTTGCGATCAAGTACCGCATTCGGCGTGGGCTGGATGAAAAGTGATTACGCTAAAGGACCCATCAGGCAGATGAGATGCACGTGATTGTGCCGCATAGACTGCGGCTTGATCCA
>NZ_JBIPNG010000381.1:0-6430 GCF_044373815.1 Prosthecobacter sp. | reverse complement strand
TACAACTAGAGCGTATCGCGACTCAGGGTCATGACGCATTCGAGATGCTTCGTTTGCGGGAAGAGATCGAAGGGCTGCACGGTGCCGAGTTTGAAGCCGGCCTCGGTGAATAGGACGAGGTCGCGCATCTGGGTGGCGGGATTGCAGGAGATGTAGACGACGCCTTTGGGATTGAAGGCGAAGAGCTGCTGCAAAAACTCGGGGCTGCTGCCGGCGCGCGGTGGATCGATGATCACCACGGTGTCGGCACCGGCATGAGGCACGTCTTTGAAAACGTGCTGGGCATCGGCGGCGATGAAGCGGCAGTTGGTGAGGGAATTGATCTCGGCGTTGTGGGCGGCTTTTTTGACGGCGGTTTCGGAGATCTCGACGCCGATGACACTTTCGAAGTCGCGTGCGGCGCTGATGGCGAAGAGGCCGCTGCCGCAGTAGGCATCGACAAGATGCTTTGCGCCGGTGGCTTTGGCTTCGTCGATGGCATGGCGGACGAACTTGGGCAGGATGAAGGGATTGTTCTGGAAGAAGTCGCCCGCCTGAAACTCGAAGCGGACGCCGTCCACGGTTTCGATCGCGATTTCATCGGGGCGGGTGAGGACGCCGTTATCGGCGGCACGCATGAGCAGGGTGGCGCCGTTTTTGAATTCGGCGGAGTTTGCGCGGGCGCGCTCGCGCACGTTGGCGAGCTGCGCATTGAGCTCGGGCATGGCGATGGGGCATTGCTCGACATCGACCATGGCATTGCGGGTGCGGGCGCGGAGGAAACCGATGGCACCGATGCCGCCTTCTTTCGGGCGCTGGAAGTGAGGTGTGATCTTGGAGCGGTAGCCGTATTGAACGGGTGAGGGGATCACCGGGCACACGGGGTGCTCGATCTTGGCCATGTGCTTGAGCAGTTCGGCCACCTGGCGCTGCTTTGAGAGCAACTGCTCCTCATAGGAGAGGTGCTGGTACTGGCAGCCGCCGCACTGGCTGAACAAGGGGCACTGCGGTGTGACGCGGTTCGGCGAGGGCTCGATGACGGAGACGAAGTCGGCCTCGCTGTAGTTCTTGTGATTGCGGAAGACGCGGCACTTCACGAGTTCTCCGGCGAGTGTGAAGGGAACGAAGACGACCCAGCCATCGACACGGGCGACTCCCGCTCCTTCGTTGGTGAGGCTTTCGATGCGGACGTCCAGCTCCTGATGATAGGCGAAGGGATGGGGCGTGAATTTGCGCGGCGGTTGCATGCGTCGCGTCAGGGTTTGGCGGGGGTGTTCATCTTCATGTAGGTGCGGCCTTGGACTTTGCCGGTGGCGGGATCCAGGGTTTCGACCCGTAGTTCCTTCAAGGCATTCGTGCCATTCACTTTCTGCATCTTGGTGACTTCATAGCGCTTGATGACCTTGCTGCTGCGGTCATAGGCTTCCATCTTCGCCGCGCCACCGCTGGCCTGATGCACCCAGATGTCCACGGCATAGTAGGGGCCTTCTTTGCCGGGGTTCATGACACGCACGAGCCAGCATTTTTGGAGGCTCACGCGGGCCTCTTTGAGCAGCTGCGGGTGCGGCCAGTAGAGAAAGCCGAGGGAGAGATCCTCATAATTCAAATCCATGCCGCGCACCTTGCTGCCGAGCTGGCTGGCGGGAACCTGCTTTGAAGTGCCCTTGATCACTTGAAACAGCCTGGCGGGGGAGGTGTTTAACTCAATACGGATGGTCTCGATCGGTGGGGTGGAGAACAGGAAGCTCATGACCTGATTCCCCATGGTGAGCTCCAGGGGTTCGGTGCGGCCGGAGTCGCTGTCACGCAGTTCACCCTGAAGCTTTTGGTTCTGCCCGGCGTAGCTCTGGCGCACATCGAGCATGATTTCCTCAGCGGTCTTTGGCTGCGCCTCTGCGGCACGCAGGCATGGCGTGAGAAGCAGTGTGGCGAGGATGATGAACTTCATGGCGGTTCGGGTGCAGGGAGGGAGCTGAGTCAGCCTCCCTTTCACAGACGTCGCATTAATTATTCTTCACTGGATCATCCAGCTTCATGTAGGTGCGGCCGATGACTGCGCCGTTGGCGGGATTGATGGACTCGATGCGCAGCTCCTTGAGCGTCGTGGCGCCTTCCACTTTCTGCACCTTGGTGACCTGGTAGCGTTTCACGATTTTGCTCGTGCGATCAAAGGCCGCCATCTTGGCCGCGCCGCCGCTGCCCTGATGCACCCAGAGATCCACGGCGTAGTAGGGGCCCTGGCTGCTTGGGTTGGTGACACGCACGATCCAGCATTTCTGGCCGCTGACACGGTCTTCGCCCATGAGCTGGGGACGCGGCCAGTAGAGGAAGGCGAGGGAGAGGTCTTCGTAATTGAACTCCATGCCGCGCACTTTGTTGCCATGCTGGCTGTCCGGTACCACGGATGATCCGCCGGCGCGCACCTGATACAGCGTGGCCGGGGAGGTGTTCATATCCAGGTGGACGATTTCTGGCGGCGCGTTTTTGAAGAGGAAGCGCATGACCCGGTTTTGCATGGTGAGCGTGAGGGGCTCTGAGCGGCCCGAGGTGTCGTCACGAAGCTCGCCGGTCATCTTGTAGTTTTGCAGGGCGTAGCTGTTCTGGACGATCCGAACGATTTCCTCGGCGGTTTTCGGCTGGGCATCCTCGGCACGCAGCACGGACGCAAGCAGCAGAGGGAGCAGGAAGAGACGTTTCATAAGAGTGGGCGGGTTGGTGACGACACTTTGACTTGTCGGCGGCGATCTCTATTCAATGCGCTCAACCCTCATGCAGCGCCAGCGCTTTCTCTTTGCCGCCCTGGGCCTGCTCACGCTCTGGCGCTGGGCGCTGCTGCCGACGCTGGAACTCGTGCCAGAGGAGGCGCTGGCGGTTTTCTGCGGCAAACATGGCCAGTGGGGCAGTTTTTTTGAGATCGGGCCACTGGTGCCGGTGGTTGCCAAGCTGGGCATGCTGATTGGAGGAGAGGGTGAATTTGGGGTGAGATTCTTCGCGCCGTTGCTCGCGTTGGCAGCTTCGCTGCTGATTTGGAGGCTGGCGCGTGACTTGTTTGATGAGCAGATCGCGGGCTGGGCGGTGGTGATTGTGAATGTGCTGCCTGCCTTCAACCTCGCTGCTGTCACGCTGAGTCCGGCGACGATTGCCTGCGTGCTGGTGCCAGCAGCGGCGCTGTGTGTGCGCCGTGCGCTGCTGAAGGCAGAGGTGAAGCACCAGGCGTGGTGGGCTGCCGGGGCTTGCGTGGCAGGTACGGCGCTGGCGCAGCCGCCTGCATTGGCTGCGATGGCGGCGGTGGTTTGCGTTTTGGGTCTGTCCAAGCATCAGCGGCATTACCTGAATAGTACGGGATTCAGAGGGATCCTGGCTGCATGGTCTGTGGTGGTGCTGGGCTGGCTGATCTGGCAGGGCGGGCATGGCTGGCCGGCGTTTGCAGCGGGGCACTGGCTGCCTGAGTGGCGGGTGATTCCGAATTTGCTGCGATGGATCGTGCTGGCTTCGCCGCTGCTGCTGGTGCTTTTCGTGATGGCGGTGCGTGCGGGATTTACGAACGGCATGCTGCAAACCCACCGCAGCCTGCCCATGGCGATGCTGCTGCCGCTGGCGGGGATCGACTTCTTCTATGGCCCGCATGAAATCTGGCCGGACACGGGAGGCGTGGTGTGGATGCTCTTTGCGGCGGTGCTTCTGGCGCATCGAAGCACGGTCGCCCGGACGGGGGTGATCGAGCAGAAGATCAGTCTGCGCACCATCACGATTGTGCTGGCCGCGCTGCAGAGCGCTTTTTTGCTGCAAACGGATCTGCCACGCACGCTGGGGCTGACATGGCCTTTCTCACCCAAACCCAGCGCTGAGACTGATGCCTCCCATGCATTTATCGCTGATCCGTCCAAGACCCTGCGTGGCTGGCGTGAGAGCGCCAGAGTCGTCTCTGCCGTGCTGGAGCAGGCGGGCGGGGCGGGGTCTTGGTTCGTGCTCGCAGGTGACTGGCCGCTTGCGGTTGAGCTGGATCACTACCTTGGGCAGGCCGGGACGGTGCAGTGGCCAGCCAGTGATCTGAGGTCTTTTGCCGGACGAAGTGCGCTCTTTGTCACGGAGGACAGGGACGCGAAAGGCCTGCCCGATTCGCTCAAGAAGAGGTTTCAGCGCACCGAATTGCTCTCCGTGGCACGGGTCATGCATGCGGGGAATGAGGTGCGATGGTTGAAAATCTTTGCTTGCCACGATTATCGAGCGCCCGACTTTTGACGCCCTTTTCGCCTCCATGCCCTCCTCCCCTGCCATTTCCGTCGTCGTGCCGCTCTACAATGAGGAGGACAATGTCGTGGAGATGCAGCAGCAGATCGACAAGGTCCTGGGAGGACGCGATTACGAACTGGTTCTCGTCGATGATGGATCGAAGGATCAAACCCTGGCCCGTGTGCAGCGTGGGGAGCGTGTGCGAGTGATCGTCTTTGAAAAGAACAGCGGGCAGAGCGCCGCCATGCACGCCGGCATTTACGCCGCGCTTGGGGATGTGATCGTCACGCTGGATGGCGACCTGCAGAATGACCCGGCTGATATTCCCGCGATGATCGCGAAGCTGGATGAAGAAGGGGGCTATGACCTCGTCTGCGGCTACCGTGCGAAGCGCAAAGACACGACGTTCAAGCGGCTGCAGAGTCGCATCGCCAATTTTGTGCGCTCCCGCTTTGTGGGTGATCACGTGCGCGACACGGGCTGCACGCTCAAGGTGATGCGCCGCGACTGCCGCGAGGCTCTGCTGCTCTTCAATGGCATGCACCGTTTCATTCCCGCGCTCATCCGCAACATGGGCTGGCGCGTGACCGAAATGCCGGTGAACCACCGCGCGCGCATCCATGGTGTGAGCAAATATGGCTTCGGCAACCGGGCGCTGCGCGCGACGATGGACATGTTTGGCGTGCGCTGGTTGAACAGCCGGCGCACCCGCTATGTCATTCGTGAGGAGCGCCGTGGCTGATGCGTTTCTGTTGTTGACGAGACAACTGCTTCGCAGCCATGCTGTGACACAGCACCAAGGATGAACCTACGCGAACAACTGCGACTACTGCTGCCCGAAATCCTGCCGCATGATCCTGCGGATTCGATCAAGGGCACCGAACTCATCCGCCTTGTGCGCTTGCGCCTCGGAGATGGCTACAGCGACGCCACGCTGCGCTACCATTTTTCCATCCTCAGCTACGATCCCACGTCGCCCATCGCGAAGGTGGATCAGGGCCAGGGGTACTACCAGCGGCAGAAAAAAACACTGGGCGGCAGCAACGGCGTCAGCCGCCAGGGGCTGTTCGACAGCGAGCTGGGCGAGAGCGACCAATGCTGGTCGCGCTACCTGCGGATGGTGGCCATCTATGAGCGGCTCTGTCTGCAGCGCTCGCGCTATCCCTTCCTGCTCAACCGCAACAGCAGCGGCACCCCCAGCATGGAGGGTGAATGGGACATTCCAGATCTCGTGGTGGCTGATTGGGACCTCGATACGGGCAGTGATGATGCCCCGCGTTTTGATGCGGCGATGCTCGACCTGCGCCGACATTTGGGCGGCCCCGAAGTGGGGCTGGCCGGGGTGCAGCTCAAGCTCAGCGTGGCACCGGACACCTTCAGCGCCGACTTTTTCCAGGCGCTCAGCGCCACACGGTGGACGTTGCAGAGCGAGATCGTCATCGCGGAAGGACTGAATGATGAGGCGCTCGTGGATGCGCTGCGCAGCCTGGGGCATCAGTTTGGCGTGGGCATCAGCAGCCTGGGCATTCCGCTCACGGTGCTGGATGACCTGCCCTCGGCGAAGGAGCTGCGCGCCATGAGTGCTGCGGAGTTTGAGGCGGTGCACAATCTGCTGCGCATTCAGAAGATCACGCTGCCGACGTCACGCCCGACGCTTGACTGGTCGGCGCTCAATACGTTGCGGAAGAAGCATGATTCTGTGGCCGATCTGGTGCGGTGGCTTTCTGAGTGTCTGGCGAAGCGGCAGCCGGAGTGGGTGGGCGGGGTGGTGAGGTGATGCAAAGTTTGATACGGTGGTCAGGCATGGCCAATTATTCATGCAATGAAAGACAGCCCTGAGCCCGACTCCTCTGAGAAGCGACTTCGGTTTGGGTGTGGTTTTTTATTTGGTGGTTTTATCGGCTTTATCTTCGCACTGCGAGAGATCGCGGCCTTTAGCGGGAACTTTTGGGCGTTTGTCGCGGGCATTGCTCTTCTCTTTGGCTTTCTCGCCATGCGAAAAGGAGACGAGTTCTGGCATGGCTTGGCTGATTGGCTTCGATGGTGGTGAATGCGGGGCTGTCATGAAGACACCTATGTAAGGGAATGAATCGTGAGTTTGGAGCTGGCGGCACTCGCTTGGTGCGGCGGAACTCTTTGCACACGCTGCTGGTGGACGCGGTGTGCGAAGAAGGTGCTGGGTTTGCTTCCCGAAAACGCGTGACATTGACCCAGGGCG
>NZ_JBIPNG010000063.1:0-20891 GCF_044373815.1 Prosthecobacter sp. | reverse complement strand
TGACATCCAGCGCCACTTCGGCTTTTCCAGCCAGACAGCCGCGATGAGTCATCTGCGTGCTCTGGAAAAAAAAGGCGTCATTCAGCGTCATGCGCACAAAGCGCGTGCGGTGGTCTTCCCTGAAGATCTCGATCGTGCAGAAATCATCGACATTCCAGTCTTCGGCCAGATTCCCGCCGGCATGGCCGCCGCTGACATGGTGCAGCATGCCGACCGATGCATCTCTGTGGATGTGAACACCCTCGGTATTCCACGCTCAGCAAAAAGCTTTGCTCTCAAAGTGCGTGGCGAATCGATGATCGGCGCCCTCATTGGCGATGGCGACCTCGTCATTCTCGAAATCCGCGAACCTCGACCAAAAGACATCGTCGCCGCGCTCATCGACGGGGAGAGCACCTTGAAGCGCTACGTGGTCAAAGATTCCCAGCCCTACCTGCAGGCTGAGAACCCCGAATTTCCTGATCTTCTGCCAGCACGCGAACTTCTCATCCAGGGAGTGATGATCGGGCTCATCCGGCACGTGCGCCGGGAAATTTGACGGGTTGAAAAAAGAATGCCTTTTTTGAGGGATTCGCCGGGAGGTGGGGTGAAACCAGTTGAGCAGTGATTTTAAAGCCGCTCACCAACCCTACCCCAACCAACCATGAAACCCGCCATTCTGATTCTTTTAGCTGTCACCACCCTTGCCTCGGTGTCCTGTTCAGGTCGCCCTGTGCCGAGCCTCACGCAGACTTACAATGGCAAGCCTGTGCTCACACGTGCCAGCCATCCCCAAGGAGGATCCATGGCTCCGGTTGATGGTGTGTATCTCGGCCGCCGATATTTTCAGCCCCAGGGCGTGAAGTCCGGCCTTGCCTGGATTGATGTCTATGGCCAGAGGTAACACCATTGGCTTGGTGACTTATCGCCCCAAAACCACGCCTGCCGCCGCCATGCACGACAACAATCCCGATCATCTCGACGATCTGCTTGCTGAATGGCAGCCTCAGGTGGAAACACCGCCAGACTTCCGTCGTGAAGTCTGGCGGCGCATTGCGGTCGAGTCGATCAATCCTGGATTGATCGAACGTTTTTCCTGGTGGCTGATGCAGCCCAAGCGGGAGATTGCCATCATAACGGCTGCCGTGGTTCTAGCCGTTGTTTGGGGGGTGACGCACCCGCCGAAGGCCACGAGCCCCCATGACGCCTACCTCACCTCCATCAGTCCGTTCGATGTAAATCATCACAGCCTAGGCCGGCCATGACGCCAGTTCGTAAAATCATTGGCTTTACGCTCCTCACCGCCTTGCTGGCGTCTGTTGCTTTGTGGATCACCCGCGAAAGTCTTCGCCCGCAAGAGCCTCCCCGCGAGATGGGCTTGAGCTGGCTGAAGGAAGAGTACTACCTTGATGACGCAGCTTTCGAGAGCGTCAGCGCCCTGCACAAAGACTACTTCAAGCGCTGCGATAAGATGTGTCGCCAGATCAATGAAGCTGATCGCCCTCTCCTAGGGCGTATCCGCCAACGTGGTCGCACGACGGGAGAACGCGACGCCCAGCTCAGCCGAGAACAGGCCATCTGCGCCGACTGCGAAAAGGCAGCCGCTGAGCATCTTAGGCAGGTGGCTGAGCTGATGTCCCAGGAGGAGGGAAAGCGCTTTCTGAACGACTTCTTGCCCATTCTCAACGAGCAGCGCCGCGAGCATGATCGGCGTCTCTCCTCCAGTCTCCGCCGATGACACGCGTTCGGGACGACCTCGACAACGAATGGATGCGCAGTCTAGCGGGAGGCGAGGAGTTGGCCTTGAACCGTCTCATGGACGCCTGGAGCGAGCCCTTAATTGCTTACCTCACACGCCTCACGAGTAATGCTGCGACGGCTGCCGATCTGGCACAGGAAACTTTCGTTCGCGTTTACCGTCACAGGTACAGGTTCAGTACGTCGCAAAAATTCTCCACATGGCTATTCGCCATCGCCACAAATCTCGCCCGCAATCATGCTCGCTGGCGTGGTCGGCATCCGGAAATCCTTCTGGAGCATGAGAACCTTTCAAACTTGCCCCACGCCGCAGCCCATGCCGCTCCCGATGAGAGGGCTATCGCCAACGAGCGCCTCATTGCCGTGGAAAAAGCCGTCGTAGAACTGGCGCACGAGCTGCGTGAGGTGCTCATTCTCGCTACCTGGCACGGCATGAGCCACAGCGAGATTGCCCGGGTGCAGAATACTAGCGAAAAAGCAGTCGAACTCCGGCTTTACCGTGCCCGCAAGATGCTTCGTGAACTGCTCGTCGATCACCTCGGCTCCTAGCCGACGTACCTTTCTTGCAGGTGTTTGATGTGCCATTTCGCATCCGTCGGTTTGCCCGTGGCCTGCGTGATGATCTCCTGGGGCAGCAGCGCGGCACCCTTGCTGTGCACGTTTTCACGCAGCCACTGCAGCAGCGGCGCGTAGTCGCATTTTTCCAAGGAGGCTGCGATCTTCCGATTCTTTTTCGCAGAAGCGAAAAGCTGGGCGGCATTCAGGTTCCCCAGCGTGTAGGTGGCGAAATAGCCCAGGCCGCCCATGCTCCAGTGGATGTCCTGCAGGCAGCCGTGGCGGTCGTCCGGAGGCGTCATGCCAAAGAGCTCGCGATACTCCTCATTCCACACCTTGGGCACGTCCTGCACGGCGAGCTCGCCTTTCACGAGGCGGCGCTCGATGCCAAAGCGCAGGAGGATGTGCAGATCATACGTGGCCTCATCGGCCTCCACGCGGATGAAACTGAATTCGCTGCGCAGCATCTCCTTCATGAACGCGTCCAGCTTCACCTTGCGAAGGTGTGGGAAGAGCTCCTGAGCGCGGGGCAGCCACTTTGCCCAGAAAGTGAGGCTGCGACCCACATGATTTTCCCACAGACGGCTCTGTGATTCGTGGATGCCCAGTGAGGCCGCAGTGCCGCTCGGCAGGCCGTAGTCCAGGCCTGGCAGCCCCTGCTCATACAATCCGTGACCGGCTTCGTGCATCACTCCGAAGAGCGAGGACAGAAAATCTTTTTCGTCATAGCGCGTCGTCAGCCGCACATCGCCGGGGCCAAGTGTGGTGCAGAACGGATGCGCCGTGGTGTCGATGCGGCCTGCCTCGAAATCAAACCCCAGACTCTGTGCGATTTCGCGGTTCAAAATCTGCTGTTTTTCGATCGGATAGCGGCCTTTGAGGGTGCCCGGCTTCACCTTGGCAGATTTGGCCACGGCCTCGCGGGCGATTTCGGCCAGCTGCGGGCGAAGCTTGGCAAAGAGCGCTGCTACTTCGCGTGTTTTTGCGCCGCGCTCGTAGAGATCCAGCAGAGCATCGTACGGCTCGTCTTCGAAGCCAAACAGATCCGCCTTTTTGCGTGCAATGCCCAGCACCTTCTCCAGATGCGGTGCAAACATGGAGAAGTTGGATTTCCCCCGCGCCTCCACCCACGCCGCCTTGGCATGCGCGCAGACCTCGCTTTCCTCCTCCACCAGTTTTTGCGGCAGCTTCGTCGCACGGTCGATGTCGCGGCGCAGTCCGCGCACGTTCGCTGCGTGGGTCGGATTTTCCGGCATTTCCTTCTCGGCACGCTCCAGCAGCTTCAGTGTTTTCTTCGAGGTCAGCAGACCGTGCGCCTTTCCTGTGAGGTACGACAACTGCCGCGCCCGGTGCTCCAGCGCATGCGCTGGCATGTAAGTTTCCTGGTCCCAGCCCAGCACCGCTTCGGTGGAAGTGAGGAGGGCGATTTCAGAAACAACTTCGCGGAGGGATTGGTAGGCGGTCATGAAGCCTCTAATCTGACGCACAAGAACGGGAGAGCAACTTCAAGCAGCCACCGGATGCCAGGTAGTCTTGAATTCGATCAGCGAGCGGATTTCTTCAACGCCCTGCATCTTGTCGGCAAACCAGTCGATGGGCTCGTCGGCTTTGAGCAAGCGCACGCGCTTCACACTTTCTGCGGCGCCGAGTTTCAGAGTCGTGCGGTCTGTAGCGTTCACCGCACCGCTGAGGGCGCGGAGGTGTTCATGGGTGGCAAAGGTGGGCAGCATCTCGCTGCGCAGACCGGTGAGCAGATTGACAACGCCGCCGGGGAGATCACTAGTGGCCATCATTTCTCCCAGCAGAATGCTTGGATAGGGCTGGGTGCTGCTGGCAAGCGCAACGACGCAGTTGCCGCTCGTGATCGCAGGCAGGATCAATGAAATCAATGCGAGCAGGGGGGAGTCATTGGGGGCAATGACACCGATGATGCCCATCGGCTCCGTGACGGTGAAGTTGAAGTGAGCGGAGGCTACGGGGTTCACGCTGCCGAGGATCTGCTCGTATTTGTCCGTCCAGCCAGCGTAATGCACCACGCGCTCAATGCTGGCAGCAACTTCACGCGAGGCGTCTGCTTTCGAGGTTCCACCCAATGCCACCACTTCGGCCAGTTCGGCAGCGCGTGCTTCCATCATCTCTGCGAGACGGTACAAGATCTGTCCGCGATTGAAGGCCGAGCGTTTCGCCCATCCCGGCCCTGCCTTCGCCGCTGCTTCGACCGCATTGCGAAGGTCCTTGCGCGTGCATTGTGGGATGTTGGCAAAGAACGCACCAGAAGCATCGTGCAGTGCCGTCACGCGTCCGCTCTCGCTGCGGATGAAAGCGCCGCCGACGTAGCATTTGGGGGTTTTGGTGATGGAGAGACGGTTAGGCATTAGCGGCGAAGGGGGGACAGGATTAACAGAATTTCAGGATCACAGGATTGGGTATGGATGATTTGGAAGGATTCAGGTGAAGCGGGTTGTCTGGAGAAATTCTGTCATCTTGTGAATCCTGTCAAAAAAGGCATCGCATCAGCCCACGCTTAAATAATCCAGCAGTCCCTGCTTCCCGCCTTCACGACCGAAGCCGCTTTCTTTGTAGCCGCCGAAGGGGCTGGTGGGGTCAAACTTGTTGTAGGTGTTGGCCCAAACCACGCCGGCTTTGAGGAGGGTGCTCATCTTGAGGATGCGGCTGCCCTTGTCGGTCCAGACACCGGCGCTGAGGCCGTAGGGCGTGTTGTTGGCTTTCTCAACGGCCTCCTCAGGCGTGCGGAAAGTGAGGATGCTCAGCACGGGTCCGAAGATTTCTTCGCGGGCGATGCGGTGGCTCATGCTGACGTTGGTGAAAATCGTCGGGCGGAAGAAGAAACCTTTGGCGGGCAGCTTGCAACCGGTGTCGTACTTTTCTGCGCCTTCAACGACACCGCTTTGTACGAGGTCGGTTATCTTCGAGAGTTGCTCGCGGCTGTTGATCGCGCCGAGGTCGGTGTTTTTGTCCATCGGATCGCCGACGCGCAGCACGGCGATGCGGCGCTTCAGTTTGGCCAGCACGGCATCGGCGATGCTTTCCTGCACGAGCAGGCGTGAGCCAGCGCAGCAGACGTGGCCTTGATTGAAGAAGATGCCGTTCACGATGCCCTCCACGGCCTGATCCAGCGGCGCATCATCGAAGACGATGTTTGCAGCCTTGCCGCCGAGTTCCAACGTGAGCTTTTTGTCCGTGCCCGCGAGACTGCGCATGATGCTTTTCCCGACCTCCGTGCTGCCGGTGAAGGAGACCTTCGTTGTCAGCGGATGCTGGATCACCGCAGCGCCCGTTTCGCCTGCACCGCTGACGATGTTCACCACGCCGTTTGGCAGGCCAGCCTCCTGGCAGATTTCACCAAACTTCAGGGCGGTGATGCTGGTGGTCTCCGCCGGTTTCAACACCACGCAATTTCCCGCCGCGAGCGCTGGAGCGATCTTCCATGCGAGCATGAGCAGCGGAAAATTCCACGGAATGACCTGCCCCACCACGCCATGCGGCGCGATCTGCCTTCCGGGTGCAAGATGCTCGAGTTTGTCCGCCCAGCCTGCATGATAGAAAAAATGAGCGGCCGCCATCGGGACATCGAAATCGCGTGATTCCTTGATCGGCTTACCGCCGTCCAGTGTCTCCGCGATGGCAAACTCGCGCGCGTGATCCTGCAGCAATCGTGCGATGCGATAGAGGTATTTCCCGCGTTCCTTTCCGGGCATCTTGCCCCAGACCTTCGTGAACGCCTTTTGCGCCGCCTTGCAGGCGGCATCCACATCCGCAGCATCTGCCAGCGCGATGTCCGCGATCTTCGTTTCATGCGCCGGATTGATCGTGGCGAAGTATTTTCCGCCACGAGGCGACACGAATGAGCCATTGATGAACAAGTCGTAGCGCGGCTTCAATTTTGGGTCCGCTGTTTCCGGGGCGGGATCGAATTCCCACAGATCGCCGAAAACGAGTTCACGGGCGGGATTGGCCTTGGTTCGGGCAGGTGGGTTTGGCATGGCGCTAGTGAAGGAGATCAGGAATGAGCGCAAAAGCTATGACGTTCGAGATGAGAGTGGCCTGGAGGTAGGTGATCAACGCAACCTGAAAACGCATGGACAGAGAGAGCTTCATGGAGCGAAAGCGCCATAATCTTACTCCAACCGCGAGAAGAATGAATCCGAGCTGGAGCAACCCCGGAAGTCCAATGCTGGGGCTCGCGTAATAAACAGCGCATGGAATCGCCAAAAAACCAAAAAGGGTGAAAAGGGGTTTCAAGAGGTTGAAAGAGGAGAGAAACAAAAAAATCATGGCCTTAATAACCTTCGGTGGCTTCGCTGAAATTCCACGGGGCCTGATAGGCACCGGTGCGTTCTTTTTCGAGCTGGCGCACGAGGTCATTGAGCAATGCGGAGGCGCCGAAGCGATATCGGCGGTTGTTGAGCCAGTCGTCGCCGAGGGTTTCTTTGACGGCGATGAGGAAATGCAGCGCCTGCTTGGCTGTGCGGATGCCGCCGGCGGGTTTCATGGCAATGGGGATGCCGGTGGCGAGGAAGTGGTCGCGGATGGCTTCCAGCATGACTTGATTGTTGCCGAGTGTGGCATTGGACGAGGTTTTGCCCGTGCTGGTCTTGATGAAGTCGCCGGGGCGGATCACGCGCATGGCGAGGAAGCTGGCGGCGCGGATGTTGTCGTAGGTTTCGAGTTCGCTGACTTCGAGAATGACCTTGAGCGTAGATTGGCCGCAGGCTTCGACCACGGCGGCGATCTCGTCCTGCATGCACCCGAATTCGCCGCTGAGAAAAGCACCGCGATTGATCACCATGTCGATTTCATCGGCACCGTCGTTCACGGCTGCGTTGACTTCGGCGAGGCGGGTTTTGAGCGGAGCCTGTCCGCTTGGGAAAGCGGTGGCGACAGAGGCGATTTTCACCGAGGTGCCGCCGACATGCTTCTTCGCATGCTTCACCATGGAAGGGTAAACGCAGACGGCGGCGGTGGGTGGAATATCGCCCACGTCGTGCGGGCGCAGCGCCTTCTGGCACAGCGAGGCCACTTTGCCGGGCGTGTCTTTGCCCTCGAGCGTGGTCAGATCGACCATCGACACGGCGAGGCGCAGGCCGAAGACCTTGGACTTTTTCTTGAGGCTGCGGGTAGTGAATTTCGCAACACGTTCCTCGATGCCGACTTGATCGACGGTGCCGATCTCATCGAAGAGACGGCGGAGGCTGGTGGGCGCTTTGGCGGCGGGCATGGGGCTCATTTACATGTGAGACAGCGTTGCTGACAATGACAGAATCTGTACTCGCAGATTCTCCGGCCCGCGTATGCTTGTGTACCATGAGCAACATGATCCCTCTAGTGTATGATTCGCCGATTTTTCGCATGGCCTGTCAGCAGTTTGATTTGGTGGCCGACTTTTTGGATATTCCTGAAAATGCCCGTGACCGCCTGAAAATGCCCAAACGCGCCGTGACCGTGGCCATGCCCGTGCGTCGGGACGATGGCAGCACCACCGTATTCATGGGCTACCGGGTGCAGCATCATCTCACGCTTGGGCCCACAAAGGGCGGTGTGCGTTTTCACCCGGATGTGACGCTCGGTGAAGTCGGGGCTCTCGCCATGTGGATGAGCTGGAAATGCGCGCTCACCGGCCTGCCGTATGGCGGTGCCAAGGGCGGCGTGACCTGCGACCCACGGGCGCTTTCGCTCAATGAACTCGAGCGTGTGACGCGGCGCTACACGCAGGAGCTGATCCCGTTCATCGGCCCGCAGATTGACATTCCTGCGCCCGATATGGGCACCAATGAGCAGACCATGGCCTGGATGATGGACACGTATTCTCTTCAGAGCGGCCACTGCGTGCCGGCCGTAGTGACGGGCAAGCCGGTGAGCCTGGGCGGTTCGCTCGGCCGCCGTGAATCGACCGGTCGCGGTGTCGCCTATCTGATTTCACGTGCCATGGACACCGTGGGCATCGCTGCACAGGGCGCGACGGCGGTAGTTCAGGGCTACGGCAACGTCGGTGCCGTGGCGGCAGCCTCGTTGACCCGCATGGGACTTAAAGTAATCGCCGTGAGCGATGCTTTCGGTGGTTTGCACAATGCGAACGGCATCGATCTGGCGAAGCTCGACGAACACGTGGCGAAAACACGCAGCATCGTTGGATTTGAAGGAGCAGACGCGATCACCAACGAGCAACTGCTGGTCACTCCCTGCGATGTGCTCGTTCCCGCCGCGATGGAGCGTCAAATCACCGGTGACAATGCAGCGAAAATCCAATGCCGCATTCTCGCCGAAGGCGCGAACGGTCCGACAACGCCCGAAGCAGATGCCATCATTGCACAGCGTCCCGAAATCTTCGTGATCCCCGACATTCTCTGCAATGCCGGCGGTGTGATCGTTTCCTACTTCGAATGGGTGCAGGATTTGCAGAGCTTCTTCTGGGACGAGGGCGAAGTGATGAGCAAACTCTACCGCATCCTGGAGCAGGCTTTCGTGCAGGCCCTCACCTTCAGTCGCAAACGCAACGTCAGCATGCGCTTCGCCGCCCTGAGCCTGGGCATCCAGCGCGTGCATGAGGCGAAGCAGATGCGCGGACTGTTCCCGTGATGAGAAAAAAGCTGCCAGCCGGTCTCACGACTACTGCATGATCTCTGTCGGGCACTCCGGCAGAGATGACAGGAATGCGCGGCCATACGGCTTGGTAAGGATGCGGTTGTCGAGGATGGCGCAGATGCCTTTGTCGGTGGCGGTACGGATGAGGCGGCCGACGCCTTGGCGGAGTTTGAGGATGGCCTCGGGTACGCTGTATTCGGTGAAGGGATTGAGGCCCTGTGCTTCGAGATGCTCGATGCGTGAGGCGGTGAGCGGATGGTCGGGCACCGCAAAGGGCAGGCGTGTGATGATGACGTTGCTCAGGGCTTCGCCTGGCACATCGACGCCGGTCCAGAAGCTGTCAGTGCCGCAGAGCACGCTGTGGGTGTCATTCTTGAATTCAGCGAGCATTTGATGCCGGGGCATGCCGCGCCCTTGCACGAGCAGCCGCCAGCCGCGCTTTTCGCAGTGCGCTTCGAGGTTGTCGGCCAGCGAGGTCATCTGGCTGTAGCTGGTGAAAAGGATGAAGGCGCGGCCGCTGCTGAGATCGATGAAATGGGTGATCCAGTGCTCCAACCTGTCGAGGTAACCGGGCTCCGAGGGCTGCGGCATCTTCTTGAGCAGATAGAGCTTCATCTGCTTTTTGAAATCAAAGGGGCTTTCGATGCAGGCTGCACGAGCATCTTCGGCGCCGACGCGATTGCGGAAGTAGTTCAGCTCCGTGTCATCGCCGATGCCCAGCGTGGCGCTGGTGAAGACGCAGGCTTTATGGCTGGCGAAAAAGATCTGCCGCAGGCGGGGCGCGACGTCCACAGGTGCCGTGTGGAATGAGACAATGCGGTTCTCATGGCTGGTGCGCTCCACCCAGTGAACGTGGTCTTCATTTTCCTGATCAAGGAAAGCTTTGATGCCGACTCGAATGGCAGTGAGGCGTTTGGAGAGGTCGAGAAGTTCGAGCTTGGTGCCTTCGCGATCAACGGCATCGCCTGCTTTTTGAGCACGCAGGGAGAGGCGTTGCAGCGGCAGGCTCAGCGTGTCTTCAATCAGGCCCGCTTCACGCACGCGAAACTCGCGGCCCATGGCGTTGAATTTGCACGCAGCCTCGGCGGCACGGAAAAAGGTGTCCACGCTGTCCAGCGTCTGCAGCACCTCGCGCACGCCGTCTTTGTCGCCCACGAGCTGGAAGAAGCCTTTGCGGCTCTTCGGATTGTGCAGGCGGCCGAGTTCGAATTTGATGTTCGATTCGCTGATGTGGAGGCCGAAGGCGCGCGCGGCCACGTTCTCGATGGTGTGGGCCTCGTCGAGGATGACAAAGTCACGTGGGAAGAGGAAATTGCAGTCCTCGGTGCTGGTTTCATCAGCGGAGGCCAGCAGGGTGAAGAAGAGCGTGTGATTGAGCACGACGACGTCTGCCTGCTCCATGCGGCGGCGCACATCTTGGTACCAGCAGCGGCTGCCGGGCGGGCAGCGGCGCGGGGTGCAGGCATGCGGCTCGCTGCACACCAGCGACCACACGCGTGCGCTGGGGGTGAAGTCGAGATCACTCAGCGTGCCGTCCTCGGTTTCGGCCACCCAGTCGAGCAGGAGCTTCAGTTCGGAGGCTTCCGAGGTGGAGAAGAGATCGCCAGACTCATTGAGCGCGCGCTTGAGACGCGTGGGGCAGATGTAATTGCCACGGCCTTTGAGAATCTCCGCGTGGAAATCGCCGATGAGCTGTTTGACGATGGGGATGTCCTTCGTGATGAGCTGCTCCTGCAGATTGATCGTGTGGGTGCAGATGATGGCCTTGCGCTTCTGCTCCAGGGCAAACGTGACGGCGGGAACGAGGTAGGCGAGGGACTTGCCGACGCCCGTCGCGGCTTCGCACACGAGGGCATGGTTGCCATCCAGCGCCGCGCCGACCAGCTCCGCCATGCGCTGCTGCTGCGGGCGGTATTCAAACTGCGGCGACTCGGACATCTTGCCCTGGTCCGAGAAGGCGTAGTGCATGCGCGGCGCCAGTGGCGGCCGCGAGATGCGGCCTGTCATTCCTTCTTCGTGATCTTCGGCGACGTGAAACATGCGGGGGTGGTGATAGCAGAGAGCGCAGCCTTCAGGGCAACGGGGTTTTTGAGCAAGGGGTCATTTTTCGCGTTCGAACCACACGACATGCAGCCCGAGCTTCTCCGCCAGCTGACGGCCCGCCTGCGGTCCCAGGACCAGCATAGCCGTGGCGAAGCCATCAGCCTGAGATGCGCTGGGGTGAATGACACTGACCGAGGCGAGCTTGTGCTCAATGGGGCGACCCGTGCGCGGATCAAGAATGTGAGCGTAGTCTTTTCCATCCGCAGCGAAATGCTGCCGATAGACACCGCTGGTGGTGATGGCTCGATCTTTGAGGAGCAGCGTCTGTGCCGCTTCTCCGGGCGGTGCTGCGGGTGTCTGGATACCGACGCGCCATTCACCACGAGCGAGGACTTCACCCCCGATTTCGAGGAGGAAATGGGTGATGCCTTTGGATTCCAAATACTGTGCAAGGTGATCTATGGCCCAGCCTTCTGCGACGGCGCTGACATTGATGCTCAGTTCTGGAATGGCTTTGTGCAGGGCAGGGGGATCGTGGCGGGTGTGCAGATGCTTCCAGCCGCATTTCGCTCTAGCACCAGCGATCTCAGCCTCCGTGGGTGCTGTGTCGCGTCTGCCTTTGGCCCCGAAGCCCCACAAATCGATGAGCGGTGCGAGGGTGATGTCGAGCGCATGATCCGTATCGCCACCGATTTGCTGCGCGAGTTCAACGACTTCGACGAGTTCAGTCGGGACGTCCACCCAGTCCGTACTGGTCGAGGCATTGAAGCGTGAAATGGCGGAGTCAGGCCGCCAGTGGCTGATGATAGACTCCCAGACATCGACCTGCTGCTGAATCTCTTTTTGAGAGATGGTGCCATCCCCGCCATCCACTCGCAGGCTCCAGGTGGTGCCCATGGTGCGACCGCCGAGAGTGACGGGCGGGTCATCACGAGAGCAGCCGCTGAGAAGCAGGAGCAAAAGAGCAAAACGCATGATGAGAGAAATTGGCGAGGCATGCCGTTTCAGCCAGCACGATGAATCAAGCCCCTCTTTCCCGTCGCCGTGCTCTTCAAACGCTTTTTTGCTCTTCCGCTGCGCTGGCGTTGAATCTGCGTCCGGACCGGGCTGCTGCAGAGATCGCCAAGGAGGGCCTGCACCTGCTGATGATCGGTGACTTTGGGACTGGCGGGGTGGATCAGCTCAAGGTGGCAGGAGCCATGCAGAAATTCGTGAGCGACAATGGCGTGAAGCCGGAGGGGCTGCTGATGCTGGGAGATAATTTCTACGGCCCTGTGAAGGAGGGGTTCAGCGTGGATTCGCCGCGCTGGCAAAAGGACATCGAGAAAATGTACTCGGCCAGCGTCTTTCCGGGCCCCATGTGGAGCGTGCTGGGAAATCACGACTACCATGACAACCCGGGCGGTGAGAAGGTGCAGCTGGCCTATGCGGCGCAGCCAGGAGTGCGCTGGAAGATGCCGGCGAAGTGGTACCGCTTTGATCTCGGACCCGTGACCAAGCCGCTGGTGACGTTCATCTGCCTGGACACCAATTTTCCGACCATTGCAGGCGGCGTGGACAAGAAGACGAAGAAACCGCGGGGCTCACTGACCGCTGCGGAGGAGAAAGAGCAGCTCTCCTGGCTCAAGGCGGAGCTGGAGAAGCCGCGTGCGCCTTTCACCATCGTGATCGGCCACCACCCGCTTTACTCAAACGGCGATCATGGCGACACGAAGCAACTGATCGCTCAGTGGGAGCCTCTGTTTCAGAAACATCAGGTTCACGCCTATCTCTGTGGCCACGATCATGACCTGCAGCATCTGGAGATGAAGGGCCTTTTCACCACGCATCTGCTCTCAGGAGGTGGCGGCGCAAAGACGCGTAAACTCGATGGCAAGCATGAGGTGCCGTTTGGAAAAGACGTGCATGGCTTCACGCATCTACAGGTCACAGCCAAGGCGCTGACCTTCACGCATCACTCGGCGGATGGCGGAGTCCTGCATGCCGTGACGAAGCTGCCGGACGGCAGCTTCAAAATCGCCTGATCACTTGTAGCCGGTGACCATCGCGCAGGGCACTGCCTTGTGCTTGCCCTGCTCCGTCTGGTGAATGGCCACCATGTACATGCCGGTTTTCTTGGGCTTGTAGAAGAGCACAAAGCCCCAGCCGTCGAGCACGGGCAGGATGTCACCGGAGGGTTTGCCTTCGAGATCGAGCACAGCACCCGTGACGTGGACTCCGGACTGTTTCGGCACGGCGATGCAGAAACAGTACTCATTGCCCTTGAAGAGCTGCATGCGGGTTGCCTTGCCGAGCTTGGGTTCGAGCACGTAGGTTCTGACCTCAGCGCGAATGTTGTAGCCCTCCGCTTCCTGATCATAGGCCAGGGCGCTGGCGGCTTTCTCGGCATCTTCATTGTCACCCGCATGCAGCCAGGCCGCAGGGGTGAGCAGCATCAAGATGCAAAGGGCAAGGAAAGCGAAGGGGGATGGGGCGGCTGGGGTGCGCATGACACAAAGGGCGGAGAAATTTTACTCTCACATGCGAACATAGCCGTTGCATCAGGAAAATCCCAAGTTTCTGTTCCGCCGTTCGTGCCTTTTCTGGTTTTACGAATATTCACCCCCCTTTAATCCCCCTCATTCATGGCTTCTGTAGTCTTTTACATGGAGGACGGCACTACGCTCGTTCATAAGTTGGAAAGTGATGTTGCCACCATCGGCAGGCATCCGGAAAACGATGTCGTGCTCACCTGTCCATCCTCATCAGGGCGGCATGCCATCATCAAGGCGTCAGACAAGGGCGTTTTTGTGCAGGACCTTGGCTCCAGCAATGGCACCCGCGTGAATGGCGCGGAAATCGAGGAGGCGCTGCTCAAGGATGGCGACCGCGTGGGCTTTGGGGATGTGCAGGCTGTTTTCTACGCTGGGGATGCACCCGCAGTGCTGGAGGAGAAGCCGCTGGCCACTCCACGCTTTTCAAAGTCGCTGCCAGCGTCGGTTCCCGTGGCTGCTAATCCCTCGCCCCCGGCGGCCAGGCCTGCGCCTGCCGGACGCCCCCTCAGCCCTGTGAGGCGTGCTTATGCCAAGCCTTCCGCAGGCAGCTATCCAGACACCACCGAAAGCGGCTGCATGACCGGAATCATTGTCACGGGCATGTTCGTCATCGCCTTTGTCGTGGGATTGGCCATGCGCCACTCGAAAGAGATGGATGGCAACCTCATGGAAGATCTGAAGGACAAGGTTTTTGGTTCCATGCCCAAAATCAAAATCGAGCGCAAAGAGGAATAGGAGGCTTCACAGCGACCGCTTGTAGCTGTCACACCGGTTGTGCCAGCCGGACAGCCAGCGTTGTTCTTTGCGCTCCGCCGGAGCATTTGCCACCCGGCGGCTGAGCACGTGCTTGGCGGCTTCGGCGAACTGTATATTCCAGGCAGTGTAACTGCTGGGCGTTTCTCCCATGGCCTGAAGGACTTGGAGCAGCCCCCAGCCCTGGCCCTTGTAGCGTTCCGTCGGTTTTGTGCCCTCGCCTTTGAAATTCACGTAGTCGATCAGGCAAAACGTGCCCTCTGGTGTTGTCTTCAGGGAATCAAAGGCCATTTTAACCCAGGCACGTTCTCTGGCCGGAGCTTCCGCCAGCATCTTGGGCAGCGCAGCCTCCATGCGGGCCATGATGAATTCCGTCTGCTGCCTCACCGTGCGGCTGAGCAGCGCCCGCAGTTCCTGCTGACGTTCGCCGTTCCGGTCTGCTTCAAAGGCGGCTTTGGTTGGCCAGGGGCAGGCGCCCCGTGCCCAGGCAGGCGCGGCAGTCCCGTGAGCCGCTAGAAAAGCCAGCAGCGGTGGGAAACTTTCTGCAAATGGGCCGCTGCGCCCCTGCGGATACCAGATGAAGTGTCCGATGCCTAAGGAAGCGAAATCCTCCCCCCCATTCCAGCTGGTCAGCCCCGCCACCGTGCCGCCGCATTCGTTTTGCCAGATCCGCCTGCCGACGCGGTCCATTTGAGCCGAGGATAAACGTGTTCCGCCGCCGCCTTTGGAGGCTGGAACCTCAGCACAACCCTCCAAACTGCTCAAAACCAGCGCCAAAAGGCTGAAATATTTGATGAATCGCATGGCTTTCATATTTTAGAAATCTTAAATGATGCTGTGCAATCGAAGTGGTTTTTGTAACAATAGCTTCTTAACCCATCTTCCCTATCGACTGATTTCATTAAGTTTGATTCACTGATTTTCCACCCTTATTCTCTCGACCCTTTAGTACTTTCTGCGCGTCCGGCATGCCGTATCTGGCCTTCAACCTTAATGATGGAAATGAGTTCGTCTTCGACATCCTCGAGGAACGGCTGTCCATCGGACGTGAATCCAGCAATGACATTGTCATCGACAACACCTTCATTTCCAGCTTTCACGCGGAGTTTATCCGTCAGCCGGATGGCAGCTACGAAATCGTCGATTTAAAGTCCTCCAACGGCACCTTCGTCAATGGCAGGCGCGTTGAGCGTTTTCGAGTCAAAGGTGGGGATCGCATCATGTTCGGCCAGCTGGAAAGCCGGTTTCGTGAGCGGGCACCCAAGGGGATGGCGTCGGATGGCGGTTCCAAATCAGTTTCCGTCGCCAAAGGTCAGCCAAGTCGTGAGGATGGTAAAAAAGGCGACACCGAAAGCATTCCGGCACGAGACAAGGATGACCTGCCAAAATCCACCCCTGAAACCGGCAAGATTGAAGTCACCAAGCCAGTCGTGCAGCGGGCCCAGACCGATGCTCCGCGCCCGCCCGGCGGCAGTGCACCGCCTCCTGCGCTGATTCCCAAGCATTCCGCTTTCATTCCTCCTGCGCCTTCCAAGCAGGCGGTCGAAACGGAAAAACTCCGCCAGCAGCGCGATTCCGTGCCTGCAGCCAGTGAAGCGGAGCAGAAACGGCGTGAAGAGATCCGTTCCCTGGATGCCACCCTTGAGGTTCGGCGCAAAGAACTCAGCCAGACGCAGGCCGAGATCACCGGATTCAAAAGCGAACTCGAAAAACTGCGTGGCCAAGTGCAAAATGCACGTGCCGATGTGGAGAATGCGAAAACGGATGCCGGCAAGCTTGACGCCAAACGCCGTGATCTGAGCAACACCGAGGGCAAGCTCGAATCCACCCGAACCCTCGTCGCGAAAGCCGAGGAGGACCTGAGCACCGCGCAGAAGAGCCTGCAGGCCCTGCACGCTGAGGCCGACAAGCAGCGCAAGGATCGTGAAGCTGCGATAGCCAAACTCGCGGCTGAAGAAGCGGCGGCAAAGGAAAAGGTGGCCACCATCAACCAGCTGCTTGCCACGGCGCAAAAGTCTGAGGCGGATCTGAAATCGCAGCGCAGTGGAGAGCTTCAGGCACTCGATGCCCAGCTTGCGGCCAAAGCGACTGAGCTGGCAAAAGCTCAGGCGGATCTCACGACACTAGTGGGCAATCTCACCGCGCAGCAGGCTGTCCTGGGCAAAACCACGGAAGAAACCCAATCCCGGGAGAGCACCCTGGCCAAACTGGTCGCCGACGAGGCAGCGACTGCACAGAAGCTGGCAGTTTTGCAGCAGCAGGCAGCCGCTGCGGATGCCGAGGTGAAGCGCCTCACCGCGCTGCAGACGGACGCACAGAAATCCGAGGCCGAGCAACGCACCAAACGCAGTGCCGAACTTCAAGATCTCGATGGTCAGCTGGCAGGCCGGCGTGCCGATCTTGACAAGACTCAGGCTGAACTGGCGAAGGTTCAGGGGGATCTTGCGAGCCGGAGCGATGCCCTGCAAAAGACCTCGGCGGAGGCTTCTGTGCGTGAAGCTGCCGTTGCCAAACTCATCACGGATGAAGCTGCCAGAGCCAAAAAACTTGGCGAACTTCAGGAGCAGGTCAGCAGTGCCGAAGCGGTGGTTCAACGCCTCGTTTCGTTGCAGGCGGATACACATAAGTCCGAAGCGGAGCAGCAAATCAAACGCAGTGGTGAACTGCAGAGACTCGATCAGCAATTCGAAACGAAGAGCGCTGAACTGAAGAAGACACTGGCCGATCTGGCGAAAGCACAAAGTGATCTCACCGCGCAGCAGGGCGCGCTCAAGCAGACCACGGAGGAGGCGTCTGCGCGTGAAGCCGCCGTCGCCAAACTCACCACCGATGAAGCCACCGCCGCGCAGAACCTTGCCGGATTGCAAAAGCAGATCAGCGATGCCGATGCTGAGGTAAAACGTCTCACAGCGTTGCAGGCCGATGCGCAGAAATCCGAAGCCGAACAGTGCACAAAACGCAGCGCCGAGCTGGTGGAGCTCGACCAACAACTCAGCGCACGGCGCGCCGACCTGACCAAAACGCAGGCGGATCTGGCGAAGGCCCAGGGCGATTACACCACGCAGAGTGACTTGTTGAATAAGGCCACGGAGGCAGCCACGACACGAGAGGCCGCCGTCGCAAAGCTCGTCGCAGACGAAACGACCACCACCCAGAAGCTGGCCGGACTGCAGAAGCAGATCAGCGATGCCGATGCTGAAGTGAAGCGTTTGACTGCATTGCAGGCCGATGCGCAGAAGTCTGAAGCCGAACAGCGCACCAAACGCAGCGCTGATTTGCAGGACCTCGACAAGCAGCTCGACCTGCGCCGGGCAGATTTGGCGAAGCTCGAAGCCGAGCGGGAGACCAGGCAGAACGAAATCGAGGCCGTCAATGCGTCGCTGGCGAAAGCCCAGGAGCAGGTGCAGCATGCGCAGAGCCAGATCGCCCAGCTGGGTGGCGAGGAAACGGCCATCACCGCCCGCGTTGGCGAATTGCGCGGCAACGAAGAACGACTCAATGCCCTGACCCAGACCTTGGGCCAGATGGAAAACCAGCGTGGCCTGCTCGATGCCGCCATTGCCGCCCTGCTTGGCAGGCAGCAGTCCCACGAGGCCGATGCGAGCACCGCCGAGCAGCGCATGAAGGCCCTTCGTGCCGGGCTGACCGAACTGGAACAGCAGCATCTCGCCGCCGAGCAGCAGCTTGCCGCGCTGAACACGCAGAAATCAGACGCCGAAGCCGCTTTTGCCACCCAAGAGAAGGAAGCACTGGCGAAACTCGCGGACATTGACCGGCAGGCCAAAGACACGCGCAAGCTGGACGAAGCGGAAAGGCATGAGGCTGAGAAGCGTCAGGCGGACCTCGAAGCGCAGATCGCAGCACGTGGGACGCGTCTTGCCGAGGTGCAGGCCCAGATGAAAGAACTGGAAGACAAGGCTGCTGATCTCACCAACAAACTCGACGACCTTGCCTCGACCGATTCGAAGCTTAACGATGCCTCTGAAGCGCTGAAGGCTGTCGAATCGCATAAAGCCGAGGTCTTGGCTGCGGTGGCCGCCTTGGTGAAAGACCGTGACGAACGCACTCGCGAGCTTCTCGCCGCCACCGAGCATGGCCGTGCGCAGACGCTGCTGACACAAACTCTCATCCAGCGCCGCGAGGCACTGGAAAAAGAGGTGCACCTCATTGATGAGCAGCAGACCGAACTTTCCCAGGCCATGGGCAAGCTGCGCGAGCAGGTGCGGATGGCTGAAACCGAGCTCAAGGAGCGCGAGGCCTCACTCGCCGCCGCCGAGCAGCGCACTAAAAATCTCGAAGAAATCGCCGCCACCGCTGATCAGCAGTTCAAAACCTTGCAGGCCGAGCACAAGAAGGTCACGGAACAGCTGGCGCTGGCAAAAACGGATCTTGAGCAGTCGGTTGCCGCTGCAATTGAGAAGAAGAAAGAGGCTGTCACCGCCGCCGCCGCCGCCGAGAAAAGTTCGCAGCAGCAGCTCATGCTGGTGGAAAAAATCAGCGGCTTGGAAGCCGTCATCGCCACGCTCACGACGACTCACGCCAGCACGCAGCAAAAACTCTCCGCAGCGGAGTCTGACCACCAGAACCTGCAAGATCGCCTGACCGCGCGGCAGAAGGAAATTGCCGGGGCGGAAGCCCGTGTGGCCGAACTCACGCAGCAGACTGCAGGTCTCGACGACCGTTTGAAGGAGCTGGCAGTCGCGAACAAGCAGAACGCCGAACTCAACGGTGCCATCACGACTGCCACGCAGGAGCGTGACAAGTTGCAGGCTGAAACACAGCGTCTGGCCAAGGAGCGCGCCGAGCTTGAATCGGTGCTGCCGGATCTGCGTGGCAATGTGACGCAAACCCGTGCCGAAGCGGACAATCTGAAAGCCGAGCTCGCGGGCCTGATCAAGGATCGTGACGCCGCTGCGGCGACTCTCAAGGAATCGCTGGCTCAGCGAATGGCTTCCGAGACCGCTGTCGAGACTCTGCGTGTCGAATCGATCAATCTCGACAAAATTCTGGGCGACAAGCGCAGCAATCTTGAAGCCGAGACCAAGGCAAAACTCGCGGAGGCGAACGCCGCCGAAACGCGCCTCAAAGGCGTGGAGGAGCGCATTGTCGTTGCTGAAAAGCGGCTGGCCGAACTGGCGGAGGTGGATGCACGCCTCGCCACGGCCACCAAGACTCTCAGAGAGACCGAAGCTCAGCGGCAGGCTGAGGAGAAGGTGCTGGTGGAACTTTCCCGCAATCAGGACAAACTGAAGAAGGATTGCGCCACGCTCGATGCGTCCCTGAAGACCGAGAATGCGAAGCTTGTGGAGCTGACCAAGGCCGTCAAAACCATTGAGGCCAAAGCATTGGAGGCTGAAAAACGTACGGATAAAGCCGTTGCAGCGCAGCAGGCGGCTGAACACAAGCGCATCGAAGCCGATGCCGCTGCCGATAAGGCGCGTGCGGAGGAAAGGAACCTGCGGAAACAGATTCCTGCGCTGACCACCGAGTTGGCGGGCATTCAGGCACTGCTGGTCACTGTGACTAAGGAACGCGAGGAGGCTTCGCAATTCGTCACCCGCCTGAACGTCAGCACCGATGGCCAGAACAAGAGGCTCGCCGAACTGCAGCAGCAGGTCACCCAGCTGGAAGAGGCTCACAAAGTTCGGGAAGAACGCGTGATGAAAGCCCAGGCGGATGTGGACAAGGAGTCCGCGCGTCTGAAAGCGGCGCAGGATCAGTCCCGTGCGGCCGAGGTGCAGCTTGGTGAACTGGAAAAAGAGGTCAAAGACGCCAAGCTGAAGGCGGATGCAGCGAAGAAAGATGCCGCCGCGATCGAGGGCGAACTGCGGCAGCGGCTTGACCGCGTGCAGAACCTCAAAGCCGACGAGGAACGCCTGCTCAAAGTCATCGAGACGCAGAAGTCGGAACTCGCAGAGGTGGACATGACCCACAAGGAGCTGCACACCAAGATCGAGGCGCGGAAGAACGAACTCGGCGAATTCATCAATGTCGGCGGCAAAATTCTCGGCCTTGGCCAGGCGCTGGCAGGGCTGGAATCGCGTCAGACCGAGATCAACAAATCTCTGCGCAAGGCATCAGAGGAAGATCTGGCGATCCAGGTCAAACTGAACGCGGCACAGGAGGCTCTGAACCGCGAAGCCGCACGCGCCGAGCAGGTGCGCAAGGATCGTGAGGCCGCCGATGCCGAATTCAAGAAATTCAGCGCCGACATTCAAAAACAGGCTGCAGCTCTGCAAAATTACGAACTGGAGCAGAAGAAGCGCATCGCCGAGCTTGAAAAACGCATTACCGACCTGGGCGCCACGCAGCAGCGAGCCGTGGGCCAGATTGATGAAACCAAGGCGGAACTCGTCCGGCTGGAAGGCAAAAAGCAGGAGTTCGCGCAGGCTGAGGCCCAGCTCAAGCACTGGCAGGACATCGAAAAACGCCTGCGCGGCCAGCTCGTCGAGCTGGAGGAGAAGCACGAGATCATGCGCCGTGGGCTGCCCACCGAGGAGAGCACGGTGGTCATGTTTGCCAACGACATCATCAAGCGTATCGACCTCATTGACGCCCTGGTGGCCCGCTACGCCGGGGCAAATGGCAGCGACGTGCCGCAGCAGCTCGTCACTCTCCGCGCCTCATTCGAGGATATTTTGCACCAGCACGGGGTGACCGAATTTG
>NZ_JBIPNG010000062.1:0-20954 GCF_044373815.1 Prosthecobacter sp. | reverse complement strand
AGACATCTCGCCATATCCGGTGAGGCTTTCCCAGTCGACCTGGAATTTTCCCTGCGGACCACGCAGCATGGCGATTTCCAACGAGCCGGTGGGGCGGTTGCTGGCATAGCTCAGGTAAAGAATTTCCGTACCATCGATCTGATAACGCGCCTTGCTGACCAACGCACCAGGCAGGGGATCTGAGGCACCCTGCACTTCATAGTAATCCTTCATCAAGGAGGCGACCCGCTCAGAATGGGCTACCAAGGGAACACGATCCTTCCAAGACTCCGTTTTCCAATACTGGTCCAGCAACTGCAATGCCTGAACCACTTCATCACTGGACTCAAGCAGAGGCATCTCCTTGATGCTGGATTCCGCAGGATGCAGTGAAGCATTCTGATTGGGGGAGTATGCCAGAGTGGGGGTGGCGGAAGGAGCTGTGGGTGTGATTGGGGGGGGGGCAGCACTGCTGGCCGTGAGTTTGGGCAACACCGAAGTGGTGGGGGCTTCGGCATGGGCCGGCTCAAGGGAGATCCCCAGCTTTTCCAGATCCTGGGCTTTCTTCTCTGCGCTTTGGGCCTTTTCGATCAGGGTGTTGCGATTGGCGACGTTGAAGAAATAGAATTTCCATCCCACGTACAGGGTCAGCGACAGGATGACGCACAGGGTGATGCAAACACCCATGAAGGCGCGGTGAGAACCGATGGAGCCAGAGGTCATTGATTAAAGAACAATTCAGATCAATCATGGCGGGGAAGTATCTCGGGCTCAAGCACTTGGTTGATGGATCTCAGTCCCCGCCTAACAGTTCCTGCCCATGAATTACCCCGAAAAAGCCCGCCGCGTGATCCAGCTCGAAATCGATGAGCTGCAGCGGCTGCATGCGCGCATTGACGAATCGTTTGCCCGGGCCATCGAACTGCTGCTCACGGGCGTCCGCCAGCGGGGCAAGCTGATCGTCTGTGGTGTGGGCAAAAGCGGCAACATCGGCCGCAAGCTTGCCGCTACGCTCAACAGCACTGGGGCCACCACCGTGCTGCTCAATGTCGGAGATGCTCTGCATGGCGATCTCGGGGTCATCGATCCGGGTGATCTGGCGATCATGCTCAGCTACAGCGGCGAAACGACCGAACTGCTGGACCTGCTGCCGCATTTGAAGCGCTTTGACATCCCGATCATCGCCATCACCGGCGGGATGCAGTCTACGCTGGCCCGGAATGCGGATGTGGTGCTAGACGTCCACGTCACGCAGGAAGCCTGCCCGTTGAATCTGGCTCCGACCTCCAGCACCACGACGATGCTGGTCTTGTGTGATGCGCTGGCCATGGCGCTGCTGGAAGCGCGGGGCTTTCAATCCGAGGACTTCGCGAGACTGCATCCGGGCGGCTCGTTGGGCCGCGCCCTGCTCACGCGTGTGAGCGATGTCATGCGCAGCGGAGAGCAGCTTGCAGTCATCCCGCCGGATACAACCGTGCGCGAGGGACTACAGGCCATGACCCGCGCGCGCAGCGGCGCCGCCATCGTGACGAATCCGGACGGCACTCTGGCTGGCGTCTTCACGCACGGGGACTTTGTTCGCGCTTTTCAGAAGAACAACGCCATCGCGGACAAGCCGGTGAACGAGTACATGACGCCGCGCCCGGTGAGCATTCAGGCCAGCAAACTCGCCGCCGAGGTTCTTGCCACGCTCGAGAAAAACCGCATCGACGACATCGTGGTGGTCGATGATTCGGGCAAACCCGTGGGCATGGTCGATACGCAGGATCTGACCCGGCTGCGGCTTTTGTGAGGCCTGCTCAGAAGTCCGTCACTTCACGGTAATGCCGCACGCGGTAGCCGCGCTTGCGAAAGAGCTCGATCAAGCCGGTGTCTGAGGTGAAATGCCCGGTGCCCACCAGTACCATCACCTTCTCACCGCGTTTGAGCATCTGCTCCAGACGGTCCATCCAGGAGAGATTGCGGGCGGAGAGGAAAAGATTCATGAGGTCGGGGTACTTCTCCGCCTCGCGGAAGAGCATCTCTTTCAGATCATCCAGCTGGCCATATTTCCAGGCCTTGATCATTTTTTCGAACTCCTCTTTTACGGAGCTGATCTCTCCCAACGTCTGCTCCAAGAGCTCACGCTGCTGCTTTTCACTGAGGGAGGCAAAGAGCTGGAGTTGAAACTCCACCGTTTCGAGTCCTTCGGCGGGCTTGCCGTCCTTCTTCGCCCGTTCCTCAAAGAAAGAGTCTACACCCTGGTCCGACTTGGCGCCCAGAGCCGCATATTCAGTGGAGGTGATCATGAGCGCCACGAACCACGGACGGAAGCGGTTCAAAGAGGAATCCTTCAGGCCGTGTTTGGTGGCCCAAGTTTTCACGGCCTCCCAGGTTTCCTTGTTCACATTCGCCTCCAGCGACTTGTCTGCTGGATACTGGCCGAGCTGCGACATCCGGCTCGTCAGTTCTGATCCTGAAGCCGCGCCTGGTGGCAGTTCCAGGACGAGCTTGTTTGAATACATGTACGCCGCCTCATAGGCCGGGGCCAGGGGGTAGTCTTTCTCGCGTAAAATGTGAATGGTGCCGCACAGGAAAAGGCGGCCACCGTTTGGCCCGTCCACCACCCACACGCTGCCATCACCACCGCCGTCAGCGACAAACGCCGCAGCATCCGGCTTCGCGGCCGGCTTCGCATCTTCACGTTTGCATGCCACGACGCAGACGCAGAGTGCGAGGGCAAGGAGGAAGCGGGGGATCGGCATTGAAACGACTCAAACACTCGGCGGGAGCGGGATGCAACCGGGATGTGCGACATCACTCAAGCCAGCACCGGCTTTACCACGCTGCCATGAACATCCGTCAGGCGGAACTGGCGGCCCTGAAAGCGGAAGGTGAAGCGTTCGTGGTCGATGCCGAGCAGGTGCATCAGGGTGGCCTGGAAATCGTGCACATGGACACCGTCTTTTGCGACGTTGAAGCCGAATTCATCGCTCTCGCCGTAGGTCATGCCGGGCTTCACGCCGCCACCGGCCATCCAGACAGTGAACACGTAGGGGTGGTGGTCGCGGCCCCACTGCTTGGTGTCTTCGATCTTGCCTTGCAGGAAAGGGGTGCGGCCAAATTCGCCGCCCCAGATGACCAGCGTGTCCTCCAGCAGGCCGCGCTGCTTGAGGTCCTTCACCAGCGCGGCACTCGGCGCATCGGTGTCGGTGCATTGAATCTTGAGCTGCGTGTTCAGATTCCGGTGCTGGTCCCAGCCTGCGTGCATAAGCTGCACAAAGCGCACGCCGCGCTCGGCGAGACGACGCGCCATGAGGCAGTTGTAGGCGTAGCTGCCCTGCCGCATCACATCCGGGCCGTACATGTCGAGGATGTGCTTGGGCTCGTCGGAGAAGTCAGTCAGCTCCGGCACGCTCGTCTGCATCTTGTAGGCCATCTCGTATTGCGCGATGCGCGTGGAGATCTCGGGATCGCCAAACTCACGGAGCTTCATCTCATTGAATCCTGCAATGCCATCCAGAATGGTGCGCTTTACCTCACGGCTCATGCCGTCTGCATTGCTCAGATACAAAACGGGATCGCCACTGCCGCGAAATTTCACGCCCTGATACTTCGAGGGGAGAAAGCCGCTGCCCCAGTAGAAGTCATAGAAGATCTGGCCACAGCTCGCCTCCTTGTCGCGCGAGGTCATCACCACAAAGGCTGGCATGTCCTCCGCATCGCTGCCGAGGCCGTAGCTCAGCCACGAGCCAATCGCTGGCCGGCCAGCCTGCTCGCTGCCGGTCATGAAAAACGTGATGGCCGGCGCATGATTCACCTGCGTGGTGTGTAAGGATTTGATGAAGCAAAGCTCGTCCGCCATCGCCGCCGTGTGCGGCAGGAAGTCGCTCACCGTTGCGCCGCTGCGGCCATGGCGTGAGAAATTCGAGATCTCGCCCAGAACCGGACGCGCCGTCTGGCCGCCCGTCATGGTGCTGAAGCGCTTGCCTGCTGCGATGCTGTCCGGGATCTGCGTGCCGTGCATCTTCTTGAGCATCGGTTTGTGATCAAACAGGTCCACATGCGAGGGCGCGCCGTTTTGCAGCAAATAGATCACCCGCTTCGCCTTCGGTGCGAAATGAGGCAGCGTCGGTGCCATGGTGTCCGGCGCCTGCGCTGCAAAGCCTTCTCGTGTCAGCAGCCCGCCCAGCGCTGCGCCACCGATCCCCAGCGCCGTTTTCCCAAAGAGGGAACGGCGGGTCAGGTGAAGGCGATTGGCGTCGAGAGGATGCATGGCAGGGCAGGGGAGGTATCGGACTCAATGCCGCGGCTCTTTCAGATAGGCGTCCAGTGCGCGGGCCAGTTGACCGCCCACAGTCATGTAGTTCTCCGCTGTACTGTTGGGGGTGTTCCAGGCTGTTTCCAGCGTGATTGAAATCGTGCCTTCACCACCATGCGCACGGGCCCAGCCACTGCTCATGCGGCCGCGTTCCTCCTCTGTCTTCACATACGTGGCATAGCGGTACTTTGGCTCCACCTTCAGCGGTCCCGTGAGGTGCGCTGCTGCCAGATCCATCCAGCGCTGGTAGTTCTCCCGTTGGAGGCCGGTCATGCGCTCAAAGCCGAACGGGCCGAAGAAGTACGGCGCACGATCCGTGGGGCCGGGATTGTGCAGGTCCAGAAACACATCCAGCCCGTGAGTGGCCTGGATCTCGGAGATGCGCTTCTGTGCTGCGGTCACTTCGGGGTGATACGGCGCGTCCGACCAGTCGCGGTTGTGATCCTGCGGGAGTGACTCCTTGCCACCCGCGCCGAGGGTCACATTGTCCACGTCCATGATGGGAATGAAATGCACGCAGCAGCGCTTGCGAAAATCTTGAGCCTCCGCGCTCGCGAGCCATTCCACGAAGCCGCGCCCCACCCACGCGCCGCCTGCCTCCCAGGCATGCTGACGCGCATTCACCCACACCTGACGTGGCGCGTTGGGCTTGCCAATGCGGATGCCGCTCACCGGCCGGCCATCGCGCGTTTTCGCGAGTTCAAAGCGCTCCGCTTCATCTCCCAGCTTCGCTTTCACCCCTGCCAGCACGCTCTCTGCCGTTGCTGGGACAAACGGCGGCCCCCAGGCCAGCCAGAGGCTTGGGCCTTCCGCCTGCACTTGGTACACCGCCACCTTGTCTGCTGTGCGCTCCGCTTTGGTGGTCTGGTGCCAGATTTTGCCATCGTGGCTCAGCACCGCCTGGTCCGGCTGGCACCAGGAAGAGGCCAGTACGGTGTCGGGACGAAAAGGCCGCGTCTGCCCCTGCACTTCCAGCGTGATCTTTTGTCCCGCCGTAGTGCCTTCCAGCCGCAGGAACCACCAGCAGGGCCAGCCACGCCCCTCATGCAGCGCGGGCATGATGCGCAGCTTTGCCGCTGTCTGATCGAGCATCACCACTTCTGCATTGCCGCCTTCAAAGTCTGTGACCACCCGCAGCTCTGCATTGGCGATGGCAGTGCCGAGGATCAGGAGTGAAAGAGATTTAATCATGTAGGCAAACAACGGTACCTGTGGCTCGACCTGCGCATCAAACTTTTGGAGACGTTTATTCTTCAAACCGCAAAGAGGTCGCCAGCCAATTGCTTTGAGACTTGTCAGGGAGGGCTGGCCTCGGCTTAAATGACTTCATGAAACATCTCCTCCTCCTGCTCATCGCTCCCGCATGTTTGTGTGCAGCCGATCCTGTTGAACTCAAGCTCTGGCCCGACGGCGCACCTGGCCAGATGCTTCCTCATTCCAACGCCACCGAGGATTTCATCCGCACCAAGGCAGGCAAAAGCACCATCACCGACATTCACGATCCTACGATCACGGTGTATCGTCCGGAGAAACCCAATGGCACCAGCGTCATTGTCGCTCCGGGCGGCGGCTTTGTCTTCCTCTCCGCCATTCACGAAGGCAGCCAGGTTTGCGAGTGGCTCAACACCCTCGGCGTCACCGGCGTCCTGCTCAAATACCGCACGCCTACACGCGATGAAACCGCTCCGCATGAAAAGCCGGTGGCCGATGCTGCCCGGGCGATCGCCCTTGTTCGCGAGCATGCCAAGGAATGGAATCTTGATCCGAAACGTGTTGGCCTGCTGGGCTTCAGCGCAGGAGGGAACCTGCTCGCCCACATCGCCTGTGACCGCGCCACGAAGACCGAGTTGCCGGATTTTGGCATCATGATCTATGGCGGTGGTTTCGTGGACTTCAAAGATCCCACCAAGCTTAAGGAGGGCTTTACCGTGCCGAAGGACGCTCCGCCCATGTTCCTCGCCTGTGCTCATGATGATGGCCAGAACCCCACTGCCGCCACCGTACTCTACCTCGAGTATAAAAAAATCGGCATCCCGTGCGAAGTGCATCTCTTCACCAAAGGAGGTCATGGCTTCGGCATGCGTGACAACAAGCAACCCATCAACGCCTGGCCGCAGAGGTGTGCGGAGTGGATGGAGTCCATGCACTTTTCTTTGAGCGAGCAGCAGTTTGATCGTGAGATCGAGCAGGCGGAAAAAAAGCTTCAATCGAAGTTTAGCCAGATGGGCTTGCTCATGAGCGAGACGAAAGAAAAAGAGCTGAACGAGATCACGGTGCAAATTCAGGACGCCCGCCGCCTGGGTCAGACGGCCGCAGTTGCACGACTGCAGCAAAGGCAGGCCGAACTTACAGGTGCCAACAAGCAGCAGGACAAGGATGATTCCCCCATGCGCGCGCGTATCAACGAGGAACTCATCCAATTGAAAAAAGAAAAGCTCGAGCTCGAAGCCCGGCGGCAGATGTTTCTCGACAGGCAATCCGATCCAAAACAGCCTTGAGTCTTGCAAGACTCCGGGATTGTCGGCTTAGTGCTTGGCATGAAACCGTTTTTGCTCTCTTTGCTGGTCGGGTCATCACTCGTCGCTGCCGATGTCACTTCGGTGCTCAAACAGGAACTGCCATCACTCGTCACGCTCTACAAAGAGCTGCACACGAATCCAGAGCTGTCCCTGCATGAGACCGAAACGGCTGCGCGCATTGCCAAAGAGCTGCGTGAAGCTGGACTCGAAGTCACCGAGAACCTCGGTGGTCATGGTGTCGTCGGCGTTTTAAAGAACGGGGAAGGCCCGGTGATTCTGGTGCGTACGGATCTCGATGCGCTGCCGGTGAAGGAGCAGACGGAGGCTCCCTATGCGAGCACGAAGGTGGTGAAGGATGATCTCGGACGCGAGGTGAACGTGATGCATGCCTGCGGCCATGACGTGCACATGGCCAGCTTTGTAGGGACGGCGCGGGCCTTGGTGAAGCTGCGGGATCAATGGCAGGGAACAATTGTCATGATCGGCCAGCCGGCGGAGGAGCGGGTGCTTGGCGCACGGTTCATGCTGCGTGCGGGTCTGTTCTCAAAATTTCCCAAGCCTGACAAAGCCATCGCGCTGCATTGCTCCTCTGACATGGCGCATGGTACGGTTGGCATTGTCGAAGGCTTTGCACTGGCGAATGTGGACTCCGTGGAGATCGTGGTGAAGGGCGTGGGCGGGCATGGTTCGATGCCGCACCTCTGCAAAGACCCCATTGTGCTTTCGTCACAAATCGTGCTGGCATTGCAGACCATCGTCAGCCGCGAGGTGAGGCCTGGAGATCCGGCGGTGATCACGGTGGGCAGCATCCATGGGGGCACGAAGAGCAACATCATCTCCGACGAAGTGCGCCTGCAACTTACCTTGCGCAGCTACAAAAAGGAAACGCGGCAGCACTTGATCGACTCCATCAAGCGCATCGTCAAAGCCCAGGCGGAGTCCGCCAGCATGCCCGCTGACAAGATGCCGGAGGTGCTCGTGTCAGATGACAGCGCCACGGCGCTCTACAACCAGCCGGAGCTGTGTCAGGAGGTGCGCGGGTTCATCGGGGCGGCAATCGGTGGAGACAACGTCCTCACGCGCGAGCCAGTCATGGGCGCAGAAGATTTCTCTGAATACGGCATGACGAAGGACAAGGTGCCGCTGTGCATGTTTTGGCTCGGTACGCAGCCGCCTGCGGTCGTGGCCGCAGCCAAAGCCAAGGGCACCTCGCTGCCGTCGCTGCATTCTCCGTATTTCAAACCTGTTCCAGAGCCCAGCATCGAGACTGGCGTGACGGCAATGACCTCGGCGGTTATGGGCTTGCTGAAGAAATAAGACGGGCCGCTTTTACTTCCGGCTGAGCTTGTAGAACAGCCAGCCGCCCATGCCGAGGAAGATCACATTGGGCAGCCACATGATGAGGTGCGGCATTGCTGCTGGTGTATCATTGAGCGTGTCTGCCAGAATGATGAAGACGATGTAAACCGTGGCCGTGATCAAACTCAGGGCGAAGCCCGAAGAGGTCTCACGACGTTGCGCGGTCACCCCCAGCGGAATGCCCACCAGTGCGAAGGTGAAGCAGGCCATCGAGAAGCTGTAGCGTTTGCTGAGTTCGGTGAGCGACAGGGAACGCGACACAGGTGTCAGTGCTTCGCCGGTGACCGTATCCTTCCAGGTGCGCACTTCCTCGGCCAGGGCGCTGGTGGTCTTCATGCTGGCGTTCACACGCACGGTGTCCTTCTGCATTTCTGAGAGCGGCAGTTTCAACCATTGCTGATTCATGGCCAGTCCGCCGAGCTGGCCCTGTCCATCGACAGGCACGGTCTCTTCCGTCATGCCTTCGAGTTCCATCAGCAGATCGATCGAGCCGGGAGTGGTGTGAAGGGTCGCTTTGTCGGCGTGGATGTAGGTGCTGGCCTGGGCGCCCTTCAGCATGACGATGTGCATGTCCGTGAGCGTCTTGTCATGGCGCTTGCTGGTGTAAATGCGGTAGCCGGGCACGCGCTCCAGCACCTGGCCCTCCTGGAACAGGGTTTCAGGATTCTTCACCGCCACCTGATAAAACAGCCGCTTCATGCGATCCTTCGCCGCCGGTGCAAGGCTCACATTCACCCACAGGCAGATGCCGCTCAGAGCTATCGCCAGAACAAAGACAGGGGCGCAGATGCGCGGCATGGACATGCCGGTCATGCGCAGGGAGACCAGTTCGTTGTCGGCAGAGAGCCGGCCAAACACAAGCAGGATCCCGGTTAGGAAGGCCCAGGGAATCGTGAAAATGAGCGAGAAGGGAATGACCAGCATCACGAACTCCGCGATCACCGAGGTCGGCAGCTCTGTGTTGCCCAGAAGCTGGTCGAGCTTTTTGTAAACATTGCCCAGCACCATCACGCCACTGAGCAGCGCCACGCCGATCAGCGTGGCTGATGCGACCTGGCGGCCAAGATAGCGGTCAAAGATGCGCGGGAACATGAGGTGGGTCAGGCTAGCGAGTCTTCACCGCCGGGCAATTTGAGATTGCCATAGGCTGCTTCAAACGACGGCCTTTTTGACCTTGCCGAAATCCGTGCCCAGAAAGCGCTTGGCGAGGTTCTCCGCCTGCTCGGAATGATCGGTGAGGTAGATGTCGAGCGTGGGTTTCGATTTGGTCGTCCGCAGCAGGCCGCCCTGTTCGAGGCTGGCTTTCACATGCGCCGCACAGGTGCTGGCGGAGTCCACGAGGCGCACTTTCTGCCCGAGAATGCGCTTCAGCACCGGAATCAGCAGCGGATAGTGGGTGCAGCCCAGCACCAGGGTGTCGATGCCCTTGTCGAGCATCGGCTTCAAATACTCACGCAGCACGGACTTGAGCGCCGGATGATCCGTCCAGCCTTCCTCCACGAACGGCACCAAGAGAGGGGTGGCACGCGCCTCGATCATGATGTCCGGCCGCCGCATGGCGATCTCATGCTGATAGGCATGACTGCGGATCGTGCCCGCCGTGCCGATGATGCCCACGCGTTCGCAAGTGGCATCGGCGAGAGTTGCCTCAACTCCAGGGCCGAGTACGCCGATGACCGGCACGCGGAACGTGGCCTGCAGCAGCGGCAAGGCATGCGCGGTGGCTGTGTTGCACGCCACCACCACGGCCTTCACGCCATGGGAGACGAGGAACTGGGTGTCCTCCATCGAGAAGCGCCGGATTGTGTCCGGGGATTTGGAGCCATATGGCACACGCGCCGTGTCGCCGAGATAAACGATCGACTCATTTGGCAGCAGATCCCGCAGCGCTCGCACGACGGTCAGACCGCCAACGCCGGAGTCAAAAACGCCGAGAGGGCTGCTGGCGGTGACGGGGGGACTCATGGTTGGAATCAACTTTTCCGCGTGAGCTCCACAATGATGGCCTTCTGCGCATGCAGACGGTTCTCAGCCTGATCGAAGATCAAATCAGCGTGGGCTTCCATGACTTCCTCGGTGATTTCCTTGCCGCGATAAGCGGGCAGGCAGTGCATGACGAGGGCGCCAGGATTGGCGTGCTTCATGAGGGCGGAGTTGATCTGCCAGGGCTTGAGGGTCTCGATGCGGTCGGCGCTTTCGGCTTCCTTGCCCATGCTGACCCAGACATCGGTGTAAACGACATCGCAGGCGCCCACGGCTTCGGCAGGATCATCGACGATGCTCACGGTGTTGCCGGGGACACGATGCATGAAGCTTTCCTGCGGTTGAAACGCCTTGGGGGCTCCAATGACGAGTTCAAAGCCGAGATGGACCGAAGCCCAGATCCAGGAGCGGGCCATGTTGCAGTCGCCATCGCCCAGGAAGCAGATGCGTTTGCCTTTCCAGCCGCCGAGGCGTTCCTGAATCGTCTGCAAATCCGCGAGCACTTGGCAGGGGTGCTCGTCATCGGTCAGGGCGTTGATCGTGGGGATGCCGCTGTATTTGGCAAAATCCACCACATCCTGCTGGGCGAAGGTGCGGATGACCGCGCCATGAATCATGCGGCCCATCACACGTGCGGTGTCCTTGATCGGCTCGCCGCGGCCCAATTGGATGTCAGCGCTGGAGAGGAACATCACTGCGCCGCCCAGTTCGCGAATGCCCACTTCAAAGCTGACCCGCGTGCGTGTCGAAGACTTGCTGAAAATCAGCGCCCACTGCTGGCCGGTGAGCACCTGAGGTGATGCCTTGCGGTCCTTTTTCAGCACGCAGCCCAGATCGACGATTCTCTCGATTTGTTCCTTGGTGAGTTCTTCGATGGAAAGGAGGTGATTCATATCTTGGCGGGTTTTACGCGAGCTGATCGAGCACGCTCTTGAAGATGGCGAGCCCTTCGTCGGCATGGGCTGCGGTGATGTTCAGCGGTGAGAGCCAGCGCACGACATTGGGGCCGGCGGGGGTGACCATCATGCCGGCATCGAGCAATTGCTGAGCAAGGAAGATGGAGGGCAGTTTGCCGCCTGATTTCGCGGAGATGGCTTCGGCATTGAGTTCAAAGCCGATGAACAGGCCTAGCTGGCGCACCTCTTTGATCAGCACGTGATTCCAAGTGCACGCTGCGGCAGCGATGGCGGCACCGCGCGTTTTGGCATTGTCGCAGAGGTGTTCGTCCAAAATCGTGCGCAGCGTGGCGATGCCCACGGCGCAGGCGAGGGGCGATCCGCCATAGGTGGTGCCATGCGTGCCGGGGCCGAGTGTCTTGCTCAGATCGCGGCGGTCATTGACCCAGAAAGAGCCCAGTGGGAAGCCGCTGCCAATGGCCTTGGCCCAGCTGATGCCATCGGGTTGAATTTCATCTCCTGGAATGATGCTGCGCCAGCCGGCCATTTCGCCCGCACGGCCAAAGCCGCACTGCACTTCATCAAGGAGCAGCAGCAGATCTTTCTCGCGGCACAAGCGCTGGGCGGCGCGCAGGAACTCGGGAGTGACGGCGTTCACGCCGCTCTCACCCTGAATGGGCTCCATTAAAATGGCGACCGTCTTGTCGGTGATCGCAGCTTCGAGTGCCACGATGTCATTGAAAGGCGAATAGACGAACCCGGGCGGCAGCGGACCAAATCCTCCATGGATCTTCTCCTGCGCCGTGGCGGTCATGGCACCAAAGGTGCGGCCATGAAAGGAACCGGTGAAGGTGATGATCTCGTAGCGCCCGCCGGTCTGCTGGCCGTATTTCCGAGCCAGCTTGAGCAGGCCTTCATTGGCCTCCGCACCGCTGTTGCAGAAGAAGCATTTGCCGGCAATGCCGACGCATTCTTCGACGAGGATGCGCGCCAGTTCGGCCTGCTTGTCGATGCAGTACCAGTTTGAAACGTGGATGAGCGTGTTTGCCTGCTCCGTGAGCGCCTTCACCACGGTGGGTGGGCAGTGACCGAGCGGGCACACGGCCACGCCACCGGCGAAGTCGAGATACTTTTTCCCATCACGATCCCAGACGTACGGGCCTTCGCCACGCACCGGCCAAACGTTGTAACGACCGTAGTTAGGCAGGACAAACTCCTGCATCAGTTGATCACTCGTTCTCATCTCAGGATTACAAATGGATTTCAGTGCCGATCCCGCCGTCGGTGAAGATTTCGAGAATCAGCGCATGCGGCAGGCGGCCGTCGATGAGATGCACCTTGCCCACGCCGCCACGCAGCGAATCGAGCGATGAGTCCACCTTGGGAATCATGCCGCCGCTGATGATGCCGTCCGCCTTCAGTTTGGCGATGGAGGCCTCGTCGAGACTTGGGATTAGCGTGGTGTCGTCTTTTGGATCACGCATCACACCGCGTACGTCACTGAGGAAAATGAGCTTCGTGGCCTTGAGGCGTTTTGCCAGGCCGCAGGCCGCGAGATCGGCGTTTACATTGAGCGTTTTGCCAGAGGCGAGCTCACGGGCGACGGGAGAAACCACGGGCACGAATTCGCCGGCTACAGCGGCCTGGATCAGACCGAGCTTGCAGTCGTTGACTTCGCCGACCCAGCCGAGATCGCCCTTCATCTTTTCGCCCAGAAAGACTTCCGTGCCGGGAATGCCGACGGCTTTGCCGCCAAAGGCATTGATCTTGGTCACGATTTCCGGGTTGATCACACGGGCGAGCGTTTCTTCGACGATCTTGATCGTCTCGTCATCAGTGACGCGCATGCCGTTGATGAACTTCGCCTGCAGACCGGACTCGGTCATGGCCTTCGAGATCGCCTTGCCGCCACCGTGCACAATGACGGGATTGATGCCCACAGCTTCGAGGAAGACGACGTCGCGCAGAAAGGAATCCACCTGCACGGGGTCTTCCATCGCACTGCCGCCGACCTTGATCAAAAACGTGCAGCCACGGAAGCTCTGCATGTAAGGCAGGGCTTCAAGAAGTACGGCGGATTTGGTGATTTGAGCGTCGAGTGAATTCATCGCGATGAAGATGACTGCGTGAACCGATCAAGCGAAGCCTTTCTGGCGTTTCGCATGAATGGCGGCGGAGTATTCCGAGCTGTTGAAATCCACGTATTCTTCGGAGAGGTCGCTGGTGTAAACGGTGTAGCCGCTGGTGCCTAGATTGAGATCAATGGTGACGGTGAACTTCGGTTCCTTAACGACCTTTTCCAGCTCCGCCACAGGCGTGTGGTTGACGAGTCCTCCTTTACAAGCCTGCAGACCGCCGAAATAGATGTCGATGAGCTCTTCACGAATGCGCGCGCCGGAATAGCCGACGGCGTGGATGATGCGGCCCCAGTTTGGGTCGCAGCCATGGAAGGAGCACTTCACGAGGAGTGATTTGGCGACGGTCTCGGCCACCTTGCGCGCATCGGCCAGCGTGCGTGCATTGCGGACGCGGATTTCGACGAACTTGGTCACGCGCTCGCCGTCGCAGACTATCATCTTGGCCAGTTCCAGCATCACCTTGTGCAGCGCGCAGCGGAAGAGTTCCGCTTCGGGCGAGCCCTTTTTGATCGTGGGCACATCGGACTGGCCGTTGCTCATCACGATGACGGTGTCGTTCGTGCTGGTGTCGCCGTCGATGGTGATGCAGTTGAAGCTCTTCTCCACGGCGTAGCGCATGGAGCGGTGCAGCTCATCCTTGCCGATCCTCACGTCGGTGGTGATGAAGCAGAGCATGGTGGCCATGTTCGGGCAGATCATGCCCGCGCCTTTGGCGATGCCGCCAATACGGAAGCTGCCTTTGCCGCAGGGCACATCGACTGCGAAGGACTTGGGCTGCGTGTCGCTCGTCATGATCGCGCGCATGGCGTCATCGGAACCATCGGACTTCAGCTTGGCCACGGCATCGGGCACTTTGACAATGACACGCTCAATGGGCATCGGCATGCCGATGATGCCGGTGGAGCAGACGAGCACCTGGCGCATTTTCACACCGAGCTGTTCAGCCACAGCCTTGGTCATGGCCTTGGCGTCCTGAATGCCCTGCACGCCGGTGCAGGCATTGGCATTGCCGCTGTTGGCGATGATGGCACGGGTGTCGCTTTCCTTGATGTGCTGCTGGCAGACGCGCACGCAGGCGGCGCGTACTTTGTTCGTCGTGAAGACCGCGTCAGTCGTCGTTGGGCCGTCGGAAACGATGAGCGCCAGGTCAAGGCGGGTGGCTTCAGGATTCTTGATCCCGCAGGTCACGGCACTGGCGCGAAACCCCTTTGCGGCGGTCACGCCGCCTTCGATGACTTTGAAAGAGACGCGGCATTCGCGTTCGTCGTGTGCTTTGGTCGCCATAAAATTAGACGTACAGCAGGCCTGCGGTGGCCTCGAAGCCGCAGATGAGGTTCATGTTTTGTACAGCCTGGCCGGAGGCGCCTTTGCCGATGTTGTCTTCGGTGCTCATCAAAATGAGCTGCCCTGCGCGGGCGTCATAGGACCAGCCGATGTCCACGAAGTTGGTGCCGGTGACGTTTTTAGTATCTGGAGACTGATTCACCCCCAGCAAACGCACGAAGGGTGCTGAATCGTAGGCCGAATGCAGCGCCGCGCTGATTTGATCAATCGTGACTCCCGGCTGCAGCTGCGCAAAGGTCGTGGTGCAGATGCCCGAATGCGTGGGCATGAGGTGCGGTACAAAAGTGAGCTTCACCTCACGGCCTGCGGCGATGGCGAGTTCCTGCCCGATCTCGCTCAGGTGCCGGTGCAGCGGCACGCTGTAGCTGCGCACGCTGTTTTGTACTTCGCAGAAGAGGAGGGGAATGCTTTCTTTGCGTCCGGCGCCGCTGGCACCGCTCATGCTGGCCACGGCGAGCGGAGACTCCGCCAGCAGGCACGCCTTCAGCAGTGGAAGAAGAGGCAGCAGAATGCTGGTGGGGTAGCAGCCGGGGCAGGCGATGAGCCGTGAGGTCTTGATCTGCTCCGCACGTATTTCCGGCAGGGCATACACAGCTTCATCCAGCAGTTCAGGCGCAGGATGGGCGTGGCCGTAGAATTCCTCATAGAGCGCCGGACTCCGCAGACGGAAGTCCGCGCTGAGGTCGATCACCTTGAGTCCCAGCTCCAGCAGGGGCTTGGCATATTCAGCGGACACCCCGTGAGGGAGAGCGAGAAAGGTGATCTCGGCACCGGCGGCTTTCAAGGCAGCGGCGTCAGGAGCGGTGAAGGTCAGTGAATCGGCCACGCCAATACTGCGGAAGCGCGGAAACTCCTTGGAGAGCGCTTTTCCTGCCAGCGAGCGCGAAGTCACAGCCACCAGTTCCACGTTTGGGTGCCGCAGCAGCAGGCGCAGCAATTCTGCTCCAGAGTAACCACTGGCTCCTACGACGGCGACTTTGACGGGTGCGGACATATTGCGGGGGGCGGAGTATGGGTTGTCATGGGGGCCATGCAACCCTGAAATAGGTCATTTCTCGCCCCTCTAGAGCACGCATCGTGCCGCTTGTCAGCGGGCTTCGCCTCGCGCACTGTCAGCACCCCCATGAGCGATCCCACGCCTGAACCCCCAGAGACCGAAAAACCCAAAGCGCCCGGCAGTCCGGAGGAGATCACGCGCAAGTTGGAGGATTTTATCAAAAACACTCTGGGTGGCCAGGTGCTCTTCACCCGCGTGGAAGGCCCCGGAGGACGTCCCATGCCGGAGGGCGAGGAGAAGCCCGTCGAAGAGGCCAAGCCCGACCATGGCCGGGTCTTTGAGTTCAACTACCGCCCTGCCGACATCAAGGCCCACCTCGACCGTTTTGTGATCCGCCAGGACGAGGCCAAAAAAGTGCTCGCCACGGCGGTTTGTGATCACTACCACCACGCGCAGATGCTGCGAGATGATCGCGCATCTGAGTCAGGCGGTGCCAGGCTGGAATTTTCCAAGCAGAACGTCATCATCATCGGCCCCACCGGCGTCGGGAAGACCTACCTCGTCAAACACATCGCCGATCTCATCGGCGTGCCGTTTGTGAAGGCGGATGCGACCAAGTTCAGTGAAACCGGCTACGTCGGCGCGGATGTGGATGATCTGGTGCGCGATCTCGTGGCCAAGGCCAATGGCGACATCGAACTCGCGGAGCATGGCATCATCTATCTGGATGAAATCGACAAGCTCAGCAGCGGCCCCGAAAGACTCGGGCGCGATGTGAGCGGGCGCGGCGTGCAGACCACCCTGCTGAAACTGATGGAGGAAACGGAGGTGGCCCTCTATGCGCCAAATGACATCCGCAGCCAGATGCAGATGATGTTCGACACCCGCAAAGGCCGCACTGGCCGCGAGGTGGTAAACACGCGCAACATTCTCTTCATTGTCAGCGGTGCCTTCGGCGGTCTGGAAAAGATCATCGAGAAGCGCACGAACCGGAAGTCCATCGGCTTCGTTTCCGCAGACACGAAAGACACTTCCTCGGAATATTTGTTCCGCGAGGCGCGCACGAAGGACTTCATCGACTACGGTTTCGAGGCGGAATTCATCGGCCGCCTTCCCGTGCGTGTGGTGTGTGATCCGCTGAGCGCGGACGACATGTTCCAGATCATGAAAAACTCCGAGGGCAGCCTCATCCGCCAGTATGAGCGCGAGTTTGCCGCCTACGGAGTCAAGGCAGTTTTCAAGGACGATGCCCTGCGCGAGATCGCCAGCCGCGCGGAGGATGAAAAGACTGGAGCACGTGGTCTAGTCACCGCCTGGGAGCGCGTGCTGCGTGACTTCAAATTTGAAATGCCCAGCCTCGGTCTGCCAGAACTCCAAGTCGACGGCTCGCTCGTCAAAGAGCCGGAGCAAGTGCTTGCCAAATATCGAGCCGAAGCCGTCAGCCAGTTCAGAGAACTCGGTGCCGCCCATGCGGGTGAGGTCAGAGCTTTTGCGGAACGCTTTCAGCGTGAGCATGGCTTCCTGCTCGACTTTGACAGCGAGGCCATCGCCGCAGTCGCCGCGCGTGCTCAGCGTGAAGGTCTGCATGTGGAGGCCATGTGCGCGAAGCTCTTCAAAGATTATCCCTTTGGCCTCAAACTCGTCACTCGCAGCACCGGCGCGACGAGCTTTGTCATCACTCCGGACGCGATCGCGAATCCTGACAAGTATGTCAGTGAGCTCGTCGTAAACGCCTGCCGCAGCCAGCCGGAGCCGGTTTCCAATAACATCATCGACATCACCCCTGACACTCCTGCCCATGAACCGTAATCATGTCGCCGCCATGTTCATTGGCGTGCTGGTCTGCATCCCGTTGCTGGCCTTGTACCATTTTGGTTATTTCAAAGCCACGGCCGAATGGTTCGCAGTGCTGTATTCGCGCGGTTTTATTTTGCCGGCCGGCGGCTTGAAGCAGATGCTTTGGCTGCAATACGGCTACTACACATGCATAGCCTTCATCAGCGCCTGGGTGTGCATAGAGATGCCCTCACAGTGGCGGCGTTTTGCTTTCCTCCTTGGCGGCACCTTCCTCACCACCACTTTTGCCTGCATCATGGCCATGAGCGGGGTTTTGTTTGAGCCCATATCGGGCTCGCTGGCGCTGTGGTTCGCCGGTATCGCGGGCATTGCCGTGGGCGGTTCGGTCAATGCTTACCGCTGCCATGTGATGCGCGATTACTTCGTCGGGCGGCTGTCCACGCGCCTGTTTGAGGAGCTCGCGGATCAAAACAACCCGGCGAAAATGACGGAGCGCCGTGAGATCACCGTGCTGACCTGCCGCCTGTTGAATCATGGGGAGCTTGCCACGGGCATTGAGGCATCGCAGTTCGAAGAACTGGCCACGCATTTTCAGCGCAGCATTTCAGGGTTCCTCATCGAGCGCGGTGCCTATCTGGATGACTGCAATGCGCGGCAGGTGCGCGTCTTCTTTGGATTCCCGCTCACAGACGAGCATCATGCTCTTCACGCCGTCCAGGTGGCCGCCGTGCTGCGCAACCACGTGGCCACGCTGACGCGAGAAATCGATCAGCGCTTCGGCAAGAAGGCGCAGATTGGCGTGGCGTTCAGCACCGGGCCGGCGGTCTGCGGTCTGTTTGGGGTGAGTCACTTTGAAAGCTTCAGCGCCGTGGGAGATGTGATCGATTTTGCTTCGCAGCTCTGCATCTTGAATGCCGAGTACGGCAGCAAGGTGCTTCTAAGCGCGAGGACGTATGCACTGGCAAAGGACAATGCCGAGGTGCGCCCGATGGAAATGGTCAGCACCGTAGGCTCCAGTCAGATGAGCGAGGTGTATGAACTGCTTGCTGAGAAAGGTGCGCTGCCAGAGCCGGACATCCGCGCCCGTGATTCCTTCTGGCAGGGCGTGGTGCAGTATCGCAAAGGCGATCTGAAGCAGGCGCAGGAAAGCTTCAACAGTGCCGTCATCGAGGACCGTGAGGATGCGCCGCTCAAGTACTTCATGGACCGCGTTGATCTGGCTTTGAAGGAAAAATCTTCACCGGGCAAAGAGACACCCAAACATTCGCGCAAGCTCGCGGTGACCTGAGTTTTTTTGCCGTGCGTATCGACTATCCACCTGCGATCCAGCGACTCGTCGCCCAGCTCAAATCGTTGCCGGGCCTGGGACCGCGCAGCGCGGAGCGTCTCATGATCTGGCTGTTGCAAAAGAGTGATGAGCGCATCCCCCTGCTTTCCAACACGCTGCTGGAGGCCAGGGAGCGCATCATTCCCTGTGATGATTGCGGGTTCTTCATTGAAAGCGACAGCGAGTGTTTGCTCTGCCACGATCCGCGCCGCCAGCAGCGGCAGCTTTGCGTGGTAGAGCAAGCTGCGGATGTGCTGCGCATGGAGCGATCAGGAGCGTTCCAAGGCTTATATCACGTCCTCGGCGGCAGGCTTTCGCCGCTCGATAATGTGACCCCGGAAGACCTGCGCATGGAGTCACTGGTCAATCGTGTGCGGGATCTTCACACGGAAGAAGTCATCATCGCCCTTGGCTCCGATGTCGAAGGCGAAGCCACCGCCAGCTACATTGCCGATCTGCTGCGCCCGGCTGGCATCGCCGTCACCCGTCTGGCGCAGGGCATGCCTGCCGGGGGAGGACTCGACCACGTGGATGAACTCACGCTGTATCAGGCCTTGCACGGACGGCGGAAGATGGTGTGAATCACTCCAGCCCCAGCGCCGCCACCTCGTCTTCATCCAGCCCAAGGTAGTGGCCCAGTTCATGGAGGAAGGTGATGCGTACTTCGTGGCGGTAGGTGGTGAGATCACCGGCGCATTCGTCCCAGAGATTGTCGAGAAAGAGGCGGATGCGCGGCATCTCGTCCGGAGTTTCCGGCAGCCCATCACTGCGGGAGAGACCTTCAAACAGGCCCAGCAGATCGGGATCCAGATCCTCATCAATATCGATCAGGGCATCCATCTCCGTCAGCTCAATGCGGCAGTCTCCAGCTTCATTGCGGATCTCCGACGGCAGTGAGAGAAGAGTGTCTTTGACGACTTTGGTGGCGATGGTGAGAAGGCGTGGGAATCGCATGATTGATTACTTGCCCGTTTTCTTTTCGGCGGCGGCTGGCTGTGATTTTTTCTTCAGGGTTTCGAGTTCTTTCTGTTGTTCCTCGGCCTGCTTTTGCAACTGCTGCACGCGGTCCCAGAGTTTTTTCAGATCGGCGGGGCTCTCCAAGCCCGCACGGATGTCCTGCACGGATTTGGCTGCAGCCTCGCGCACGGGATCGATGCGAGCATTGCCGCTGGCGAGCAGTGGCTCCAGCACGGCAAGCGCCTTGGGATCGCGCAGCGTGCCGAGAGCCTTGGTGCTGGCTATACGCCAGCTGGGCCGAGGGTCGGTGAGTTTTGTGGAGAGAAATTCACGCACGGCGTCGCGTTGCGTGTTCGTGGGCCGGCGTGCGAGGAAGGCGACTGCATCGAATGCGATGCCTGCATCACGACCACGGAGATCGTTGAGGGACTGCAGCCGGGCCAGCAGGTCTGGAACGGCGGATTCGTCGTCCTGAGCGCGCAGTGCTTTGATGGCGGCGAGCTGAAGCGCGCTGTTGTAGCTTGTGCCGCTCAGGTGGGTGCGGAGTGCTTTGGCAACTGAGGCATCCCCAGGGCGAGCGCCCCAGGTTTCGATGATGCTGGCGAGAATGTCGGGGTTCTTTTCGCTCTGGGCCATTTTCCAAAGCGTCTCCTGGGATTCCGCCGTGTTCAGGGGCGCAAGAGATTGCACGATGGTCCTGCGCACGCGTGCATCGGGCTGGTTGCTGCTGCCTGCGATCAATGCCGCACGGGCTTCGGGCTCGGCGATTTTCGCGAGGGCTTTCGCTGCTTCTGCACGGACGGCGTAGAAGGCATCTTCACGCAGGGCTTTGCCAAGCTTGTCGATGTGCTTCCCATCAAGCGTGCTGATGGCGAGCAGGCGGCCGAGGACATCAGATTGCAGCTGCTTGTCGAGCATAGGACCTGCTGGTGTGAAGGCGACTTTGGCCAGCACGGTGTAGTCGGGATCGATGCGCACCAGTTCCGGCTGGGCGGGCAGGGGGAAATAAAAGTCTTCGACCTCTTTGCTGACGTCTGCTTTGACACGCAGCAGCTCCTTTTGTCCGGGAATGGCAAAGCCAACTGGCAGCGGTACGCGGAAGAGGCGCACTTGTTCGCTGAGTTTTTGAGTCTGCCGAACGGTGATTCGGGCCTGCTTGGAAGCCGCGTCCCAGGCATAGTCGATTTTCAATTCAGGCACGCCGCCATGGAAGAGCCACTGGTCGAAAAACTGGTCAAACGAAAGCCCGCTGACTTCTTCAATGACGTCCTGCAGATCTTCAGTTCGAACGATGCTGTTGCGATGGCGCTCAAGATACGTCCGGATGCATTTGCGATACAATTCCGGGCCGAGCTGGC
>NZ_JBIPNG010000380.1:0-6500 GCF_044373815.1 Prosthecobacter sp. | reverse complement strand
GCCAACGATTTTGCCAAGCGCCGCGAACTCATGGGCGGCCACGCCAAAACGGGCCGCAAGTACGCCGGCAAGGTGCGCCAGCTCATTTCCGGCTCTACCGGCCTCGACAGCCACGAGTGGGGCGTGACGCTCTTCGCGCACGACATGTTCCAGATCAAAAGCATCGTCTATGAGATGCGCTTCGATGAAGTCACCACCCAGTACGGTGAATTTGGCGACTTCTACATCGGCATCCAGCCACCGACAGGTGAGCTGCTGCAGCGGGTGATGCTTGCGTGAGGCGAGATTGGGTGCATCTCTCACTTCCTGTGCCAAATCTGCCCCTCACCATCGCCAATCGTCAGTTTAACTCCCGCCTCATGATGGGGACGGGCAAATTCGCCAGCGGTGAGCTGATGCGGGATGCCATCGTGGCCTCGGAAACGGAAATCGTGACCGTGGCGCTGCGCCGGGCCGATTTGACCGGCAAGGGCGATCCCTTTGCCAACATCCTCGATTTCATCCCCAAGAACGTCCTGCTGTTGCCAAACACCAGCGGGGCGATGAATGCGGAGGAGGCGGTGCGCCTGGCCCGACTGGCCGTGGCGGCGGGGCTGCCCAACTGGGTGAAGCTGGAGATCCATCCGGACCCGCGCTACCTGCTGCCAGATCCGATTGAGACGCTCAAGGCGGCTGAAATTCTCGTGAAGGAGGGGTTCATCGTCCTCCCTTACATCAATGCCGACCCCGTTTTGGCCCGCCGTCTGCAGGATGTGGGCACGGCCACGGTGATGCCACTGGGATCTCCCATCGGCTCGCATCAGGGCATCGTGACGCGGCGTATGATCGAAATCATCATCACCCAGGCCACGGTGCCGGTGGTGGTGGATGCCGGAATTGGGGCTCCCAGCCATGCCGCCGAGGCCTTTGAAATGGGTGCGGATGCCGTTCTGGTGAACACCGCCATTGCCGTGGCTGCCGACCCCGTTCGGATGGCACAAGCCTTCAAAATGGCTGTGGAAGCCGGGCGCAGCGCCTATGAAATCGGCCTGAGCGAAGGCGCTGGAGAGGCTTCAGCCACCAGTCCGCTGACGACTTTTCTCTACCAGTAAGAGGCCTCGAAAAGGGCTGGTTTCAGCCCTTCACCAGGTAGGTGAAAGCGATAACGCCGCAGAAAAGCAGGCCGGCTGCAAGACACATTCCAGTAAAGATGACCATAGTGATTGGGCATTTAGCGTGAAATAGAGCGTTCGCTAGTAGAAATTTTTTCTTGCGAAAGGAGCGCTTTGGGGCAGACTCCGCGCCCCTATGGCAAAAACATGCTGGCTCGAGCGCGACAAGCGCAAACGTAAAACCGTCGAAAAGTACGCTAAACTCCGTGCAGAACTCAAGGAGAAAGGCGACTTCGTCGGCCTCTCCATGCTTCCACGTGATGCAAGCCCGACACGTCTCATCAACCGCTGCCGCGTTTCCGGCCGTCGTCGCGCGTTCATTCGCCGCTTCCAGATGTCTCGTATGACCTTCCGCGAACTCGCCTCCCAAGGGATGATCCCCGGGGTGACGAAGTCCAGCTGGTAGAATTCCGTCCGATCTTGCAGCCAGGGGCCGACTCTGGCTGCTTGGAGAGGCGGCGCGTACTCTTCTGATGCCTACCTACTCCTACATCGCTGAAGACCCTGAAAAGGGATGTCCTGCTTGCCGCAGAGGCTTTGACTTGCGCCGTCCGCTCAGCAGGCCTGCGCTTGAGGCATGCCCTCTTTGCAGGCAGCCGGTCAAAAAACTCATTTCCGGTTTTAGCACGCCGAAGATCACCAAAACTCTCTCCGTTTCCGACGCCAAGGCCGCCGGCTTCACCATCCTCGAAAAACGATGCGATGGAAATTACGAGAAGCTGTGAACGCCTGATCGCGCCGCCTCATGACTCCTTTGCTCGCCAATGCCTCTGCCGAACTCGTACGCGAGTGGAGTTTCACCGCTGGTGAAGTCTTCTGGCAGGCTGTGATCGTGCTGGTCATCGTACTGCTCAACGCCTTCTTTGTGGCGGCCGAGTTTGCCATCGTCAAAGTCAGGGACAGCCAGCTGACGGCCGCCATCGAAGACGGCATGCGTGGTGCCAAATTTGCGCAGACCGTAACGCGCAATCTGGACGCCTACCTCTCCGCCGGGCAGCTGGGCATCACACTGACCAGCATCGCGCTGGGGATTTTTGGTGAGCCGTTTGTCGCTGTTGTCGTGCAGCCGATGCTGTTTAAAATGGGCATCGTCAACGAGACCGTGATCCGCTGGACGTCCATCGGCATCGCCTATGCCATCGTCACCTTCCTGCACGTCGTGCTTGGTGAGCAGACGCCGAAGGTGGTTGCCATCCGCAAATCCATGCAAACCGCGCTGCTGATCGCGCGCCCGCTGCACCTGTTTTACATCCTGCTGAAGCCGGCCATCTGGATTCTCAGCGCCAGCACCAACCTCGTCCTCCGCTTTCTGGGCATCACGGCCGTTTCCGAGCACGAGATCGCCCACTCTGAAGAAGAACTGCGCCACATCGTGGCCGAAAGCCAGAAATCCAAGGAGGTGACCGAAACCGAGAAGGACATCCTTCTCAACGCCCTCGCTCTCAATGACCGCTGTGTGCGTGATGTGATGACGCCGCGCAACCAGGTCGTCTCGCTCGATGCGGATGAAACCTTTGAGACCAACCTCAAGATCGCCATCGATTCCAAGCACACGCGCTATCCGCTCGTGGAGGGGCATCTCGACCACGCCATCGGCACCATTCACATCAAAGATCTGCTCAGCCTCATCGGCAAACCGCAGCCGGATCTGCGCAAGATCAAACGCGAGCTGCAGATGGTGCCGGAGATGATGCCCATCGACAAGCTGCTGCGCTTCTTCCTCGACAAACACGTTCACGTGGCCCTTGCCGTCGATGAATTCGGCGGTGCCGTCGGCATTGTGACACTCGACAACGTGCTCGAGGAAATCGTGGGCGATATTCAGGACGAATTCGACCATGAAGTCAGCGAGTTCCGCCGCATCAACGACAACGAATTCACCGTCGAAGGCACTTACAACCTCTACGAACTGGCCGACCAGACCGGCATCGACCTCGACAGCGACGAAGTCACCACCATCGGCGGTTATGTCACGCACCTCCTCGGCCATCTCCCCAAGGTGGGCGAAAAAGTGGTCATTGAAGAGTATGAGGTGACCACCACCAAGGCCGACCTCAGGCGTGTTCTGCAGCTGCACTTCAAGCGCCTTTCAACCGTCGCAGAAGAAGCCGCAGCGGCTGACGCTGCGCCGGAAGGCGTGTAAGAAGTCTCACACGAAGGCTGCTGCATCAGCGACGAAGGCATCCACATCCGCCTCCGTGGTGCGCCATGAGCACATCAGGCGTGAACCGCCGCCGATGAAGCTGTAGAAAACCCAGCCTCGCTCCTTCAGGCCTTCCTTCATCCGGTCCGGCAGCTTGGCAAACACAGCATTGGCATCCACCGGGTAGAGAATCTGCACGCCCGGCAGATGGCCGAGTGAATCAGAGAGGCGCCGGGCCAGGGAGTTGCCGTTTTGCGCATGCCTGCGCCAGGTTTCATCACTCAAAATGCGCAACCACTGCGCCGAGATGAAGCGCATTTTGGAGCAAAGCTGCCCTGCCTGCTTGCAACGGTACGCAAACTCCTGGGACAGTTCTTTGTTGAAGAAAACGACGGCCTCCGTCACTGCCATGCCAAGCTTTGTGCCGCCGCAGCAAAGCACGTCCACCCCGGCTCGCCAGGTGATGTCGGCTGGTGCGCAGTTCAATCCGGTCAGCGCATTGAAGAACCGCGCACCATCCATGTGAATGGACAGGCCATGTTCTTTCGCGACTGCGCCAAGGCCCTTGACCTCTCCGGGGCGGTACACCGTGCCCAGTTCCGTGCTCTGGCTGATGCTCAGGGCGCGTGGCTTCGGAAAATGCACGTCGCTGCGGCTTGTCGCCAGACGAATGACATCAGCAGGATCAAGCTTTCCCAGCGGACTGCGGGCGAGCAGGATCTTCGAGCCGTGGCTGAAAAACTCCGGTGCACCGCATTCGTCCGTTTCCACATGCGCCTCCTGTGCGGTGATGATGCTGTGGTAGCTCTGGCACAGCGTGGCGAGCGAGAGCGAGTTCGCTGCCGTGCCGTTGAAGACAAAGTACACATCACAGTCCGTCTCGAAAAAGCGCCGGAACATCTCGCAGGCCTCTGCGGTGGTCGAGTCTGCCCCATAACTGGGTTGATAGCCTGCGTTGGCCTCTTCCAGCCCCTGCCAGGCTTCAGGACAAATGCCGGACGTGTTGTCCGAGGCGAAGTGGTATTTCAGTTCAGCGCTCATGCTTTTGCTTTCGGCTTCCCGTGCCATGCGAGTACAATCCCTGCGAGCAGCAGCAGCACATCGCGCAGGATGAGGTCGCGGTAGTTGGAGGTGGCATCTGCGTGGCCGAAGCAGCCGCAGCGGATGTCGATGCCGCGCCACCATGAGATGCTGATGGCTGCCAGAAAAATAAGCAGCGACCCGTTCAAGATCAGCAGGCCGCCGGAACGGAGCAGACCGCTCATGACCGCCAGGCCTGCGAAGATTTCCAGCCAAGGGAGGCCCATGGCCAGCCATGCAGCCCAGGGATCTCCCAGCAGATCGAAGCTACGGATGTCATCGAGAAAGGACATCGGATCCGCCACCTTCAGAATCCCCGAATAGACAAAGACGCCGCCGAAAAAAAAGTGAAGGAGAAGTCGCAGCATGAGTTCGCCAAACTTACGGCACCAGTTCCGCCATCGGCAACAGAATGATGACGAGCTTCTTGTCTTCGTAGCTTTCTCCCGGCACCGGCATGCCCCGGACGTCCAGAGGGCGCCCCAGCAAAGTGGCAAGCTGCGTGGCAAAACCAGCCTCCGGCGCCTGACCGCCCCCACCAAAGCTGAGCTGCGCATCATCGTAAACACGCATCAGCTCACCGCCGTGCAGCACAATGGGGGATTTATCGCTCGGTGGGAAGCCTTGGATTGAAACCAAGTTTGCTTCTTCCTCCCCCAGCAGCTTGGCAGTATTCAGCGGATCGAGTCTGCGTGCCAGATCGCCGGGGTCGGTGCGATCAAGAATTTTGGCATTGATCACGGGCGTCTCCGGGCTGCTCAGACGTGGCAGCTTTTCATACACATGCTTGTACAACGCCAGGGCCACCGCCTTCATGGCCTCAGGGGTCCAGTGACTGTCATGCGAAAAGAACACCGGCTGCCTGTCACGGAATTCCCAAAGGGCTTCGGTCATGTCCAGCACATCGACGCCCGCCGCTTTTAACTCAGCCAGTCTGCCCGCCTCACCTTTCAAGCGCACCACGTCCAGATAGCGGCCGGGACGGATTTGTTCAGGATACATCGTGGCACGGTCTGGAATCGTGATCACCAGCAGTGTCGTATCCTGAGCCTTCAGCTGTGATGCCAGCTTGATCAAACCGGATTGAACTTCGTTGGCAGGGCGTCTGGCATGTGCCAGGCGGTCGAGTTCACGCTGGTCAAAGAGCCAGCCTTCGCGTCCGAGATACACGGTGCGGTTGCCTTCATTCAGGCCATGGTTCAGCAGCCATTGCAATCCGCTGCGTACCGTTGCCGCCGCCAGATTGGTTTTGGAAGACGTGAACCATGACGCGGCTTCAAACAGCAGAGGCACGGCCAGCAGCAGGACAAACACACGGATGATGTTTCGAGCTGCCTTGGGGCTCAGTTCCGGGTCGGGCGGCACCACGGTCCGCTTCGCTGGGTCGATTCGGGGAAGCGTCGGTTTCATGACATGGGGGCGGCATGCGTCCAAAGCATCGCCACGGCAAAGGTGAAAATGAGAAGGCAGATCGTCGCCTTCCATGGCGCCGGCTCGCGCAGAAAATCGCGCGAATGCGGAAGGCCTATGAGGCAGACCAGGCCTGCAAATATCGTGAGGACGTGAAAATCTGTCCGCACCCGCGCCTGCTGGATCAGCGTGGGGATCGTCCGCGTCGGAGGTGCGAACAACGCCTTCAAATGCAGCCAGGTGTCGCCGAACGAAGCCGTTTGCACCAGCGCTCCGATCACGGTGATGGCCAGCAAGAGCACTATCAACCGCAGCCAGTTTCCACGCGTGAAGCGCCGCAGCGTCAGCACCTCCTGCACCGGCTCCGCCACCTTGAATCCCAACATGCCGCCCAGTCCGGCGATCACATCGCCAGTGGCGGTGAAAAAGAAATGCAGGCTGAGCAGCAGCCCCAGAAATCCCATCCACGCCACGCTGGTGCCCAGGCTTTCCGGGCCGCCACGGAAACTTATCGTTGCGAGATGCCACAGTGGATCGACCAGCAGCACCCACTTGCCAATGCCGAGGCAGAAGCGCGCGATGCCATTCGCCACGTCGGTCGTGGCCGGTCGTGGTTTGACGTACAGGCGCACCGTCAGAGCGACGGGCAGAAGCACAAACAGCAGATGGTGGAGACTGATCAGCACAAGTATGGAGATGGCGGAGGGCTAGACGCA
>NZ_JBIPNG010000379.1:0-6510 GCF_044373815.1 Prosthecobacter sp. | reverse complement strand
GGGATCTCCGACGATGCCTTTGGCGGGGAACTTGGCTTCGTCGGTAAAGGTGATGTAGCGCGCGAGTTCCTGGGCGCGTTCCTCGATCTCCGCCTTGGCCGCAGCGCCCAGCATGCCTTTGCCCTCGCTCTTGAGCTGGCGCACGGTGTAGATGGCATAGACCAGCCGGTTTTCGAAGCCCATCTGGTGCTCGTTGGTCAGATTCGGCAGGATGTCGCTCGTGGGCAGCAGGTGCAGGCTGAGGTCGGAGAACTGCCCGGGATTCACGGAGGTGATCTCGTTTTTCCCGTTGTTCGGGATGCCCATGACGTTCGCCTTGTTGTTGGCGATGTTGTGCTGGCCGGTGAGATGCCAGCCGCCGAAGCGATCCTCCAGCGGGATCTGGTGCCCCTGCACATCCCGGCGGAATGTTTCCAAGCTGGACCCAGCACGCGAGACGAGCAGGGACTCCGCGATCAATCCCGGCAGCCGCCGTGTGGCATTGCCCGCATGGCAGTTCATGCATTTGGTTGAGCGCGCCACATTGGGCACCGGGCCGCCGGGGCGCAGGCGGTCAAAGACGTAGAACATGGGGCCCATCTCAGGGTCTGCGGCGATGATTTCCACCAGCCCGCCGGGCACCCAGCCGAGGTAGGTGTCTTCGTTGAAGTAGAGAGCACGCGGGTTGCGCGGATTGATGATCTCGCTTTGAAGTGAACTCGCGGAGAACACCATGATCTGCGAGCTGACGGGGATGTTCAGCGCCTCCAGCAGGCTGGTGAGGAAGGCCTTGTCATTCGTGGTGTCCAGCTTCACGCCGCCTTTTTGCGCCTTCTCCAGAAACTCGGCAAAGCGGTCCTTCGGCTTCCATTCGAGGTAAGAATGCGGTGGCCCTTTGAAATCGATGACGCGTGGCTCCTTCGTCTCCGCTGCCGAGGCGGCGGAGATTGACAAAAACATCAGCATCGTCAGGGATTGGGAACGCATCGTGCTCTAATACGCTTGCGAAGTTACCCAAATCGCACCAGACAGCCACCAAACATTGTCATTCTGGCAATCCTCCACCGCCCATGCCCACCATTCAGCCACGCCGTGCCGGCATTTTGATCCCCGTTTTTGCCCTGCGCACTCCTGAGGATCTCGGCATTGGCGACATCGGCGGGGTGCGGCAGTTGATCGACTGGTCTGCGGATGCGGGCATCGGCTTTGTGCAATTTCTGCCCATCAACGCCACCGGCAGCGACAGCAGCCCCTACAACGCCATCAGCTCCGTCGCGCTGGATTACCTCACGCTGGATCTCTCCCCGGCGGTGGTGCCTGAGCTGGATGAAAAATTCTACAACGCCATCACCGGCATCCTGCGGGCCGATCTGCTGCGGCATGGCTCGGTGAACTATCCCAAGGTGCGACGCCTGAAAAACACGCTGCTTCGCCGTGCATTCAGCCAGATCGAAGGCCAGCCCGAGCGCATGGCCCAATTTGAGGTTTTTTGCGAGAAGGAGGCGGCATGGCTGGATGACTTCTGCCTCTTCAAAGTCCTCATGGAAGAGCATGGGCATGAAGACTGGGCGAACTGGCGCGAAGACCTGAACACCGCCGCCAAAGCCCACGCCTGGCGTGATACGCAGGGCGATGAGATCGACGACCGCATTCTCTTCCATGCCTACGTACAATGGCTCTGCTTCAGCCAGTGGGGGGAACTCCGTGCCTATGCCAATGGGAAGGGCGTCAAGCTCATGGGGGATATTCCCTTCGGCATCTCCTGGTGCAGCGCCGATGTGTTCTTCAAGCCGGAGCAGTTTGATCTCTCTTGGTGCGGCGGCGCTCCGCCGGAGACCTATTTCAAGGACGACTACTTCGTCCAGCGCTGGGGCCAGAACTGGGGCATCCCGCACTACCGCTGGGACGTCATGGAGCAGGGCGGCTTTCAGTGGTGGCGGCAGCGCACGCAGAAGCTGACGGAGGTCTTTGACATCTTCCGCATCGATCACGTGCTGGGCTTCTACCGCATCTACAGCTTCCCGTGGCGGCCCACTCGCAATGCGGAATTCTGCTATCTCACTGATGAGGAAGCGAAAGCCCTCACCGGCGGTCGTTTGCCGCACTTCATCGAAAACGACGACGACACGCCCGAGCACAAGGCCGCCAATCTTGCCAATGGTGACAAATACCTGCGCATGATCCTCGATGCCGCTGCCGGCAAAGCCGAGGTGGTGGCCGAAGATCTGGGCACCGTGCCTGACTACGTGCGCCCGCATCTGCTCAGCCTCGACATCCCCGGCTTCAAAGTCAGCCAGTGGGAGCACAATGAGCTGGGCCGCGTCGTCATGGGCAGCACCTATGACAACTGCGCCTTCACCACCTACGCCACGCATGATCATGAGCCGATGCGTACGCACTGGGAGCACCGCCGCCGCGATGCCGCCAGCAGCGATGAAGCCGAGCGCGATCTGGGTTACAAGGAGCTGGGCGATCTCGCCGAGTTTGCCGGCCTGCGCTTTTCCTCCGAAGGCTGGCCTGAATACGATGCGCACATCCGTCACGCCCTGCTGGAGGCCCTGCTCACCAGCAACGCGCGTTATGCCGCCTTCATGCTCACGGACCTCTATGGCCTGGAAGACCGCTTCAATGTCCCCGGCATCGCCGCCGACAGCAACTGGAGCGCCCGCCTGCCGATGACGGTCGCGGAACTGCGCAACGCCTCCCCCTGGAAAGAAGAAGGCGAGTGGCTCAAAAAGGCGATCAAGAGCACGGGGCGCTAAAAGTAGCCCAGTTGCGCCGCTACTGGTTCCGGAAAGCACTCCAGTTGCGCCGCAACTGGTCAACTTTGCTTCGCGAACAACCTACGGCAGCGCCCACGCCCCACGCAGCGCGGCATAGTCCGCTTTTGGCAGCAGGACGTAATGCGGTGAAGCGGTGGGATCGATCCAGCGCAGGAGGCGGGTCAGATCTCCCTCGGCCATGGTGGTGCAGCCGGCGCTGGGCTTGTCGGGGCCGCGACGCACATGAAAGAAAATCGCGCTGCCATAGCCCGGGGCGGAGGGCTGCTGATTGTGGCGGATTTCGAGCATCCACTTGTAGGCGGCATCTCCCAGGCGCATTTTTTGTTTCTCAAACCACGGTGGGATGCCCTGGCGGGGATCAATGCGGATATGGCGGTTGTAATACTGGGGCAGGGTCGAATCATCGACGTAGGCGTCCCATGGGCCGACCTGGATGTAGGGCCAGCGGGCGCCGCCGGGCGGGGTGGGGGCATAGCCAAACAGCGAGCCAAGCTGGAACACACCAGCGGGTGCTTTCCAGTCCTTCTCCACCTTGGCGGGAATGCCGTTCCGTGGGGGATTGAAGACGCCACGTCCCCAGGCCAGTCCTTTTCTGCCCAGCAAAACCGGTACGGGCTTTTCAAAGACAGCCTGCCAGGGAGCCCCGGCGGAGGCGCGCTGGTAGCACTGCATGCTGGCGGTATTTGAATTCCAGGTGGCTGCCTGGGTGACGATGACCTGGCGCACCCCGCGACCTAGCTGTGCGTGAGACTCTGAAGGGCACAGGGCGGAAATGCCGATGGCCAGTAGAGCGAGAAGACCTGCCTTTTTTCGATGAAGAACTTTTTGGTATTGCATGGCGAAGCTGTTTCCGAATATATTCATTAAATCAACCCTGCCGGGTTAATTGGATTCAGGTTTTGGGGGTTTTTTTCCTGAGCTCCGAGTTCCGGCAGGGTTGTTTTTTTGCCTGCGGGCGGGCACTGGGTGAATCTAGCGCATTGATTCGTGGCCAAGGCATACTAAAGATGGCCTCCATGAACTTTCGGTGCTTTTCAGTCATTCTCGGAGTCGCAGCCTGCCTCAACCTCACTTCGTGTGGAAATTCCTCGGTCATCAGTCTCGACTACGTGCCGCAGAACGGCCGGATGCTGCGGGGCACACCGGACTTTGCCGTCGGTGAGTTCAAGGACAAGCGCGGTGAGCAGGCCCAGACGCTCGGCCATGTGCGCCTGCCCATCGGCCCGTCGGTCGATACCATTCAAACCCGCCTGCCGGTCAGCGATGTCGTGCGCAATGCCTTTGGCTACGCGCTGGAGTCGCGAGGCATGCTGGCCACAGAGGTGAAGGGCCGCTTTATCCTCACCGGGGAAATCCAGGATCTGCGCTCGCAGCTTCTCGTGCATCCTTATGGCTATGCGCGCATCCGCGTGAACGTCGTGGAAGCCACGTCTGGCCGGGTTCTTTTCACGCATGTCTATGAAGGTGAGCGCCAGAGCAATGCCTTCCGTCCCGGCAGCGGCTCGCCCGTGCCCGTCCTGCGTGAGCTGACCTCCCGCGCGCTGCAGGACTGCGTGGATCGCGCCCTGGATGACACCCGCATGCGTCAGCAGATCGGTGCGGGTGTGGACAATCGCCCGCGCTACACGCCGGGCATGCTGTAGGAAACGGAGGGGGATCATCTTGATCTCCTGGTACAGCGCCGATGGATGTGGCGTCACCGAAAAAGAAGGTCGCGTCTTACCGGCGCGGAACCGAGTGCGTTGGCGGGGCGTGGAGGGATCGGGACGATCCCTCTCCTACCAGAGCGTGAAATCTACCCAGCAAGCAAGTGTCAGATCAAGAGGACTTGTGCCTGGATCCGGCTCCTGCCTGTGTCTTCCTTGCCAGCTCTTGCTGCCTGCAGTCGTAGCAGCGCTTGGGTTGCTTGTAGGGGGATGCTTTCGAAATCTCGAAATAATGCTGCTGTGAACCTGCAGACCAAAAATCAGGTCTGCCGCAGTCGGTGCAGACAAACTCGATGTCTTGGTAGCAAACAGCCGGGATGCAAAGACCGGCCTTCGTCGAAAACTCAGGATCGATCGGAATGGCATCGTCAGGAATCTCCGACGCATTTTTGATGAATCCTCGTTCCAGCAGCATTTGAATCCGCCGTGGCCGGTCATCCAACACCTTGCGCAGGCGTTGATTGGACCGTGTTCGGCGGGCCTTGTCCATGATCCAACGCGGTTACTTCGCCAGCGCTTCCTTCAGCACACGTCCATCCGCGTCAGGGAAGGGGATGCCGAGGAGCTTGGCCATCGTGGGTGTCACGTCGATGTTCTTCATTTCATCGAGCTCCACGCCCTGCTTCACACCGGCGCCGCTGATGACAAAGCCGCCGTAGAGATTGGGGTCGAGCTGAAAGTGGCCATGGGCGCCTTTGGGAGGATCGTTTGGAATGATGACGTTGTTGTCAGCGAGGGAATCGGTGAAGGTGTAGCCGTCAGCAGCCAGCAGCACGAGGTCGGGTTCGCGGCCATCCTTGGCAGCGGTGAGGTGATGCAGCTTGGCATCGAAGTCCTTCGCCTCGACCACGCCCTCCACACCTTCCAGTTTTCCGAGCGTTGGCGTGATCTGTTTCAGAATGTTGTCACGATTGGCATCATCCAGCACATACACGAAGCACGAGCCGCCTTCGGCCATGGCGAAGACTTGGGAATCGGGTGCGAGGCTCTTGCCCAGCACGGCTTTGACGAAGCCATCCTTCCGCAGCGCGGCGTTGGCATTGATGGATTTGGTGTAGGTGACGAAGCCGTGATCGGTGGTGATGACGAAGGTCGTCTTGTCGCGGATGCCCGCCTCTTCCGTGGCACGCACGATGTCCGCCACGCGGTTGTCCGAATCATTTGCCGCCCAGTAGGCCTCCGAGACCTGACGGCCATGAGCATGCTCAAAGGAATCGAGGCTCACCAAGTGCAGCGCGAGGAAGTTCGGCTTGTGCTTTTTGATGATGTGCTGGGCAAGCTGCGAGTACATGTAGTCGCGCGGCGCCTTGCCGGGATTGCCCAGCTTGCACCACTCGTTCTGCTTCTCGATGGGGATGCCGGCGGCCCGTGCTTCCTCCAGCAGGGATGGCGTGCTGTATTTCTCGAAGAGCGCTTGATCAAACACATCCGGCACCGTCCAGTCCAGCGTTTTGGCTCCGCGCGAGGCGGGCCAGATCACCCCGGCGGTGGTCAAACCGGCGGCCTTGGCTGCGTCATAGATGGTGGGGGTCTTGACGATCTCGTCCTTGTTGAAAATCGGGTCAGGAATCAGCGGCACCTTCTTCCGCGTGGCACGGTCAAAGTACTCATTTGCCAGCACGCCGTGCTTCCCCGGATGCACGCCGGTGACCAGCGTCGTGTGGTTGGTCCACGTCACCGTGGGGAAGGAGCACTCCATGCGCTTCGCCCGCACGCCCTTGGCGGCCAGCGCCTTCACGGCGGGCATGTGGCATTTAGGATCATCAAAGTACTGGTGCGCCCAGCCATCAATGCTGATGAGGATGACGTGCTCCGCAGGGGCTGCGTGGGCCAAAGAGGCGGCGGTGATGAGAAGGGCGAGGGCGCGGTAAACCATAAAGAGGAAGCCTTACCTACGGGGTGTTGGCGTCAATCCTGTCTGCCAAGAGGAAGTATGAGGGGCTGCTGACTGGAAAGATCTTTTGAACCCATTGGAGATCCTGTCTGGGGGTGGTTTGGTATCACGGTATCAAACCCTATATATAGGGTTTGATACCGTGATA
>NZ_JBIPNG010000061.1:0-21182 GCF_044373815.1 Prosthecobacter sp. | reverse complement strand
CGCGCCGCCCGAGCACCAGAACAACCTGCACCTGCAGCTGCGTGCCGACGTGGTGCGTGCGCGTGACACGAAAACAGGTCTGTCTCTGCCTCGCATCCCGCCCTTCCACCTATCCAGCACTTTGAGCATGGAGCGCGGTGCTTTCGGTGCTCGCCTTGAAGGCATCTATGCCGCGCCGCAAAGCCAGCTGGCGATGAATGAAGCCCGAACCAACAGCTACTTTCTGGTCAATCTGACCCTGACCTACCGCATTGTTCAGGGGCCAACCACCCTCGATCTCTATGTCAAAGGCATGAATCTGACCAATGAAGATGCCCGTGAGCACACCTCCGTGCTCAAGGATCGCGTCCCGCTGCCTGGTCGCGGTATCGTGGCGGGCCTCAAGCTGACGTTCTGAGGTGCTGGAAACGGCTGTCGGGGTTTCCAAATTATCAAAAATGATACGCTAAACGGTTCTTTTTTCCAAACATGAGATAATTTCCATAGTATTCGGTTGCCGCTAAACCTATATTGAGTATAATTTAGGTAGTCAGTAGACTTTAAGGCCATGGAAGCAACCAACACTAATTCCAAGATACTGGGCTCGGGTGCCGTGTTCCAGGCACTCGAAGCACGGCGTGCATGGCGGGAGAATGAGCAGTTGTCCCCCCACTTTTGGGTTCTCGTCAGCGTATTGGGGGACTTGGTGATGGCCATCTTGGCGGCTTATCTGGCATTTTGGCTTCGATTCCATACCTTCATCCGTGAAATTGGAAATTTCGACAGCATGTCGTTTCGTCAGTATGGCGGCCACATGGCGTTAGGGAGCCTGTCGCTCATCCTAGTGCTGGGCTGGCAGGAGATTTATCACAAGAATGTGCTGCTGCGCACCCGCTGGGTGTCTTCCAAGATTGCCAAGGGGGTGCTCGTCTGGACGGCCGGGTTCCTTGCCATCACGCTCGCGCTCAAGCTGGAACCCAGCATCTCACGTGTCTATGTGATGCTCAATGGAGCCACCGCGCTTCTTTTACTTCTGGGCTGGCGCACGATTTTCATCTCATGCCTGCGTGCTCCGGGCCGCATTGAGGCTTTGCAGCAACGCACCTTGTTTGTGGGATGGAATGCTGAGGCAGTTTCCTTGTGGAAGACCATGAAGCGGGACCAGACCGGCTCCTTTGACATCATGGGCTGGGTTAGGACTGGCAGTGATGAGGATGGCTGTCCGGTGGACGAGGTCGTGCCATGCCTGGGGGATCTTCACGAAGTGGAGCACCTCGTCAGCACGCACGCCGTGGACATGGTCGTCGTCGCGGATCTGCATGGCCCACGTGAGCAGATGATCAGCCTCGCCAATCTGTGTGAGCGTGAAATGATCCAGTTCAAGGTCATCCCTTCGTATTTCAGAGTGTTCGTTTCTGGTCTCACCCTCGAAACCATTGCCGGCACTCCGGTGCTGGGAGTTACTCGTCTGCCTTTGGATGACACGCTCAATGTCATGACCAAGCGCATTGTTGATATCGTGGGTGCCACGATTGGGCTCGTGCTGAGCGCCCCGATCATTGCATTCTTTAGCGCCGCGGTGTGGCTGGAGTCACGGGGGGCGGTGTTCTATCACCAGCGCCGCTGGGGTTTCAATGGTGTCCCCTTCAGCATCATCAAGATCCGTTCCATGAAGATGAATGCCGAGTCTGCCAAGGGGGCGCAATGGTGCGTCAAAGACGATCCGCGCCGTCTCAAAGTGGGGGCCTTCATGCGCAAGTGGAACATCGACGAACTGCCGCAGTTCTGGAATGTGCTGAAGGGGGAGATGAGCCTCGTCGGCCCGCGTCCGGAGCGCCCTGAGCTCATTGCCGGCTTCAAGCATCAAATCCCTCATTACAATGCGCGCCATCACTCCAAACCCGGGATGACCGGCTGGGCACAGGTGAACGGCCTCCGGGGCGACACGGATCTCGGTGAGCGCATTCAGTGCGACCTCTGGTACCTTGAAAACTGGAGCCTCTGGCTGGACTTCCAGATCATGCTCCTGACCTTCTTCAAGCGGGACAACGCCTATTGAGAATTGAGCGACGCTTGCGTCAAAGTGTGCGGCATCAGGTTTCGGCTTGTTCCTCAGTCTTAAGTCTTTAGGGTTCGGCTCAGTCATCGTCCCATGCCGCTCTTCACGGTTTTCACGCCCACCTTCAACCGCGCGCACACTCTTCACCGCGTGTTTGAAAGTTTGCAGGCTCAGACCTGCAGCGATTTTGAGTGGCTGGTGATCGATGACGGTTCCACGGATGACACTCCTGCCTTGATGGCCCGTTACCAAAGCGAAGCCAGGTTTTCTGTTCGCTACCTGCGGGAGCCGCACCGTGGTGCGCACCATGTGCACAATCTCGCCCTGCGGGAAGCCCGGGGGCAGCTCAGCATCAAGCTCGATTCCGACGACGGCTGCGTGCCGGAGGCACTCGCACGCTTGAAGTATCACTGGGAAAATATTCCTGCTGCCAAGCGTGAATCTTTTTCGGGAGTTACCGGCCTCTGCCGTGATCAAAACGGCCTGCTCGTCGGCTCACGCTTTCCATCAGACCCGCTGGACTGTTCGGCTGCTGAACTCGAGTACCGGCACAAGGTGCGCGGGGAGAAGTGGGGTTTTCTTCGGGTGGATGTGCTCCGCCAGTTTCCCTATCCCGAGGACGTGCCTGGCAATTTCATACCGGAGTCCTACATCTGGTGCCAGGTGTCAAAGCACTACGTGACTCGCCACATCAATGAGGAGCTGCGGATCTATTGGACGGATGCGCCCTCGCTGGTTCATGGTCTCTCCAGTCCACGCACGAATGCCGAAGGGCATCGACTCATGTTCAAGATGGTGCTCGATCTTGAATGCGGCTGGTTCTTCACCGCTCCTCTGAGGCTGCTACGGGCCGCCGCGCAGTACAGCCGTTTTGCCTTCCTGCGCGGGCTTGGTTTGGCCGCGCAGTTTCGCACTGTAAAGTCCCTCGGGGGCCGTCTGCTCTGGCTGGCGGCGCTGCCGGTCGGCTTCCTGCTCTGGCAGCGCGACTGCCGGCGGTTTCCGCAGTCTTGAGAAACTTAACCGCCGCACCTCTTCGGGTCCTGCCGCTGCGGAGGCAATGGGATTCCGGTTATTTTGCCAGTTGCCCGGTCTTTTGTTCAAGATTCCGCAGGCCATTGTCCGTTTCTGTCCGCAGCACGGATGGCCAAGCACCTGTCAACCAGTGGCCGGATGTGGCGGATAACCTCTCAATCTTAGCAACATGACTCTTCACTCATTCATTCACAGCCAGTCGCGGCTGCTACTGGTCATTTCCTCCCTGGCCGGAGTCCTGTTCTCGGCAGAGGGTGCGGAGGATGTGGTCGCCATTGGGTCACGACGTGAACTGTTTGTGGACCGCCTGCTGGTGGGGGATCTGAAAAATACGGTGCTCAAGCTGCATGAGCCGCAGCTCATGCTGCCGGTGACGCAGCCGCGACCGCATGGGAATTACGCCACAGTATTGCGTGCGCCGGACAAGTTTCAATTTTACTACCGCGGCGACAAAGACCCCAAGGTGACTTGGAAAACACAGGGCATCGAAGCTTATCACGATGGCGAGGTGACCCTCTATGCAGAGAGTGTGGACGGCATCCACTGGACGCTGCCAAAGCTGGGACTTCATGAGCATCCCGCCTTTCCCGAAGGAAATATCATCCTCATGAACGAGTTCATGGTGAATCACAATTTTACGCCGTTTATTGACACCCGGCCCGGTGTGCCCGCAGATGAAAAATACAAGGCGCTGGGCGGTCTGGCCTTTCAGCCGCAGCAGCAGGCGGTGCGTGAGAAGCGTGGTCCGGGCGGTCTGAAAGCCTTTGTTTCACCCGATGGCATCCACTGGAAAAAACTGCGCGAAGAGCCCGTGATTCCGGAGGCCTGGGGCAAGTATTTTGACTCGCAGAACTACGCGTTCTGGAGCGAGGCTGAGCAATGCTACGTCTGTTACTTTCGCCGCTTCATCGGCGGATTGCGCGGCATCGCCCGTACGACGTCGCAGGATTTCATCCACTGGACACCCTTCGTCGAGATGAAGGCCAATCTGCCGGGCGAGCATCTCTACACAGCGTGCACGCAGCCCTACTTCAGGGCGCCGCATCTTTATCTGGCCCTGCCCACGCGGTTCATGGAGAAACGCGGCGCGGCGACGGATATCCTCTTCATGAGCACACGCGGCGGAGAGACTTATGACCGCCTCTTTACTCAGAGCCTGATCCGCCCTGGGCTGAGCAAGGAGGGCTGGGCGAACCGCGCGAACTACGCGGCGATCGGCATTCATCAGACGGGGGACACGGAGCTGTCGATGTTCCTCACCAACGGCAGGCGCTATACCCTGCGGCTGGATGGCTTTGTCTCGGTGAACGCTCCGCTGGAAGGCGGCGAGTTTATCACCCGGCCGCTGACCTTTGAAGGAAGTGAACTGACGATCAACTATGCGACGAGTGCGGCAGGACAGATGCAGGTGGAAATTCAGGATGCGCAGGGCAAGCCCGTTCCTGGCTTCTCGCTGGATGCGTGTGATCCGATTTACGGTGACCACCTCGACCGCGTGGTGACCTGGAAGAAGGAGAGCGATGTGGGCAGGCTGAACGGGACGGTGATCAAGCTCAGGTTTGTGATGTCCGACGCCGACCTCTTTGCCTTGAAGTTCCAAGACAACCCAGGTGCCTCAAGCACCGGGCTTAAAGGGGGCGGTTAGAGGGGGGGAATGAGGCCTTTGTTTTCCTGGGGCTGCCACCAGCGCTTGGGCCTGAGTTAACGCGACAGCTTCTTGGAGTGCGTGCGGCAAGCCTAAGCGCGACGCCGCTTTCGCAAGCCGGACGGCAGGCTTACGACCAAAGAGTACGCTTCACCCCGCGAAAGCGGTAGCTACGATGCAGGCTTGCGCCGTGCATCTGCGCGACCGCACTCCAAAACGCTGTCGCGTGGCATGGCACCTTATTGCCTTGAAATCCCTCGGCGGTCGTCTGCTATAGCGATGGCTATGCCGGTCGGATATCTACCTCAGGCTTGAGGAACTCTACCGCCGCACCAACGCGGGTTCGGGATACTCGAAGGTCTTGCCTTCGTAGTTGCGGATGACCACGCGCTGTTCGTCGCGGACCAGGACGTAATCGGGATTGAGGGGGACTTTGCCGCCGCCGCCGGGGGCGTCGATGACGAACTGGGGCACGGCGTAGCCGGTGGTGTGGCCGCGCAGTTGTTCGATGATGTCGATGCCGTCGGCCACGCTGGTGCGCAGGTGGGAGCTGCCCTGGATCAGATCGCACTGATAGAGGTAGTAAGGGCGGACGCGGCACATGAGCAGCTTTTGCACGAGGCTTTTCATGACTTCGGCATTGTCGTTCACGCCGCGGAGGAGGACGCTTTGATTGCCCAGCGGCACGCCGTGATTGGCAAGCATGGCCAAGCCGTCACGCACTTCGGTGGTGAGTTCGCGCGGGTGGTTGGTGTGGATGCTCAGCCAGAGCGGATGGTGCTTTTGCAGCATCTTGCAGAGTTCGGGCGTGATGCGCTGCGGCACAAAGATGGGCACGCGGCTGCCGATGCGGATGAATTCGATGTGCTTGATGGCACGCAGACGTGTGAGCAGGGCGTCGAGCTTGGCGTCTGAGAAGAGCAGGGGGTCGCCACCGGAGAGGAGGACGTCGCGCACTTCGGTGTGGCGCTCCAGGTAGCGGAATGCGGCTTCGAATTCGGTGTGCAGCTCCTGTTCGCCCACGCCGGAAACGACGCGGCTGCGGGTGCAGTAGCGGCAGTAGCTGGCGCAGCGGTCGGTTACCAGAAACAGGACGCGGTCGGGGTAGCGATGCACCAGGCCCGGCACGGGCATGTGGCTGTCTTCGCCGCAGGGGTCGCTCATTTCATCGGGGTCTTCCCAAGTCTCTTCGATGCGGGGGATCACCTGCCGGCGGATCGGGCAGCCTGGATCTTCGGCGTCGATGAGATTGAAATAATGCGGGGTGATGGCCATCGCCAGCTTGTTGCCGGAGAGCAACACGCCTGCGCGTTCTTCCTCCGTGAGCGTCAGGTGCTCCTCAAGTTGTTTGAGGGTCGTGATCCGATTCTTGAGCTGCCAGTTGGCGCTGTTCCAGTCGGAAGGGGAGATGTTCTTGGCGGACCAATAACCTGGAGCATAGGAGCGGAACTCCTTTTCAGGCAGCGGTGAGGTGTCGTGCATGTACTGCGGGATCGGTGGGCGCGGAGGTTAGGCGCGGGTGGGTTGAAATGTCAAACGTCCCCTGCGGGAGTTTGGGTGCATTCCATGCGGAGGCCTCCCGGCCTGCGTGCGGCAAGATGCCCCCATATCATTGACATTGAGTGAAAGGTAAGTTTCCTCCTCAAGGCTGAAGATCCTGCCCGGCCCGCCTAGTCGAGGTGTGAAACCACGATGTAGATGCACAGGCCCAGCGCCGTGAGCAGAAAGAGGTGACTGGGATGCAGTTTCATGAATGACTCGTCTCGGTGTCTCCAATTCTTGGAATTTAAGAGGATACCGTATGCAAAGCAGCGTGCGTGCCAATGCGGGAGGGCGGCTGCAGGATGGACCAAGGCGAGCGCAAAGGTGTTTGCCGCGCAGCGACTACTCGGCCACACTCGGTGTGATGCCCGACATCGTCCTAGCCACGCTCAACGCCAAATACATCCACAGCTCTTTCGGGCTGCGCTACCTGCTGGCGAACCTGGGAACCTTGCGTGAGCGGGCCTGCATCGCGGAATTTCAGATCAATCAGGCACCGCTGGAAATCGTGGAGGCGGTGCTGGCGCTGGAGCCGCGCATTGTGGGCTTCGGGGTGTACATCTGGAATGTCGTGGAGACGACGGAGGTGCTGGGGATGCTGCGGCGTTTGCGACCGGAGATCCGCATCGTGCTTGGCGGACCAGAGGTGTCGTATGAATGGGACGGACAACCCATCGTGGCGCTGGCGGACCATGTGATCACCGGCGAGGCGGATCTGAAGTTTTCCGAAGTGTGTGGCGTGCTGCTGGGTGAAGATGCGGCGGCGCAGGCGGCGCTGCCGAAGGTGATGCCTGCAGGACTGCCGACGCTGGAGAAGGTGGTTCTGCCCTACGATCTCTACACGGAGTCGGATTTGGCGCATCGAATCCTCTATGTGGAGGCGTCACGTGGGTGTCCTTTTACCTGTGAGTTCTGCCTTTCCTCGCTGGATGTGCCGGTGCGTGCCTTTGCCATCGAGTCGTTTTTGCAGGCGATGCAGGGGCTGCTGGATCGGGGCGCGCTGACGTTTAAATTTGTCGATCGCACCTTCAATCTGCACCTGCCGACGAGCATGGCGATCCTGCGCTTTTTCCTAGATCGCTGGCGTGACGGGATGTTCCTGCACTTTGAGATGGTGCCGGACCGACTGCCGGAGCAACTGCGTGACATCATTCGAGAGTTTCCTGCGGGAGCGGTGCAGTTTGAGGTGGGCATTCAAACCTTTGATGAGGCGACCTCGAAGAACATCAGCCGGCGGCAGAACCTGACGCGGCTGGAGGACAACCTGCGCTTTCTGCGTGAACAAACGGGCATCCATGTGCATGCCGACCTCATCGTGGGGCTGCCGGGAGAGGACGTGGCGAGTTTTGGGCGTGGCTTTGACCGGCTGGTGAAGATGGGGCCGCAGGAGATTCAGGTGGGCATTTTGAAACGGCTGCGTGGCACGCCGATCGTGCGGCATGATGCGGAGTTTGAGATGAAGTACTCACCGGTGCCGCCCTACGAGATGCTGGAGAACCGGGACGTTCCCTTTGTCGAGATGCAGCGCATGCGGCGTTTTGCGCGCTACTGGGATCTGGTGGCGAACAGCGGGAACTTTACCGCCACTCTGGCGCTGCTGTGGGAGGGCAAATCGCCCTTTGCCGCGTTCATGACCTTCGCCGAGAGCCTGTATGCGAAGCTTCGTCGCACGCACCAGATCGCGTTGCCGGTGCTGGCGCAGGCGCTGTTTGATCACCTGACTCAAGAGTGTGGTGTGCCGCTGGATGTCGCGGCGGCCACCATGATGCAGGACTGGAACCGTGTGCCGGGCCGCGAGTCACTGCGTCTGAGCGGAACGAAAGCTGCGGAGAGTGAAGTGCCGAAGCGCAGCACTGCTGGGAGCAGGCAGGCGCGGCATGTGGTGGCGGGGTAGGAGAAAATGATGAGTGGCTGCAGCAGACAGTTGCCGAAACTGCTGACAGAACTTAACGGGCGGCTCACTGACACAGCACCATGGGACTCTTCGACAAATTCTTTGGGAAAAAGACCCAGCCTGCTGCTGTGCCAGCCAAAGCAGCGGCGCCCACTCCTCATGGCGATCCGGCCAAAGATCCGAACATGATCAAGGTCTTTGATTCGTTTGGAAGGGAGCTTTTCATCTCACGGGAAGAATGGGTGAAATCCATGCTGCTGCCGAACATCCAAAAGGCATGGGATGATCCTGAAAAGCTTGCGGGCTTCATCATCGGCGGTTTTGAGGATGGATTCATTTCCGAATTGATCGAGAGCGCGGAGCGACTGGCGGTGATCGATCCCAACCATGAGCGTGGCGCTGTTTTGCTGGCCATCGCCTTGCTGAAGAGCAATCGGTTGGAAGATTCTGAGCGCGTGCTGCAGGCGCATATTGCCAAGTATGGAGCGACTGGCGTGGTGCTCACCAATCTGGCGAAAGTGCATGCGCAACGGGATGCGAACCCACTGGCCATGCAAACCTTGTGGCAGGCGCTGGAATTGGATCCCAACCAGGACAATGCCCTCGGCTGGTACGAAGTGGAGCACCGTGAAAAGCAAGGGGAAGCGTCCGGGATGGACGCACTCAAACGAATCGCCGCCCTGCCGGGAAGCTGGCGGGCGCAGCTGTGGCTGGCACGGGCGGCTCTACAGCGGCGCTCGCTGGATGAAGCACTACTACTTTACCAGGAGAGTCTGGCAAATGCGCCGCGTCCGGCGCCGGTGGATCTGCTGACACAAATGAGCGGAGACCTGGGACAGCAAGGGCATCTGCCGGAACTGGTGAACCTGACGGCTCCTCATTTTCAGGCTGAGATTCATGGTCTGCAGGTGGGCAACAATTTGATCAAGGGCCTGCTGGACCTTGGGCAGATGGATGATGCCAGATCCATCATGGACCAGCTGTACGCGCAGAAGCGTCCAGACTGGAAAGAGCATCTGAGTTTTTGGGATACAGAGCTCGCCAAGACCCGGCTGGCCATTCAACCCGAACCCGTTGCTGAAAAACTGGAGGTCACTCTGCTGACCGTGGACGGACCGGTGTGGCTGAAGGCGGATTCTCCTGCGGCCGAATTGTATCCCGTCAAGGATGCGGGGGGACCTTCCATCTGCTTTCTGTGCGGCAGTGTGGAGCATGCGGCTCCGGCAGAACGCATCGAGCACCAACTGACGGATGCTGCGGGCAGGCTCAGCCGGGCACTGCCTTTGTTCTTTGCCGAACAAACCTACTGGCGGACGGATGCGCGTGCAGGCACGCTGATTTCCTGGGTGGTCAGTCCCACCAATGGTTTTATCGTCGGTGGCCGTCCGTGGAGCGATGAGCAGGCGGCGGGGATGGCGCGCCAGGGGAGTGAGCCGAATGATTATGCCGTGACCGCGAATCTGAAGGTTCAGGCAGAGCCGTGGCGTCTTGAGCTGCGCCTTCTGCGAACGATTGACGGGGCCTGTATTGGCACGCTGGAGCGCGATTTTTCGATGGCGTCGCCTGAGGCTGCCATTCCTGCATTCATGGATGAGATTCTCGCTTTGCTGCAGGCCGAGACTGGGGCCGAGGTGCTGCCGCCACCCGCTGCTTATGGTGTGCCGCGGGGGAAAAGCTTCTCGTATTATCTCCTGCGACTGGAGCAACTGCTTGCCACGCGTTGCTCGGGCATGGACGGGGTGCAGCCCGGTTTTTTAAGCGGTGAGCGTGAGATCATTGAGGGGAATTTGCATCTCTGTCTTGCTCATCCGGAGTCACAATCGGTGCGCATTCTCCTGGCGCAAACGCTGCTGGCCATGAAAAAAATCCGACTTGATGTGGTGGCGGAATTTCGCGACAAGGTGGAGCTCTTGCAGAAACAGCATCCGCTGCCGGGTGCCGCGCAAGGTGTGATCGACCGGCTGATCAATGAATGCATGTCAGCATGACCAGAAGTCCTCAGCAAATGTGGTGATCTCATGAGCCTGCCCTTATTCACTCCCCCCCAAGATTACCCACGCCTGAAAGTGGTGGGTAGTTTTGAGGAACTGGTCATGACGCCGATGCGTGATGGCATCAATGCCTTGTGTTGGCCGCGCATGCTGCTGGGGGATTTTGGTGAGATCGTGGAGAAACTGGAGGTGGGGAGGGGGATCACGAGCCTGGATGAGGAGCGTCTTCTGGCGCTGGAACTGAGCGACGAGGGACGGGTGGCGCGCGAGATTTTGCTGCAAGATCAGGAACTGCTGCGTAACCGTGAGCTGTTGCCAAGCCTCGACTGCATCAACGGCTACGTGAATGACATCGAGCCCGACCTGCTGCGCACGGATGTGCAATCCTGGCATGTGGACAGCGCCACTGTGGAGGCGGACACTTATCTCTGCACCTACTTCGGAGCTGCCTCCGAAGGGCTGCGGAATGAGGAGGCAATGCGGCGGGTGGATGTGCCTGAACTGCGCGCGGAACTGCGGCAGCTTTATGGCGGAGGTGATGACGTGGGCTTTCGCGAGTTCCTGAACGAAAATTATCTGGATCTGCATTACAAGCCGCTGCCGCATGCCCTGCCGTTTTCTTTTGGCCTGGGCCACCTCTGGCGCATCGCCACCCTGTATCCGGAAAGTCCGGTGCCCCCGTGCATTCACCGTGCCCCAGCGACGCTGCCCGTACAGCCGCCGCGCCTGCTGCTGATCAGTTGAGGGCTGGACACGGCATTGCGTCCGGCGGGCAGCGGCGCTAGTCTGTAGGGCCACCACGCCATGCTAACCCTGCTCCGAGAAATGCTGCACTCGCCGGTGCTGGACATCGTCCAGCGCCTGAAGCATTCCACGGGCATGACGGTGACGGAGCTGTGTACGGCGATGAAGATGAGCTACATGGGGGTGAAGCAGCACTGCGTGGAACTGGAAAAGGCGGGGTTTCTGGATACTTGGCGACGGCCCAAGGCGGCAGGGCGCCCCGAAAAGCTGTACCGGCTCACGGCCAAAGCTGACGCGCTTTTCCTGAACTGCGGACCACCGCTGACGCTGGATCTGCTGGCAACGGCGGAGAAGGTCTATGGCGAAAGCGCCCCGCCGAAGCTGCTGTTTACTTATTTTCAGTCCAAGGGGGAGGCGTGGGGTGCCAAGCTGGCCAAAGCAACGACTCTGGAGGAGCGAGCCCGACTGCTGGCAAGGCTGCGCAACGCGGATGGATGCTTGAGTGGCGTGGAAACCGATGCGCAGGGCCGTCTCCTACTGGTGGAGCATCACCGGCCGCTGCGGGAACTGGCGGCACGCTACGACATCGTGGATGAACTGGAGTGTGAATTGATCGAGCGTCTCATGGGCTGCGAGGTGCGTCGTTCGGTGGAAGAAGTGTCGGGTCTGGTGCGTGTTACTTTTCACATCAAGACAACAGCGCATTCAGCATGACTTCAGGTAACGCAGGCAGGACAATGGCATGGATCAAGGCAGTGGCAGCAGCAGGCGTATGTCTGCTGGCATCGTGTGGCAGCAGCATCGCTCCGCTGCGGCCCGCCTGGCAGCAGGACCCGAATCTTTTTCACCAGGGCTTTCCAGCTTATCAGGAGCAAATGACGAAGACCCCGCACATGGTCGCACGGATTGTCTATTCCTCGCCGGAGCAGATCGAGCGAATGATGGAACGTCAGGGCGATGTGCCGGATGCGCAGCGCGGATTTGCGCGCATGGGGGATGGCACGGTGGACCTTGCGGTACAGGACGTGGCTTCGGGGCAGTGGATAGAATCCTATCTCTGTGGTGGCATTCTGTTTGTGGCAGGACTGCCGCAGCAGGCCTATCGCATCGTGTTAAAAAATCGCACGCCGATGCCGTTGCAGATCGGCGTGGGAATCGATGGCAAGGACGCCGAAACAGGAGGCGTGGCATCTCTGGGACGAGGCAACCTGCGCGCGGAAAAAAACGGCACACTGGTGATGGATCACACGCCTCGTGGTCCGCTGTTGTTTAAGGCGGTCAACAGTGATGCGGCCTTGTTTGACACCAGCCCCCAGGGGCGCGCGGGTGTCATTCAACTGGCTGTATTTCTTGCCTCCGACGCACCGAGCATCGGGCCGGAAAAACTGCGTGCCAGCCAGATCGCGCCTTTTGGACTGCTTCCGGTCGGCAGGCCGGAGCAGTATCGCTGAGGCCCTGTGCGGGGAGTTGATGGTTATTTATCCAGTGCTTGTGAGTTCGGATGCCTTGGGTAACTTGCTGTGTTCATGCTCCGTTTTATGCGCCGTCTTCTGCTGTTTTTGGTCGCCAGTTTTATACTGGCGGGCGGCGTGTATTTGAACACGACGGCCTTTCATGAGCGCTGGCATGGGTTTGTCACCGGGGAGCTGGCGCAGCATGGCGTGCATTTGAATTTCGAACGCCTGACGGTGAATCCGTTTGGCGGGCTGGTGGCGCGGGGTGTGAAGGTGTTCAATGATGCGAGCAAACAGCACATCGTGGCGTCCGTGGACCGGTTGAATCTGGATGTTGATTTTGGCAGCCTGATTGAAGGCAGGGTCAAGATTGACGGACTGGAGCTGTCGCATGCAAGCATGGCGCTGCCGGTGGACCCGGAACGGCCCGAACTGACGGTGATCGAGCTGAAGGATCTCAGTGCGCGGGCTTTGCTGGAAGAGCGGCGGCTGGACATCCGGCATGCGGAAGGGCTGTTGTCCGACGGGCTGCACATCTTGATCAGTGGTGTGCTGGAACTGCCGGAGTCGAAGTCCTCACAGCCGGGGCCCAGTGCGCAGGAGCGGCTGAGCGCGATACGCGAGCATCGTGTGCAGATTCAGCATGGGCTGGACTGGCTGGCGCGGTTTCGTGCGCCGCATGTGCCCACTCTGAATGTGAAGGTCTCCGGGGCGCTGGACCGCCCGCAGGAACTGAAGGCGGAGCTGCTGTTTCAGGCGGATGGGCTGGAGTTTGAAGATTATGTCTGGAAAGAGCTTGTGGCGGAGGCGGAGTATGACGGCGGGTTTGTGGATTTGAAGCGGCTGCATTTGGTGGATCATCTGGGCGCGCTGGAGGCCACCGCCACGTGGCGAATCGGTGCGGATCACCTGCGCTTCCGGCTGACGTCGAGCGCCGACCTGCCGGGCCTTGCGCAGGCGTTCTTCAGCAGCGAGCAGCTGCGCGAAGTGGTGTTTTATGAAGCGCCGCAGCTGGCGCTGGAGGGGAAGATCTTTTTGAACAAGCAAAAGCCCGAGGATTTTCTGCCAGCGGAGGTGACTGGCAGGCTGGACTGCGGGCGGTTTGGCAGTCGCGGAGAGGTTTTCAATTCACTTAGTCTGACACTTGGAGCGAACCCTGAGGGCATCTTTGTGCGTGATGCGCTGCTGAAGCACAAGACAGGCACGCTGGCGCTGGATTTGATGCATCACCGCACCCTGGGTTTTAAATATAATTTGGGGCTGCGAATGGACCCGAATGTCTTTCTGCCTTTCGTGCTGCTGCCGAAGACACGTGAAATCATCCAGCGCTTTGCCTTCGATGACACCTCGCAGATCGACGTCCATCTGGCCTGTGCCGGACCAACACCCAATCTGCGCGAATGCCCCAGCTCCGGCCATGGTGTGCTGCGCAACTTTCGCTACAAGGATGTACTGTTTGAATCCGCTGAGATGGATCTGGCGCTGTTCGGCGACATTCAAAATTATGCCAATGTGCGGGTGCAGCGTCCGGATGGACCGGCGGAGGCGGAGCTGGTGTTTGTCAACGATGATGACAAGGAGAAATGGCTGCGGCTCGTCAATGTGCATACGGTCGCGGACGCGGCGGGCATTGTGCGTGCGTTTGCTCCGAAGGTGGCGGACCAGATCGCGCTCTACCGTTTCTCACCGGGAACAGACGTGACTGCCAACGGCACCATCGGCTTTAAGAACAATCCCCAGTTCAACAATTACAAAGTTGATTTCAAAAACCCGGTGGGTGGCGCGCATTACGTGCTGTGGAACGAGGACTATCCGATCAATGCACCGAATGGAGACATTCACATCATCGGCAGCATGCTGCACTTTGATTTCAACGGCCGCCTTTTTGGGGACACCCTGAATGCCAAAGGAGCGGTGAACCTCACGACCGGGGTGAGGGGCTATGACGTGGAGGTGCGGGCGGGACGCTTTCCGTATGCTGTGTTTGGCCGCAAGCTGCCGTTTGAAGAGGTGCGGGCGGAGGTGCACAACCGGGAGGGAATCTCCCGAATAGACATCGCGGCAAACGTGCTTGGAGGTGACATGACTTTGAAAGGCAACCTCAACGACAACCGCGAGCCGAACACCTACGATGGTGAGCTGCGCATGAACGCCCTCAGTTACCAGCGATTTGCCCAGGTTTACTCCCCGGGCAATGAAAGTATTGGAGACATCAGCGGTCATTTCAAATTCACCGGGCGCATGAACGACTGGAAGGCGCTGAAGGGCGGTGGTGCGCTGATGATTCTCAATGGCAACCTCCTTGCCCTGCCCGTGCTTGGACCGCTGACGCCGATCATTGGTGCCTTCCTTCCTTCGCCGATCAAGGGCTACAACGTTGCCAAGAAAGCGGACTGCACTTTTGAGGTGTCGGACGGTTTCATCGTCACTGGAAACATCGAGGCCGAGTCCAGCGCTTTTCGCATTTTCAGCCGTGGAAACGTGGACTTCATCCGTGATGACATCGACTTCAACGCGGAGGTGCGCATGCGCGGGCTGGGCATCCTGCTGTTTCCGGTGACGCAATTGCTGGCCTACAAAGGGTCGGGCACCATCGGCGACACCAAGTGGTCCCCGCGCATCTTTGGCGGTGGCAACAAGGACGAACGAAAACCACCCACTGAAAAAGAACTGCAGGAAGCGCAGCGCATTGGCGGCAATCCGGCGAAGGCGCCCCCCGCTCCGCAGAAGCAGCGGCCCTTGTTTGGGAATTGAATGTGGCTGTTTGAAGATTCGCTGTCTTCAGGCTGCGGACTGTGGCAGGGAAGCCGCATGAAAGTAGAACGACTCAAATACGTCATCTGGGCCGCGGACATGAACCGCGCGGTGAATTTTTATGCCGCCGTCTTCGGCGGCGCGATTCTCAAGCAGAACGACATCATCAGCGAGGTGTCCATCTGTGACGGCATCATTGGTATTCATGGCGGTGGTGAGGGAAACCGCACCTGGACCGGGCTCAGCTTTCAGGTGCCGGATGTGATCGAAGGAGCGCGTGAGATTGTCGCCGCAGGTGGCCAGCTCACGCGTGAACCGCAGCCTGAGAATGGCGAACCGCCGCACCTGGCCATGTGCGTGGACACCGAGGGAAACGAGATCATGCTCACGCGCAAACGAGCGCATTGATTTTCATGCGGGGCGGAGATCTGCACCGACTGCTTCGCTCACGTTTTGAAAGCCATCCTTTGCCAGCAGATGGCAGAGACCTTGGTTGATGCGCTTGATGACTCCGGGGCCTTCATAGATGAGGGCGGTGTAGATCTGCACGAGCGAAGCCCCGAGGCGGAGTTTGCGGTAGGCATCGGTTGAGGTGAAGACGCCGCCGGTGCCGATGATGACATGACGCTGGCGGTTCATTCGCGTGGCGAGGCCGGCGATGCAGCAGTTGATCAAGTCTTCGACTGGTTTGCCAGACACGGCACCGGGTAACTTTTCCCATGCGCTGCGCGGTGTGGTGAGGCGCAGGGTGGCGGGTTTTCCGGGCGGGAGATTGAAGGAGAAACCGCGTACGAAATCGAAAGCGTCTGTTTCTGACAGCAGGCGTTCGTGCTCCGCTGGATCGTCACGTGGGGCGACTTTTAGAAACACAGGGCAGGCGATGTCGAGCCGTTTCAATAATTGCAGCAGGCGCGTGATGTTGCCGGGCTGGGCAAAGAAGTCTTTCCCACCGGCGGCATTGGGGCAGCTCAGGTTCAGCATGAGGTAACCGGCATGGGGATGCACCAGCGAGACGCTGCGATGGTAGTCGGCTAGGATGGCATCATCACTGCATGCGGGAGCGCCGGGGCCGTAGTTGGTTTTGACGATGTTCACGCCGAGCGGGATGCGCATGCGATGTGCGGCAAGACGGGGTGCGACGATTTCCGCGCCTTCATTGGGCAGGCCGTAGTTGACGATGATGGCCTGATCTTGTGGCAGTCGGAAGAGGCGCGGCTTGGGATTTCCCTGCGAAGGCTGCGCGGAGATTGAGCCGATCTCGGCGAAGGCGAAGCCGAGATGATCCAGCATGCGCAGGGCACGTGCACTTTTATCCCAGCCTGCGGCGAGACCGATAGGGTGATCGAACTGCAAGCCTGCGACTTCGCACTGCAACTCGGGTTCTTTGAAATCCAGACAGGCGCGGGTGAGTTGTGGGACGAAGGGCAGTGCTCCTGCGATGCGACAGGCCTCGACGGTCCCATGATGTGCCGTTTCTGCATCGAGCTGGAAGAGCAGGGGACGAATGAGGGCGGTGTAGAGGGACATGGGGGCACATGAAAGCGGCTGACAAGGCGGTGGATTGGTGAATGATACGTTCTGTTCTAAAATACAAAATCCATGTCTAATACTGCTATCCATCACCCCATCCTTGGAGTCATCACTGACGTTTATGAGGGCAGCGTTTGGCGCACTGCGCCAATCAAGATAGGAACATTTGGCTATGAGGCAGAAATAGAAATTACAACCGAGGAAGGGCCTCCCACAGGTGAACAACTCGCGGCGGCGGCGAAGGTTGCCAGTTCTGATGAAGGCTTTCGGGACGAGGTTGCTGATTACATGAAGGATGAATACACCAAGTATATTCGTCCTGCCTATTTGAAGACGGTCGGAGATCCAGCATTTAAACGTAACCTAACTGAAGCCGATTTACCTGAGATCAACAGCACATCGGACATCTGGAATGTTATCGAAGGATTTAACGGTGTGTGTATTGATGAAGAAGGCAATCTAAGCCTCGAGTTTGTGCCAAAATTTGACCGTGGTCATGATTTCGCGGTTAGATTTGAAGATGGGGAATTATATGAGGTGTTGATGGACGGTTAAGCCTTGTGTGACGTGAGTTGAACCTGGCGCAATCAATTTGCCAATACATTCTCCATCACTCCCCCGGCACAAAGAACTCCCGGCGCAGTTTGCTGAAGACGACTTCGGAGGTGCCGAACTTGGGGAGGAGTCGGCGGCGGCCGGTGGTGTAGGTGACGTAGACTTCGTCGCGGTAGAGGTGCATGAAGGGGGTGTTCACGGCGTTGTAATCGACGATGGAGAAGGCCTTGGTGTAGGTTTGGTAATGGGCGTCGATCTGGACGACGTCGCATTTGTTGCGAGTGACGGTGTTAGCACCCATCTGGACGCTTGGCGCGGTGAACAGGGCGACGAGGCCGATGGGCTTGCCGAAGTCGCAGAGAGTGGGGCGGCCGATGCCGTAGGTCCATTTGGTGACAGGGACGTCGAAGTGGTAGAGGTCGGTCTTGGCGGCTTTGCACAGCATGTAGCCGGTTTGGATGACATTGGAGCGCAGGTGGAGATAGACGTGGGTTTTGTCCTGGGTGATGACGGGTTCGGCGAGGATTTTGACTTCGTTGTTCAGCAGGCGTGGATCGGGGGCGCCGAGCAGTTCCCAGGTCGCGCCTTGGTCGGTGCTGCGCATGAGGATGTTGGTGAGGAGGCGGGTCTGGCCGTCCTGTGAGTTTTTGATCTGGATGGCGCTGTAAAGCTGGCCGTCGAATTCCACGAAGTCGCAGGCGGTGCTGATGCCTTTGGAAAAGGATGCGCCGGTGCCAGCGCCGAAGAGGAAGTCGAGATGGCTCTGCAAGGCGGCCTGGGTGAGATCGAGCACCTGATCAGGCTGCTTGGCGATGGTGCAGCGGAGGGGGTGGAGTTCGGAGAGCGTGGCGGTGGCGATGTGGTAGTCGCGGTAGAAGGCGCGATAGGCAGAGACGGGATCGCCTTCCTGGCGGCCGGTGAAGAAGATGCGCAGGGTTTCCTCTCCCAGCGCATGGATCATGGGCGCGGAGACGAAGGTGCCGCCGAGGGTGACGCTGCCGGAGGAATCGCCTGCTTTGGCGATGTCGACCCATTTGGCCGTGGCGGTGGGATTGAGGATGTTGAAAACGGCCATGCGGGCGACCTGCCCGGCTTTGTTCTCCTCCGGGGTGGATTCATTGCACTGATACACGGCGTAGCCGATGCCCTGCACGATGCGCAGCCCGGACTGATGGGCGTAAAGCTCCTTCTGGTAATTGCTGATGATCTGGGCCTGATCGACGAAGGACCGGGAGGAGGCTTGGCCGTCCGGTCGCAGGGTGGGTTCGGCGGCGAAACAGGTGCAGACCAGCGCTCCCAGGAGGGGCAAAGGGCGAAAAATGGCGGGCAGCATGATCCCGACTCTATCGCGATGCGTATGGATGTCCAAACGCGTTGCAATTGCCCCCATTTGGGCCATTCATGCCCCCGCCCATGACCCCCAAGATCGACCCCGCCCTGCATCGCGACAAAAAACCGGAATGGATCCGCGTGACGCTGCCGCGTGACCCGAAGTTTTGGAGCACGAAGGGGCTGATCACCGATTTGAAGCTGCACACGGTCTGTGAGGAGGCGCAATGCCCGAACCGCTGGGAGTGCTGGAGCCAGGGCTCGGCGACGTTCATGATCGCCGGGGACCGCTGCACGCGTGCGTGTGGCTTTTGTGCGGTCAAAACGGCCAAGCCCTTTGCACTGGAAGCTGATGAACCGCAGCGCGTGGCCGAGGCGACGAAGCGCATGGGGCTGAACCACATCGTCATCACCGCCGTGGCGCGTGATGACATGAAGGACGGCGGTGCGGAACACTTTGCCCGGACCATCGAAGCCGTGCGTGAAGCCGTGCCGACGATCACGATTGAGATTCTTGTGCCTGATTTCAATGGCAAGGACGACGCGCTGGAAGTCGTGATGAAAGCGAAGCCGCATATCTTCAATCACAACCTCGAAACCGTGGAGCGCCTGACGCCGCTGGTGCGCAGCCGGGCGATGTATCACCGCAGCTTGCATGTGCTGAAGCGTGCAAAGGCGATGGCGGAAGAACTTGGCACCAAGTGCGCCACGAAGAGCGGGCTCATGCTCGGCCTGGGCGAGACGGAGACTGAACTGTTTCAGGCGATGGACGACCTGCGTGAGCATGACGTCACCGTGCTGACTCTGGGCCAGTATCTGCGCCCCTCCCCGCAGCATCTGCCGGTGATTGAGTATGTTCACCCGGACACGTTTGAGAACTACAAGCAGATCGCCTTGAAGAAGGGCTTCCGTCATGTGGCGAGTGCGCCGCTGGTGCGCAGCTCGTACCATGCTTCGGATTTCAAGCCTGAGCTGGATCTGGAGTAGTCTCGTTTCGAACTCTCCCGGTCTATTTGCGGAAGCCGCCAGCCATGCGGTTCCAAAAGTTTGCGAGGGAGATGACAAAGCCAAGAGCCACGATCTCCTGCTCTGAGAACAGGGTGGTCAGTTGATCGTATTCCTGCGCATCGTCATGGACGGTGGCCTTGTGTGTCAGTGCTTCAGCCCAAGCCATTGCGGCCTGCTCACGGGGCATGAACAACGGGGAAGTCTGCCACTCTGGAAGCTGATCGAGGCGTTTCTGATCTTCTCCCAAGTGCCTTGCTTCTGCCTGATGAAGTTGAATGCAGTAGGCGCAGCGGTTGATCTGGGAGACGCGGAGTTCGACCAGTGCCCGCAGGTTGGGGGCGATGGAAGTTTGGGCAAGGTCACGCGTCAGATGTCGAAAGCGGGAGGTCAGTTCCGGCTCGATTTGGGAATAATCAATTCTCATCGGCTGTTTAAAGGGTGCCGGTTTCCAACTGCTCCAGGTAGATGAAGTCGGGTGCTTTGACGCCGGCTTCGGCGCGGATTTGCACCAGCTGGGGGGATTCAAAAAAGCTCCTCGCATCGGCAATGGATGTCCATGCTGAGAAGTGTACGATTTTGTTTGGATCGTCGTAGTAGCTGAGGACCTGATAGGAGCGCTCGCCGGCTGCTTTGCGAATGCCTGCGGCGCGGTTGAAGATGCTTTTCCATGCCGTGTAATCGGCGACTTCGTGGATGATGAGAACGTGCTGCACTGGGGTGGTGGGTTGGGGTGAGTGCGCAGTTAAAGTGGTATTGATTCTTGTGGAAATGCTATCAATGCATCAAATTGATGCTCTGAAAGCATGAATCGTCCCTCCGTCCATGAGCTTGAGTGCTTCGTCGCTGTTGCCGAGGCCCTGAGCTTTTCCAAGGCTGCCGGGAAGCTCAACCTTTCCCAGCCAGCCTTGTCCCGGCAGATTCAGGGACTGGAGTCCAAGCTGACCGCCCGCCTGCTGGAGCGCAACACGCGGGCTGTTTCATTGACGCATGCAGGGAGGTTGTACCTGGATGACGCGAAGCAGCTGCTGACCCAGCTCGACCGGGCAACGGAAGTCATCCGCCGCGTGGGGGCCGGAGAACCGCAACGACTGCGACTCGCCTTTGTCGGGGCGTTGCTGGATGATGGGCTGGTGCGGCTGCTGCAAAAGTTTCGAGCCGAGCGTCCCGATTGTCAGATTCACATGGTCGATATGGCCCCGGCAGAACAACTGACGGCTTTGATGGGCGGAGAGATCGACGGGGCGTTCATCGGTGTGGCACCTGCCAAAGTTTCCCGGCAGGTAGAGACCTTGGTCTGGAAGCGAGAGCCATTGCGGGTGGTGCTGCCGGAGCAGCATGCTCTGGCCAAAGGTGCATCGCTGAAACTCGCCCAGCTCAAGGCTGAAAGCTGGGTGATGGTTTCCGCCAAGGCTGCGCCGGGTTTTCGAGAGCACGTGAGTGTGCTTTGCAGGCAGGCGAAGTTTCAGCCGAAGGTGGTGCAGGAGTCAGATCGTGTGGCGGCTGTGCTTACAATGGTCGCGGCAGGGCAGGGGATCAGCGTATTGCCAGAGTCTCTATCACGCTGGCTCGGCGTTGGCGTGGTCTTTAAAAACATGCGTGAATCGAAAGCGATGCTGACGCACGCCTTTGCGTTCAGGAGCGGTGATCCTGGTTCTGAGCTGCAGGA
>NZ_JBIPNG010000060.1:0-21205 GCF_044373815.1 Prosthecobacter sp. | reverse complement strand
CCACGGCTTCGATCATGCGGATCAGTGCGCCTGGGTCGGAATCCAGCAGCTTCAGAGTCTCCAGCGTTTTGTCGCTGAAGCCGGCCAGGCAGCAAACCTGACGCTCTGGGAACTGCAGGGAGCCGTAGCCGTTCAGGTCGAAGCTGAACACTTTCGGATCGCAGCGGTGGCGCGCCTTCCAGCAGCGGAATGTTTCCACGGGTGCATGGTGTCCCACCCAGCCCTGCATGTCAGAGAGGATGATGACACGGTCATACGCCCGGTCTGCGCACTGGAAGATGGAGTGGAAGTCGGTTCCCGCCGACTGCGCCTGGCCTTGCAGCCATTTTGCCATTGAGAGCGTGCTGTCGCGCTTATTAAGCGTGACGTATTTGGCCCTGTCGCTGAAGAGAATGACATCGGCATCATTCGCCTTGAGCAGCGTGGCTGCAAAGAGCGAACCGATCTGCAGCGGGCGGCCCATCATGGAGCCGGAGCCATCCAGCGCGACAAGCGTGCGGCCTGGAAAGGATGGCACGTTCGCGAGCGAGATGTCCACGGCATCGCTGAGGGCAGCCAGTGCATCGGCTGCGCGCGGCAGACTGCTGGCCAGCACGGCGTCGAGCGCCGTCTGAAACCGGAACGGCAGGACGAGCGATTTGTGGATGAGTTTTTCATCGCGCAGCATCGCCAGCGCCTCGTTCACGACTTCTGGAGCGGCTTCGAGCACATTGCGCAAGTTTCGCAGCAGGGCGAAGTAACCCAGCTTCCGCGTGCGAATGAGCTCCGACCATGCCTCGCGTTTCAGCGTGGCGAGATCATCATCATTCTGCGCGGCGGCACCGGCCTGCGTGAGTTTGGTTTCCCAAGTTTCGGCAGCAGCCAGTGTGCCTTTGACGAGCTTGCCCAGTGCCTCCGTGGCAGGCGGGTGAACGAGATTCACGACATCGACCAGCGAAAGGTCGGCGCTGTCCTTGCGGTATTTCGCGAGCTGATACTCGTCGAAACGCGCGAGGGCGCGGCCAAGACCTTTCTTGAGCGAGTTCGGAATCACCTTCCCATGCGCACCGCGGTAGCAGGCGAGGATCTCGATGGCGTCATCCGGACGATGCACGACACGGTCATAAAACCGCGCCGTCCACGCCTGCCCCTTCACGCTTTTGGCCAGCTCCGCCGCAGCGAGGTGGCTGACACTGCGCATGCCGGCGGATTTGCGGGCATAGAGCGCGGCCTTTGCCACGAAGCATTTGTCACTCTGGGCGGAGATCAGCTCACGCAGGCGCTGCGCGGTGGCATCGCCGCTGCGGTAGAACTCATCCTTGAGCATGGACGTGAGCATGAGGGAGGCGAGTTCGAGTTTGGGCGACTCGGTGAAGGCCTCGCCACCCGCGAGGTTGAGCGTGTCAGCACGCGGGCGTTTCTTGAGGAAGTTAAATTTCATGGTGTTGGTTTGCTGGGTGGAATGCGGAGAAAGTTTGCCAGGGAGACGGCCCGTGATAAGCCCCCGGCGCTCTTGCGAGCACACCGGCTCCCGAAGTAACCCCGGCATCACTGCCGCATGGTGTTCTTGAGTTCGGAAAAGAAATTGGGGAGAAAGGCGACCGGAGAACGGATGCGTGAACATCCAGCTGCTCTACCACTGAGCTACAAATGCCTGTGGGCACCCGGCAGGACTCGAACCTGCAACCAGCCGATTATGAGTCGAAGTAACTCCAGTCTCACTGCCCCAAAAAAGAATCGCGGAGAAAAGCAGACAGGCTCTAACTGAGAATGCCGGGAATCGAACCCGGCGCCGGTTTTCACCGACCCCCAACTCATGGGCAATCGCACTTCAGTTTGGTGTTTGGAGCGAAGAAATCCTGTCTTCACTGCCGCGAACTTAAAAAGAGAATCTGAGGAGAAAATCGGCCGGGGCTTCACCCTGTTGCCAGGATGATGGGATTTGAACCCACGATTTCCGGAGTATCCCCGGCCTTGCTGCCTCAGAATCATGTACTAAAAATGAAATGCGTGCGGCACACTTGCAGCATGCCGCACGCACAAGGATTGAACGTGTCGGATTGAATCAATCGAGGAAGGCCAGATTGCTGCGCGAAGGAGCACGGTGCTCCTCGTTCATCAATACCTGGTGCCAGTCGTGAAGCACGATGGTGGCATGGTCGGCATGACGAATCGAGCCCCGGGCATAAACACCGGGGTTTCGGCGCATCTGGCGCCATGGCCAGCTTTTCGCGGCAGGACGGCGCAGGAGCAGGTTGTCATACTGCTTCTGCGTGAGTCCGCGTGGATGCTGCTGGTGGACATAGACGACCTCGCCTCCGGTGCGGTAGAGCTGCTCCACGAGGTGCGGCTTGCTGCCGCCTCCGCGTGAGATGGGCTCGTGACGCAGGATGAGCTTGGGATCAACGACCAGTGGTTTTTCCACGGGCACGAAGAACCACTCACCCTGACGACGGAAGGCCGCGTTGTTCCGGGTGTTGGCCTGGCGGGCATTCAGGTTCTTGCGAGCCTGCGCCTCACGCACGGGAGCTGGTTTGAGCGCCTCCTTGGCCTGCACCACGGTGGATGCATTGCTGGGGACGGCGGCGACAAACCATTCGCGCTCATCATGACCGCACAGAAAGCGATCCTTGCGTTTGCTGTCCTCGTTTTTCACGAGGAGCAGCAGGTGGCGGTTCTCCTTATGCTTGTGCAGCAGGGAGAACTCCACCTCAGCAAGGCTCACATCATCGCCACGAAGGGCGAAGAACTGTCCATGGCGGTCATGACCGATGTCGAGCGAGTATCCCGAAGAGGCACCCCGGCTTCGAGCCGGAGCCTCCACACGAAGCCGTGCACCGATGGATTCAAACGCACGTTCGAGATGTTCGAGTTTCATAAAGGAATCATCGAATCATCATCCGTTCGATCTGCCCGCGAACGGGCGCGCTGGACGGATGTGACAGCGATCTTCCAAACAAGGATGACGCCAGCGGGAAGATGCGCTGGCTAGGTGGGCTGGTGTTTCATAGGTTGTATTGAGATGGGGTTGAAAAAGGATTGCGGAGGAAGTCGAACGAAGTGCTGTGACGCCGGCGGACCGGCATCTCGGCGGGATTCGCACCCGCATGTCTGGGCTCGCACCCAGTGCTGTACTGTTTGCTACGAAGGAACTCCGTTCTCACTGCCGCAAAGGGTTGTGACATCACTCTTCGCGCACGAGCGCGTAAAGCCGTCCGTCGTAAAATTGGCCGTCGCGGTGGTAGGCCAGACGCAGAAGCGGTGCCTCCATGACAAAACCGTTTTTCTCCAGCACGCGTCCGGAGCCTGCATTCGGTGCGAAGATGGGGGCGGTGATGCGTCGCACACCATATTCACGGAAACCACGATCCACGACGGTTTTCACAACCGCCGTCATGATGCCGCGTCCCCAATAGGGTTTCGCCAGCCAGTAGCCGATCTCGGAGACATGCTGCTTTCCTGCGCTCCCGGGATGAAGTTCGACCGCGCCGATGATTCGCCCGGATGATTCCCGAATGGCCCACAGAGTATCCCTCCCATTCCGCTGCACATCATCCGCAATGCCCGCGATCCATTCGTGAGCCATCTCCAGCGTGTAGGGATATGGAATGAGCAGAGTGTAGCGGCTGACCTCGTGGTCCTGCAAATGGGCCGTGATGTCTGAAGCGTCTGCAGCCGTGATGGCGCTCAGGTGAATGTCGGGCGTGATGGCATTGCTCATGATGGATGGTTAAGTTAAAAGGGTCGCCCGTGAAGGTGCTGCCCCCTCGATTTCTGGATGTAAGCCAGACGTGATGCTGCTTCACCAACAGGCGGAAATGGTCGGTCCACAGGGACATGCACCCTGCTATGCCGGTTAAAAGCCGGCTGCTTCGCTGTCTAAGCTTTGGACCGTGAATGGTGCTCATGGCAGAACGCCATGCGCGGAAGCGCACGGTTCCACGCGAAGCCTATTTGCGTAGGCTGCACAGCAGCCAACTCGCACCCGCACTGGCGACGTTCTCGACGTCGTGTCTCTGCTGTTGGACTACATGAGCTTTGGAAATGGAGCGCAGCCTCGTCATGCAGGCTGCGTCTTTGAAATGGAATGCGAGGGCTGAGACTACACCTCGCGTGCTGCTCCGTTGGAGCTATTATCCAAGGGTTTGCGGCCCTTGGTTCGGCTCGTATCCACCCCGCCGAGCGGGGTCGAACAGCATAGCTGCCTTTTTTAAAGTGTGGCGTATCACTTGTCGCGTGACGACTGTCGGCACTGCACCTACCACCGACCTTTCGGCCGTTCAGGGGAGCTACCCCTTGTGTGCGGATTCATACCGACATCTCCGGGCTTGCGGCCCTCGGATGCCTCCATTGCCCCATGGCTGGAGGATTGAGCTATTTCACTCGTCACGCCGGACACCTCTTTGCGTTTTGCTGATTCTTAGTCAGATGCTTCTAGCGAAGCTGCATACCTGCGACGATGCGGATGTCCTGCGGTTGTCGCCGCCTTTTGGGCTGCGAAATGCCGCACATCGTCTGCCTTTCACCTGTCGGTTACTCAACGGAGTCTCAAGACAACGTCCGTGTTTGCACACGTCCGCCACCTCTCGCTCTGCGCCATCACCCTTGCCGACAAGGCTCGGATGTTTCTGGCACTACCCTTGGCTTTATGGATCGCAGTCTGGTTGGTCGTGAGGCCGGCACCACCCGCTGCTCTCCGGCGGCAGATGTTCCCCGTTTCCGGGCATCTAAACCGCCGTTCGTTCCACGACGCACTGCTTTCCCAAAACGACCACGGCCTTGGGGGCCATGATCGCCCGCTTTCGCGGGAAGCCTGGGCTTGCATGGACTGTCCGTGATCCCTCACGGCGCGAAGGTTTTCAGGCACCTTCGCCTCTGACCGGCTCACGCCGGCTGTCGGGGCCATGCCCCCATCGGTTTCTGAGTTTCCCCACGGCACCGACGGCCCGTTGTTAAAAATAAAATTGGCAACCCTGGCGGGATTCGAACCCGCAATAACCCGATAGAAAGTCGGGTGCCTTGGCCAGTTAGACGACAGGGTCATTTGAAAATGGCGGAACGCCGAGGACATGCTCCTCATGCCGCGCAATGGCGGAACGATCTTGTTAGCAACAAGTCCCGGCACGCTGGTCCGGTTGGCGTTCCATGATGATGTGGCACTCCCGGAAGGACTTTCGCCTACAACCTCCGCGTTCGAAGCGCGGTGCTCTATACATTGAGCTACGGGAGCCTTGTAATGGTGTCTCCGGCAGGATTCGCACCTGCGGCCTGCTGATTCGTAATCAGCCACTCTTTCTACTGAGCTACGGAGACATTGAAATGGTACCCATGGCAGGACTCGCACCCGCACTGGACCGCTTCTGAGGCGGTTGTCTCTGCATTGGACTACATGGGCATGAAACTGGCAGCCTCGGGTGGGTTTGCACCACCAACCCTCCGCTTCAAAGGCGGATGCTCTGACTGTTGAGCTACAAGGCTAGGTTGGCATGGGCGTGGAGACAGCAGCACAGAATCAATCTGTGCGTGTCATGCTCACTGCCCCATGCTTGAAATGGTCGGTCCGGCTGGATTCGCACCAGCATCTTCCGGGTTATGAGCCCGACGCTCTACTGTTAAGCTACAGACCCATGAAAATGGTCGGATACCCCGGTGCTGCCCCGGGCGTGTCTTGGTCCCAAACCAAGCGAGAACGGCTGGCTCTCTCGTATCCGATGAAAAGGTGGACGTGCACCCCAGACTTGCACTGGGTAATGCGGTTTTGCGGACCGCTGACTCGGCTCTTTGTCTTGCGCACGAATTGAAATGGTTCCCTCAGCCGGTCCTGCCCCGGCACCGCTTCGTTCACAACGAAGAATGCTGCTGTTACACTATGAAGGGTGTGTGTTGAAATGGATCCTCCGGTGGGGATTGCGGCTCCTGCCGCTGTGCATCTTCTGCTCCGCACCTCTTGAATATGCGCTATCGCGCACGGCGCTCGCGCCCACATGATCCGATTTACGAAATCGGTGCCTTTCTGTGTCGGCCACGGAGGAATTTGAAATTGGTGCGGCATGTCGGTGCTGCCCCGACGTGATGAGTTTGGAAGACTCGCATGTTACTGTTACATCAATGCCGCAATGAAATGGCCGCTGGAGTTGGTAGCGCGCCAACCTCTGCGGATCTTCAATCCGCCGCTCATCTGTCTGAGCCATCCAGCGTATGTTAAAAATGGTCCCTCGGCGTGGTGACGCTCCACGGTCTGCCGGTTATCGACCGGCTGCTCTGCTGTTGAGCTACTGAGGGATGGAAAAAGGGTAGGAGCCAGAAAGCCTATACAACTGCACGCAAGGCGGCAGCGACAAACGAAGCTTCTGCACCAGACTGATTTGAAACAATGCAGGCCTTCAACACAACATCATCTGCCGCCCGCCTCCTGCTGGTGACAGCCTATCTGGGCTTCATCAGCCTGGGGCTGCCGGACACGCTCATCGGCGTGGCCTGGCCTTCGGTGCGGGATTTTTTCGGGCGTCAGCAAAGCGACATCGCGTGGATCTTTTTTGGGGCAGGAGCCAGCTATTTCGTTTCAGGTTTGCTCACGGGAAAACTGCTCAAGTCATTTGGCATCGGGCTTCTGCTGGGTGGCAGCAGCCTGCTGGTGGCGGTGAGCGCCTTGAGTTATTCGGTCGCGCCTGCATGGGGCTTGTTTGCAGCCTGTGCGCTGCTGCATGGGCTTGGCTCCGGTGCCATTGATGCCGGGCTGAATCATTATGTGGCGAATCATTTTTCGGCGCGTCACATGAACTGGCTGCATGCCTGCTACGGCATTGGCGCCACTCTGGGGCCGCTGATCATGACCTCAATGCTGGTTTCGCTGGGATCATGGCGGGCTGGTTATGCAGCCGTAGGCTCTTTGCTTCTTTTGTTAACAGGCCTGTTCCTTTACACTCGAAAACTTTGGGACGCTCCAGGCAAAACAACGGCCGCAGCGTCTGAATCAGAGGCATCCGTGGGCACGTTCGATGCCTTGAAACATGGCGGTGTCTGGGCGCATATGCTGCTCTTTGGCATCTACACCGGTCTCGAAGTGACCGTCGGCCAATGGAGTTTCACCTTGATGACGGAGTCACGTGGCATGAGTAAAGAGTCTGCGGGCATGTGGGTGACGATTTACTGGGCCAGCATCGCCACTGGTCGTGTGGTGTTTGGCTTCATCATCGAGCGGCTCGGCATCGACCTGCTGCTGCGTCTGAGCATGCTGGCAACGGTCATAGGCACTGCCTTGTTTGCAGCAAACCTGCCGTTCTCAGCAGGAGCGCTGGCGCTCACAGGTCTTGGGCTGGCCTCCATCTATCCATGTCTGATGACACGGACGCCCCAGCGGCTGGGCAAAGCACATGCAGCCCATGCCATCGGCTTTCAAGTCAGCGCAGCCATGGTCGGTGCAGCCGCGCTGCCAAGCGCCTGCGGATGGCTGGCGCAATCTAGAGGACTAGAGGCCGTGACATTGGCTACCATAGCCATGGCGGTCTGCCTGCTGCTGGTTCATGAAGCGCTGCTGCGGTTTGATCGCAGAGGGTAGAGAAATGGCGGAGCACCAGAGAATCGCACTCTGGACGCCTTGTTAGGGCGCAGCGGTTTTCGGGACCGTTTCCTCGTCTATGCCGGACGTGCTCCTTTAAATGGTGCCCACACCAGGATTGCCGCTCCTGCGGCTGTACAGTTACTGCTCCGCACCTCATGAAAGTGCGCTGTCGCGCACGGCGCTCGCACCTGGAACCACAGCCGTTAGAAGCGGCGTATGCATGTTCTATTACACCTTGCGGGCATGAAACTGGCTCCTCAGGTTGGATTCGCACCAACACAGCCGCTTTAACAGAGCGGCATCCTACTGTTAGATCACCGAGGATTCTGAAATGGTGGACGAGGACGGTAACGCTCCGTCTCTTACCGGGTGCAAACCAGTCGTGCGACTTTCACACTGCAAGCCCTTTGGAAATTGGCGGTTCGTGCGGGCTTTGCTCCCGCGACCCTCCGCTCGACAAGCGGGCGCTCTACTGAACTGAGCTAACGAACCTTGAAATTGGACGCAGGGGATGGAGTTGCACCAACCAAGACAGGCTTATGAGACCCGTCAGAGCACTGGCTCTCCCTGCATTTGAAAAATGGTGCGGCGTCACGGTAATGCTCCGTGCGGTCTCAATGAGCTTTGGAGTTACAATCCAAGTCGCCTCTTTAACGATCTACCGCCGCGTTCTTGATTTGGAATTAAACGGCACGGCGGGTGGGTATCGCGCCCACATCTTCGGGTTTTGGAGACCCGTGCATTGCTTGTCTGCCACCGCCGTATTGTATTGGAAAATCTTTCCCGTTCTGCCATTCAAGGACACGGAGACAGCCTTGCCACTGTACACACTCTCCCAAGGTTACATCACTTGTTGCTATGCTCCGCGCCCTTGAATGGCAGATCAGCCTCGTTGTGAGGTGATCTGCCATATAAAGAACGAACACCGCTGCCACGCACGGGATGGAGTGTTGGTCACTCCATCGCTGGCGTCGCACCCGCAGGTATTTCACGGCGGATGTTTCGGTGTTTATGGCACACCTCCCGGGGAAGCCGTTTCGTGATGTCAAAAATGGGCAATGAATTCCCGCATTCCTCGTCTCGACGTAGGAATATTGCGTATTCGATGGCTGCTTCAGTTGACATTCGGAAGGAGGGTGCAAACCTGTGTGCAGGTCTTGCTCTTGCGTCTCTAAACGACTCCTCCGGGAGTCAGCTTGGCTGGCCTTGCCCCGGTGTCCGTTAGCGCGGATGCCGGGGTTTTTTCGTGCTGTGGGGAAGCGGTCAAAGGACCGCGGGTTCAATCAATGAGTATGGAAAAGGGGTGTGTGGTTCGTTTCGCGGCCAAAAAAAAGCCCTGCTGCCTTGGAGTGGGCGAGCAGGGCTTCCTTGGGAAACTGGCCTTCGGGGGGCCTAATGGGGCGTCAAAGCACCCTGCTCGATATATCTCTTTGTTGGGAGACTCCAATCTTGTGCTGGATAGGCGGCCATAAAGCCATGATCCAATCTCCCACACACGATCGCTCCCCGACGCTCGGTCAGCGCGGATGAGTTAAGATGTGTCTGGTTGGTTTTCATGGCTTGCTGTGAAGGTAACGGATGATGACACAGCCTTATTAGGCCGTCAACACGATAATCTATATTTTTCTTATGCGGTCGAGCTCCAGATGTGTTTTCACACCTAAAACTCCAACACGTTACTGAAAGGCCTTTTCCATCGCCTCTACATTCGCTTTCATCACGGACATGAAATCACCGCTCGCAGGCACATTGCCACAGGGATCAAAGACCACACTCTGAAGACCCAGTGACGCAAGCTTATCAACGTTCTCCTTGCTTGGCTCGCCTTCCCAAATCATCCACCGCGCGCGATGACCGGCAAGGACGCCATTGAGATCGCTGAGCGCTGTGGCATCCAGCACCGTGTCGGGCTCCCAAAGAACTGACTTCACATTCAATCCATATCGACGTGCCAGATAGTGGTAGACCGGATGCGATGCCACCAGCGGATACTGCACCAAGCGACGGCTGAGCGTGCTCATGCGGCCATCGAGAGCCTCCAGCTCATCCTTCAGGGCCTCTGTGTTCTTGCTGATGGAGTCTTTGGCTGCTGGCACCAGTTTCGCCAGGGCGTCACCCACCGCCTGCGCCTGCAGGGAGGCCTGCTTGAAATCGATCCAAGTGGTGAATGCGGTGCCATTATGGCTATGCTCGCCGCCTGGGCCATGGCTGTGGGTGGTGGCATCGCGCACTTCAATGTAATTGTTGGCAAAGGCGGCGGAAGTATCCACCACCTTCGACTCTGGCAGCGTGATTTTGTCAGCCCACTTGGAGTAGCCGGCACCGTTCATGAGAATCAGGTCGGCATTTTGAAGTGATGTGATGGCGGCCTCATCCGGCTGCCAGAAAGCAGGGTCTTCGTCTTTCGGTGCCAGGAAGCGCACCTCGACAGCATCTCCCGCGAGGCGTTGTGCAAAATACTGCAGCGGGTAGTTCGCCACCAGCACCTGCGGTTTGCCAGATTTGGCGGCAGGCTGAGCCCCCGGTGTCTCAGCAGCTTTTTCCGCCGAGGGTTTGCAACCCGCCATGACAATGGCGAGGCAGGAGAAGAGAAGAGTGCGCTTTTTCATAAAGGGTTATGGCATCTGGTAGGGCATGGGAAGTCAATCGCAAACTGACAATTCAGGCACTGAGCCGGAACTCACCACGCTGGAGGAGGTCGTTCAACGCCTTACGATACGGAGCTGGCATGGGGGTGGATTCAAGTTCAGCGACAGGGATCACCCGATGAGTATCAGGCCATTCCCCTGTTTGCGCATGCGGTTCATGCACCCAGAGCGTGACCTTGTAGCGCGTAATTCCATATTGCATGCGCAGCAGCACGGGCGGTGGCGAATCCTCATGCATGGGATGGAGCGCAGGCAGCTTCCACAGACCGGTGCGGCGTTTGCCGGTCTCAAGCTCCAGCAGCACCCCCTCGCTGGTGCGCAAAAAAATGACACGCTCTGTGACGGCGGTGATCTGCTGACGCGCATGCTTCACGGGCAGTGACTCGGGATCAGTCGCACGGCATTGGGCGCGCACCGGACAGAGATCGCAGGCAGGCTTCGTCGGCGTGCAGTGGGTTTGCCCGAGTTCCATCAGCGCCGAGTTCAAGGCACGCGGATCATCGGTCGCTAGCACCAGGGCTTTCGAGCGTTCCCACAGCAGCTTCGTGCCGGCCGTTGAGTCCACCGGCGTGGCATCGTTATAGATGCGCGAAAGCACCCGCGCGATGTTGCCATCGACGATGGGTTCCTTGAGACCAAAGGCAAAGCTGGCCACCGCACCGGCCGTGTACGGACCCACACCCGGCAATTCGAGAATGACCGCATGCTCACTTGGAAACACCCCGCCATGCTGCGCCATCACCTCCTGCGCAAGCCGCTGCAGATTGCGCGCCCGCCGATAGTAGCCAAGGCCTTCCCAGGTCTTGAGCACCTCCTCTTCACGCGCGGCGGCCAGCGTCTTGAAATCAGGAAACCGCTCCAGCCAGCGGGCGTAAAAACCACGGTCCAGCACCGTCGCGATCTGTGTCTGCTGCAGCATCACTTCGGCAATGAGAATGGCATAGGGATCACGCGTGCGGCGCCAGGGATAATCACGTGCGTTGTGCCCAAACCAGTTCACCAATTCCATGGCGATAGCTTGGGGATCCGGCCTGGCAGTTCGAGAGGGCATCTTGCCTCACTTATGAACGATCTGGCGCATTTTTCATGAGTCTTTCGCCACTCCTGTGATTAAAATCACGCCCATGCCAGCCCTGACAAGTTACACTCACGCACTCACCTCCACTCAAGCGGCGAAGCTGCGCACCCTGCTGGAGGAACGCGGCTTTGAGTTTCAAACCAAACCCTACTGCCTTTACGCCGCCGCCAAATCCAAGGTGAATGTGTGCGTGTATGAGAAAGGCCCCAAGATCGTCGTGCAGGGAAAAGACACCGAAGATTTCATCACGAACCTGCTCGAACCCGAAGTGCTGGGCGAGGCCAAACTCGGCTACGAAGAAGTGCACAACCCCGAGATGTTCCAGCCCCACATCGGCGTGGATGAAAGCGGCAAGGGCGACTTCTTCGGCCCGCTGGTCATTGCAGGCGTTTATGTCGATGGCGATGTGGCACGCCGCCTGCGTGACGCCGGTGCCGTGGACAGCAAACGCATCAGCAGTGACGCGCGCATCTATAAAATTGCCGCCGACATCCGCGCCATCCCCGGCCTCGCCTGGGAGGTGATCGCCATTCACCCCGGACGGTACAACGAGCTCTACACCAAATTTGGTAACCTGAACCGCCTGCTGGCCTGGGGACATGCCCGGATCATCGAAAACCTGCTGGAGCGCGTCCCCGGCTGCCAGCGGGCCATTTCAGATCAGTTCGCCAATCCCGCCGTGCTGCAGCGCGCCATGCAGACCCGCGGCCGGGAAATCGAACTCGTCCAGCGCACCAAGGCAGAAAGCGACCCCGCCGTGGCTGCCGCTTCCATTCTGGCACGCGAAGCTTTTGTGGGCTGGCTGAAGTCTCAGGGCCAGAAGCTGGGCGTGGAACTCCCCAAAGGAGTTTCAGATGGCGTGAAAAAAACAGCCGCCACGCTCGTTGAACAGCATGGAAGTGATGTTTTGCCAACGCTGTGCAAAATGCACTTCAGGACTTCTTCTGAGGTTTTATCGCGGATAGTTTCGGATCACCCTAAATAAACCTACTGACTAAATCGTAGGTAGGGACGATAATTCGACACAGAAATTAGTTGCACCCTGTTAATCGTCTCGCTAGTCACTTTGTTATGACCACGATCACCAAAAAAGATTTGGTTGCGGAACTCAGTAACGCAACGGGAATCAAACATGCCGACACACTGGCCATGGTGGAGGCCTTTATGGAATTGGTTTCGAAGAATCTAGCTGAAGGGAACGAAGTGACACTGCGCACTTTCGGCACCTTTGACCTTCGAGTGGCGCGTGGCAAAATCGGTCGCAACCCCAAGCAGCCGAATTCTGAGGTGATGATCCCTGACCGCTGCGTCGTGCGTTTCAAGCCCAGCAAGGAGCTCAAGTCCCGTGTCGCGGCGTTGTCGGTGCAAAAAGTGCACGATGGCGTGGCCCTGAACGGCAGTAAGCTCAATGGCAGCCAGGTCTAGCCTAGTCTGACCAGCTCAGCGTGCGTGTTTGCCAAAGGATGGCAATCGTGTGCAACGTCAGGTGATTTGGTGCGTACTTTCCGCCCACCATGTTGCCTCGTATTCTCTCCACGTTCGCCGCTTTCGCCCTCCTGCTGAACACCGCCTCCGCTGCCCCGCAGTGGATCTGGCTGTCCAAGGATGGCAACAAAGACCCGCAGGTCACCTTCCGCTATCGTTTTGAAGTGCCGGCCAAGGTACAATCAGCTCTGCTGGAACTCACCTGTGACAACGGCGCAGACGCCCTGCTGAATGGTCAAAAGGTCCTCACCAATCCCGACTGGCAGGAGGCCACAAAGGTGGACATCAGCAAGAATCTCAAGCTCAGGGCGCAGAACGAAATCATCGTCAACGGTCGCAACAAAGGCGGCGTGGCGGCGCTCATCGCCCGCCTCACCCTCAAGTTGCCGAATGATGCAAAGCCCATCGTCGTGGAAACCACGAACAAATGGGAGGCCACCAAGACCGGCACGGAATCCTGGCAGCCAGCCATCGTCATCAATGAGTATGGCCAAGGCCCTTGGGGACTCGCGCTGGATGGCAAACCGGGTGGCGGCAGAAACAGCGGCCCAGCAGAAAGCATCGCAGCCTCCGAAATCACCGTGCCCAAGGGCTTCAAAGTGGAAAAACTCTACAACGTGCCCAAGGACCAGGAAGGCTCCTGGGTGGCTCTCACCGTCGACCCAACGGGCCGCCTGATCGCCTGCGACCAGTATGGCAGCATCTACCGCATGGGCGTGCCAGCCATTGGCAAAACCGAGAACCTCAAGCCGGAAAAGCTCGCCATCGAATTGGGCAAGGCGCATGGCCTCCTCGCCGCGTTCGACAGCCTCTACGTCATGGTCAACGAAGACGGCAAAAACAACGGCCTCTACCGCCTGCAGGATACCAACGGCGACGATCAATACGACAAGACCACCAAGCTGCACACCATGGCCGGCGGTGGCGAACACGGCCTGCACAGCATGACCGTCAGCCCGGATGGCAAACGCATCTTCTTCAACTGCGGCAACCACACCAAGCTGCCCGAAGGCCTTACGGACAGCCGCCCGGCCAAGACCTGGAGCGAAGACCACATCCTCCCGCGCATGTGGGACGCAAACGGCCACGCACGCGGCCTCCTCGCCCCCGGTGGTTACATTTGCAGCATGAACCCCGATGGCAGCGGCCTGGAGCTCTTCTGCTATGGCTTCCGCAATGAGTTCGACATCTGCTTCAACGACCAGGGCGAACTCTTCACCTACGACGCCGACATGGAGTGGGACATCGGCAGCCCTTGGTATCGCCCCACACGCGTGAATCACTGCGTGAGCGGTGCGGATTACGGCTGGCGCAGCGGCAGTGGCAAGTGGCCTAATTATTACCCTGACTCCCTCCCCACCACGCTCGACATCGGACCCGGCAGCCCCACCGGCGTCGTCGCTGGCACCGGCGCTAAATTCCCTGCCAAATACCAGCACGCCATCTTCATCAACGACTGGACCTACGGCACCATGTGGGCCATCAACCTGGAAGCCAAAGGCGCCAGCTACGCAGCCACCAAGGAAGAATTCGTCTTCGGCAAACCTCTCCCTCTCACCGACGTCGTCATCCATCCGCAGGACGGTGCCATGTATTTCGCGGTGGGCGGTCGCAAAACTCAGTCCGGCGTCTATCGCGTGACCTACGTTGGCAGTGAATCCACCGCCCCCGTCAAAGCGCAGCCTCTCTCTAAGGACTTCAAACTGCGTGCCTCCCTCGAAGCCTACCACACCGGTAACGTCGACACCAGCAAGGCCCTCCAGGACACCTGGAGCAAGCTCAGCCACGACGACCGCAACGTGCGCTATGCCGCCCGCGTCGCGATCGAAAAACTCCCCGTCGCACTCTGGCAGGAAAAAGTTTTCAGTGAAACACAGCCCGTCGCCTTGATCGAAGGCCTCATCGCCCTCGCGCGTGTCACCGGTGCCAAAGCCAATTCCGAAGGTGGCAGGCCCGCTGCCAAGCCCACCGGCACCTCCTCGGAGCCCATCGGCTACGTCTCGCCTGAAAACGTCGAACTCGAAGGCCGCATGCTCCTTGCCCTGGGCAAGCTGGTCGGGGCCAAGCTCACGCTGGACCAGCAGCTCGCCGCCCTGCGTGCTTTGGAACTCATCCTGATCCGCCTCGGCAAGCCAGAGGCAGACATCTGCGCACAGATCTCTACGGCACTCGATCTCGTCTATCCCACCGAAAACCCCTTCCTAAACCGCGAGCTCTGCCAGATCCTCGTCGCCATCGACTCCCCCACCGTCGTCTCCAAGACACTCGCCCTGATGGCCACCGCCAAAGACGATTTCCAGGAAGTCGCCACCGACGCCGTTTTGAGCCGCAACGAAGGCTACGCCAACGCCGCCCGCGCCGCCGCCGGCAGCCGCCCGAATGCCCAGCAGATCAGCTACATGTTCGCCCTGCGCAACGCCACCGCAGGCTGGAACCCTGAGCATCGCAAAACCTTCTTCTCCTGGTTCCCCCGCGCCCGCACCTGGAAGGGCGGCAACAGCTTCAAAGGCTTCATCGAAAACATCCGCAAAGACGCCCTCGCCACCTTTGTTCCGAAGGAAGAACTCGCCGCTCTCGAAACCCTCAGCAACAAGGTCGAAGCCAGCACCTCCATCCCCAACTACGTCGCTCCCAAAGGCCCCGGCAAAAACTGGACGGTCGATGAAGTCGTGGCGCTCACCGCAGGCGGGCTCAAAGGCCGCAACTTCACCAATGGCGAGAACATGTACCGCAGCATCATGTGCGCCACCTGCCACCGCTTCAACGGCGATGGCGGCAGCATCGGCCCCGACCTCACCGGCGTCGGCAACCGCTACACCATGCGCGATCTCATGGAAAACATCGTCGATCCCAGCAAGGTCATCTCCGACCAGTACGACAGCCACGAAATCACCAAGAAGGATGGCAGCATCATCATCGGCCGCATCGTCGTCGAAGAGAACGGCAAGGTCTTCATCATGACCAACCCCTTCGCCCCCAACGATCACATGGCCATCAACGAAAGCGACATCGCCAAGAAGGGCACCCGCAAAGTCAGCATGATGCCCCCCGGCCTCATCAACTCACTCAATCAGGACGAACTCCTCGACCTCATCGCCTACCTCTCCAGCGGTGGCAATGCGAAGGACAAAGCGTTCCAAAAGTAGTCCAGTTGCGCCGCAACTGGATTGGAGAAGGCCGACGATTTCGCCGGCCTTCTTTTTGCCCTCAAATCATCTGCACCCAAACCGTTACTATCATCATGCATCGCCTCCTTCTCACTCTTCCCCTCTTTGCCGTTCTCGCCTCCGCCGCCGATCCCGCGAAGCCGGCAGAACCCAAAAAAGAAAAGCCCTTCACCCCCGGCGGCATCTACCGGCAGGGCGACATGCAGCGGCCACGGCCCACGGTGATCACCCCGCCAACGGCAACGACAGCACCCAGTGACGCCGTCGTTCTCTTTGATGGCAAAGACCTCTCCAAGTTCATCCGCAAGCCGCGCAAGGATGACAAGGATCAAAGCGACGTGCCCAACTGGAAGATCGAAAACGGCTACGCTGAGATCAAGCCCAAGGGAGGCGACATCGATACCAAGGACAAATTCGGCTCCTGTCAGATTCACCTCGAATGGGCCACCCCTGCCGAGGTGGTGGGCAAGAGCCAGGGCCGGGGCAACAGCGGTGTGCTCATCCATGGCTGGGGCGAGGTGCAGGTGCTCGACTCCTATGAAAACGACACCTATCCCGACGGTCAGGCCGGAGCGATCTACAACAACTATCCCCCGCTCGTGAACGCCAGCCGCAAGCCCGGCGAATGGCAGAGCTACGACATCATCTGCGAATGCGCGCAGCTCGATGACAAGGGCACCGTGCTCCAACCGGCCCGCATCACCGTCCTCGACAATGGCGTCATCGTACAGCATGCCACTCCGCTCGAAACGAAGCTGCAGGAAGTCGGCTTCGCCCTCCAGGACCACCACAACCCAACCCGCTACCGCAACATCTGGGTGCGCCCCCTGCACCGCCGAGATGAGAATGCGAAGAAGAATGAGGCCGCCAAGTAGGCCGCCTGTCACTTCTTCACCACCGCAGGCTTGCGCTGCTTCTCAGTCACCAGCTTGTGCGTCTCCTCACCGATCCAAAGGTCGGTGCATTGTGAGGGCTTGCCGGGGAGTTCTGCGGTGCGGTTGAGCAACAGCACATCACCCGCTTTCAGATCCGCCAGCTTCACCTGCTGATCCGCCTTCCACACGCGGGTGGCAGCATTCACCTGGACGATGCATATGCCGATGTCCTGCGGGCGCTGCATGTCGCCATTGTAGTCCTTCACCAGCGGCAGCTGCCAGGCGACGTGGATGCGGTCTCCGTGAATGGCGGTGACGCGTGCCGTGCTGGCATTCGCGCTGGCATGGCTGAAGTCATCGCTGATGAAGCTCACGCGGGTGAAGGCGCCTTTCGCGTCCTGATAGAGATGAAAACGGTAACGCTGTCCCATGGGCAGCTGGGCAAACTGAGGATCAGCACCAAGATACTTCAAGGTGTGATGCTTGATGAGCGTGAAGTTCACGACTTCTCCGGTGAGCTCGGCAATGAACTTCCCGCCGCTAGTCTTGGCGTCGGCTTCCACGAGCTGTCCATAAACAACGTGCTCGGAAAAAGGCGGCGGCTTCACCTCATCTTTGAGCTGATACCACGGCAGCTGCGCATTGCTTAAATCCGTGCGGAAGGGGAACTGCTCTGAGTATTCCTTGGCGACGTTCTCGACCAACTCCTGATTCAGCATGCGGCCAAAGCCGTAGCCCATCAGGCTCTCACCATAGAACTGATCCTGCACCTTCCATCCCGTGAGGAACACGCGCACAACGCGGCCACGTCGAAAGCCTTCGAGCATGTTGCTCACTTTGAGTGTCACCTGCACACCGCTGCTGCCGAAGTATTCCGTCGGCACCTTGTTCACCTCTGTGATGGAACCGCCCTCCCCATCCACCCCCGGATTCCACGTGCGCAGTTCGTCATTGGCCACGCAGATCTTGCCACCTTTGCCCACTGCGATCAGTTCGCCATAAGCAGCTTGAAACGCAGCAGGGTCACCGCTGAAAAAGGTCACCGTGACCGTGTTGCCTTCCGTCTTGTCAATCCATCCCGCGATGCCGCGCTTCTCGGTAAACTCACGAAACTTCTTCAACTGCGCCGCATCGGCGGGCTGACCGTCATCCGTGGTGACAAGGCGTGTGAGCTGCCCCGCCGCATCCGGCAGCATGAGAAAATTCATCTTCGTTCCCAGTGGCACCTCGCGCAGATCTGCTTCCACGCCCTTGTACTTCATGATCGCATAAGGCGGCATGGAGAACGGCATCAGTTTGCCATCATCTGCGCGGAACTCCCCTTTGCGGAGAATGAAGTCCACACTCACCAGCTCCCCATGGATGCGTTTGGCATCATTGAGCGATGGGAACTCCATCGCCTTGGCTGCATCGGCGGCAGACAGGGACAAGGCAGACGCAAAGAGGAGGACGCAGAGAAGTCGCATGGGCATTCGGTTGAATCGGATCACTTGAATTTCACGTCCACCTTCGGCAGCAGCGCCTTGATCTTGGCTTCCGTTTCCGGCGGATAGCCTTTCTGGCGGTCGATGATTTTCAGCTCCTTGAGGAAGGCAAACCCTTGCAGCAGCGGCAGGCGTTCCTCGGGCATGCTAGGGCTGCCGAGTTCGAGGGATTCGAGCTGAGTCATCGTTGCCAGCACCTTGAAATCATCGTCGGTAGTGGTCTTGCAGTTCGTCAGCGTCAGGCGCTTCAGCGTCTTGATCTCCTTCACGATGGGCAGTGACTCGGATTTGTCGAAACCTTCGCCAAGCTGCAAATATTCGAGCGGCAGCCCAGTGATGTTCTTCAGTGCTGCAGGCGTCGCATGCGCGCCGAGTTCCAGTCCTTTGAGCTTCGTAAGTTTGGCCAGGTTGGGAGCACCCGCATCCGTGAACTTCGCATGCGCGAGGCTGATGCTTTCGAGATTCGGCAGGTGCTCGCACAGTTCCTTCAGCCCCTCGTCGTCGATGCTGCTGCCGCGATGGCTCACCTTGATCAGCTTGGTGAAGCCCTCAAACTTTGCATAAGCACGTCCGGTGATCTTGGTGCCGACGAACGAGAAGGACTCAAGGTTCTTAAGTCCCGCAAGCTGCTCCATGCCCGCATCCGCAAGCGAGCCGTTGTTAGTAAAGCGCAGGGTCTTGAGGTTGGTGAGCTTCGCGATGTTCGGCATCCACTCATCATTGAACTTGGTGGAAATGACATTCAGCGACTCCAGCGTGGTGATGTGGCCGAGATGCTCAAAGAAGGCGGCATCATAAGGATCTTCCTTGCGGTGATCATGCGGCCCCGTGTTCGGCACGGCGAGATCCACGAGCTTCAGACTCTGGCCGTCCTCCGTCTTTTCGACCTTGCCCTTCGCACCTTCGACAATCTTGGTGACGGCTTCGACATGGGGGTCCAGAGCAAGGGCGGGAATGGCTGCAACGAAAGACAGCAGAGTGATGAATGAGAATGTTTGTTTCATGAGGAGTGGTTGGGAAAAGGAGTGCAGGGTTTGGCAGCGTTTTTGATCACACGATCTCACTGACCGGTCCGAGGCTGTCCACGAAGGTTTCGGCATTGACCTCCATCTTTTGCAGCATGGTCACGAGCACGTTGCTGACGCGGGCATTGCCATCCTTGGGCTTGCCGCAGAGACTGCGCCACTCGTCGTAGCTCAACGTGTAGTCCTCTTTGAGATGCGGCCTGTTGTAGTCCAGGTGCTGGCCGTGCTTCAAACCGAGTCCCTTGCCGCCTGCGAGGAGCATGGGCAGGTTGCTGTTGCAATGGCTGTGGCCATAGCTCATGCCGCTGCCAAAGAGCACCATCGTACGGTCCAGCAGTGGTTCGTCGCCGTCTTTTACCTCGCGCAGTTCATCGAGAAAATGCGCAAACTGCTGCATGATGAAGGCATCGCTCTTCGCCAGACGATCAAGCACCACCGGATCGCCATTGTGATGGGAAAGATTATGCCGCGCCTGCGTGATCTGGATCTCTGGAATGGCCAGTCCATTGCCCTCGCTGCCGTTCATGTAGGTAACCACGCGCGTCATGTCCGTGCGCAGCGCGAGCACGATGAGGTCAAACATCGTGCGCCAGTATTCCCCGGCCTGCGCCTTCGGCACATCGCGCTGGAAGGGCGCAGCCAGATTCTTTTCCACCACGGGCTTCGGGATATCGAGCCAGGCGTCAAGACGCTCGGTCCGCTGCTCCACATCACGCACCGCGTGCATGTACTCGTCCAGCTTCGTGCGGTCATCCGTGCCGAGCGCCAGTCGCAGAGACTTCGCGTCATCAAGCACCGCGTCCAGCACGCTGCGGCGTTTGGTGAGACGCGCACGCTGCGCTCCAATGCCACCCACTTCCTCGCCAAACAGGCGGTTGAAGATGATCTTCGGATTGTCGTCCGCCGGCAGCGGCACGCCATCGCGCGAGAAGGCCAGCGTGTTGGAGTTGAAAGGCTGCCCGGTGCCGGTGGAGATGGACAGCTCCAGCGAATTGAAGCGCGTCTGCTGCCCCACCACCTCGGCCATCATCTGGTCACATGAGATGGTGTTCTCGTATTTGCGCCCGCCTTGCGCGTCGATCTTGGCACCCGTGAGCCACGTATCCGCACACACATGCGCCTGACCCAGACCGTTCGGATGATGCAGCCCGCTGAACACCGTGAAATCCTCCTGGTGCTTCGCCAGCGGCTTCAACGAAGGTGAAAGCTCATAGCCACGCCCGGCCTTCGTGCACTGCCACGTCATGCCGTTCACGCCGTTGGGGATGTACACAAACACACTGCGGCGCGGCTTGGCCGTGGCGGCAACACTGGCGCGCAAAGGCACCATCGCATCCAGCAGCGGCAGCGCCATCGTGGTGCCGAGTCCGCGCAAAAAGTGGCGGCGGTTGAGAAGCCAGCGTTGAGATTGGATGTTGCTCATGGGGATGCAGGTTAACGTTTCAAAAACAGCGGACTGGTGACGAGAGATTCAATGAGTGAGGCCAGCTTGTAGCCGTCGGCCTTGGATGATTCAGCGATGCGTTTCAGCTCTTCGCGATCGGAGAACGTCATGCCACGACGCAGGGCATAGGTGGCAAGCTTGTCCGTGACGGCGGCGGCAAATTTGTCCAGATCATCGAGCAGAATCTTCTTCAACGCCACCGAGTCGGCAAACGCATGCCCATCCGGCAGCACGCCGCTGGGGTCCAGCGCCGGGTTGTCGCCGGTGCCGTCCTTGATCGTCTCCACAGTGCGCCAGCGGCCGATGGCGTCGTAGTTGTCAAAGGCGATGCCGAGGGGATCGATCTTGTTGTGACAGGCGGTGCAGTTCGGGTCGGAGCGGTGCAGCTCCAGCTTCTCGCGCACGGTCGTTTTTTTGGCCTTCGCATCCGGGGTGGTCAGCGCAGGCACGTTGGCGGGC
>NZ_JBIPNG010000378.1:0-6565 GCF_044373815.1 Prosthecobacter sp. | reverse complement strand
TGGTCGTCAGCGCCATGGTTGCCGGTTGCCCACCCTAGATTCTCGATGTGGCAACCGGCAACCGGCGGGGGTTGGGTGCAGCATCCCACGGTCAGCCAAAAAGGTTGATCAAGATCATCCATAGTTTGACCGTGAGCGACGCAAGCAAGGCCGCAGACACGGCTACGATGAGAATGAAGATTTCAAAAGGCAGCAGCCTTTGCAGGTGATGAAGGATGGCTTTGAACTTGGTCATCCTTCGGTCAGAAAGTGCCATTGTTTCTGTGAGCCGGGAAGCTGCCAGACTCCTACTTGGTCGCCTCGGCGAGACGTTTGCCGCGGCGCAGGGTGCTATCGGGCATTTTGGCTTCGAAGGTTTGAAGGTCATCGGCAAATGTGATGACGGTGCCATCGTCCCATTTGATCTTCAGAGCTTCAAACTGCCACCAGGGGTGCAGCCGGTCGTCATTCACTTGAAGGTTTTTGCCAGAAACGAATTTTAGCCGGCTCAGGCTGCCTTCCAGATACATGCCCCAGGTCCACTGGGTGCTGTTGAGTCGGGGCGCGAGGTCTGTGGCGGCCTCCATCTGCTTCTCAGCGCGGATGTCTTCGTTTTTGAAACTGCGGCCTTTCATGCCGCCGTCTCTCGGTGGCAGTTCAAATTCGGCCCAGGCATCATTTATGTAGTCGATGCGGAGCTTGGTGCCCAGGATCTTCCATTTGCCGGGCAGGGAGTAGCCAATAGAAATGACTGAACCATCTTTGAGCAGTGTTTTTTCCATGTTCAGCGAGCCGGTGGTGAAGACCCATGATCCCACCAGCAGAGGCTCCAGTTCCGCCTGTGGCGGCAGTGCCGGGGCTGTGACGAGCTTTGACGGGTCAGCTTTGCCAGCAGCAGGCTGAGGCGCATCGGCGCCGCTGGCCAGCTCAGTGCGCAGCTGCTTGACATGCAGGGCGGCGGCGATGTTTTGCTGGGTGGTCAGTTCGTCCTGCAATGCTGAGAGGCCCTTGTCATAACGCTGCAGGGCATCTGCTAGGCTGACTTTTTTGGCGGCCTCCAGCTTGTTCATCTCCTGCTTGTAGGTGGCATACACTTGCTTGAGCCCTGCAGGCGGTGGCGCGTCTGCGGCCGTCAAAACCTTTCCCTGGCCGATGCGTTCCAGATCGGACTTGGCTCGCACCAATCCGTCAAGATCCTTGCGCTGTGCCGCAGCGCGGCTTTCCTGCTCCAGCGCGGGCTTCACCTTGGCATTGAGTGCGTTGACTCCCTCCTCGTAGGGGTGTTGGACCATTTTCAGGGAATAGGATTCAAAGCCGGACTTCAGCGTTTCAAGTTTCAACTGCACCTCCGGCGGCAGCGGCGTGTCTGCTGCCTGAATGATTTGCGCCAGCAGGACCAGCACCAGAGTGATTGGATTACGAAGAAGCAGCATGCGGGCGATGTTTGTCCCTTGTGCCCAAATGTCAAATCAAGTCGGGTGAAGGGGGGGGCATGGCCCCCTGCCACTTCGACTTACGGGACCTGGCGGTACATTTCTCCCTTGAACTACTGCTCTTGGGGGGCTGCTGCCGCTGGGAACCTCCACGGTTTCCACAGTTTCAACGGGGGTGAGTGTGTGTTGGTCATGGCAGGGGTTGATGGCACCTCGCAATACACCTTGTCGGATCACTTCAGATATGGACTGTGGTCGCGCAGCAGTGAGGAACGAACGGAGCTACCGCTTTCGACGGGCTGTCCGGCTCACGTGTGCCCATGGATGTCCGAAGGCGGGAGCCGACCGATTTCCGCAGGCTGGTCAGCACACGTATGCCGTGAGACGCTCGAAAGCGGCAGGGAAGCCGGAGATGGAAACAGATGCCACAGGAAAAGCGGAAAAGATGGCGGACGAAGAGGATGTGTTTGTCCACCTGGCTTGCTGTGTGTGTGTACATCCCCCGGAGAATTGGGAGAAGTTGCTCCCGCTGGCTCGGGGCGGATACACACACTCCCCCGTTGAAACTGTGGAAGATGTGGGGGTTCCCATCGGCAGGCGAAACCCCACCGTCGATGGTTGCCGGTTGCCATCGCGAGAATCTAGGGTGGGCAACCGGCAACCGAGGTGATGAAGACAGCCCAAAAAGTTGGCGCAGGAAGAGGCAGCAGGCGGCAGCCGATGGAACGCTTTGGCAACGTGACGCACGCCGATGCAGTCTTGGAAGGCCATGAAAGCGCCCCAAGATGGCAACCAAAGGGGGGGCTTCAGTTGCCATGGTTTTCGCCCACGCTTCGGAGCCTGCCATGACCCACCCGGCACAGCCTGTTCACACACTCCCCCGTTGAAACTGTGGAAACAGTGGAAGTCTCCGCCGGGCTGGGGCCGCAGCCTGCGCACTCGGAAATCATGGCAACCAGCAGGGGTTGGCAAGTTGCCGTCAGGGTGCGCTCATTGAAGCTATGAAATACCACGGATTGACACGCAATGCCATGTGCGGCTTCTATTTTCGAGTAGGAGGACGAGGATGAATTCCACCCCTCACGGTGGCACCGTAAACGTCCCGCCGCAGGCATCCGCGATCTGCTTGAGCAAGGACGGCTCGGTGCTGCCGGGCAGGGTTTCTTCGCCGATGCTGATGCAGTGGATGCGCACCTTGAACTGGGTGTGGATGCGCTGGGCGAGATCCAGCACCATGGCGGGGGTGCCGTCGCTGGGCTGGCCGTCGCTGAGGAAGACGAGGGTGTCGATGTTGCCTTCTGGTATGATGCGGGTGAGGGCGTGGTTGAAGGCTTCGCACATGGGCGTGCCGCCGTCGGCCTGGATGCGATCCACGAACTGCACGGCCTGCTTGTGGTTCTTCTCGTCGTTCAGCGCCATGCCGCGCGCGGGGAAGCAGGAGTCCACGCTTTCGCCAAAGGTGAGGATGCCGTAGCGCAGATTTGCGGACTTGTTTTGCAGCGCGGTGAGGAGGTTGCTCATCTGCCCCTTGAGCTTGCTGATGCGGTCGTCGGCGCTCATGCTGCCGCTCACGTCGAGGACGAAGAGCGCGCCTTTGCCCCGGATTTCCAGGCCGTAAAACGAGGCCATGTTCATGGCGGGATCGTCCTCCAGCGGCTTGAGCAGCTTTTGCAGCTTCAGGAAGTCCGCGTAGTCGCTGCGGGGCAGCATTTTCCACGGGATGCGCGTGCCCTGCTCAGTGATCCATGCCTTCCATTTCTCCGGGTCGTCCACGAAGTCCTGACCGGTGAGCTGAAACAGCGAGGCGTGCACGGCATCGCCGATGGCTTCGTCGTTCAGGAAGGGCAGGAGGGACTGCAGCGCCACGGCGCTGCGCATGCCGCCCAGAGCCTCGGCGGCGCAGGCGCGCATCACGTGGGCATTGGCAGGGGCCAGCAGCGTGGCCACACGGGCCACCACGGGGTCGGGATTGTCAGGAAATGCGCCCAGCGCCCGGGCCGCGAGAGCGATGCGCTCCGGTTCCTTCACCGCCGAGAGCGGGCCTCTCACCTGCGTGAGCAGATTCCAGAAAAAGCTGCGCGTCTCCAGCAGGTGAATGCTGGAGAAAAACAGCAGGGCGTCGTCATCGCAGGCGGGGTGCTTTGCCAGCCAGTCCACCAGGGCTTTGCGTCCTTCGCCCGCAGGCCATTCGGCCACGATCTCGGCCAGGCGCAGCTTCATGCCGAGGCCAACGCGCTTGTCACCCACGAGGGAAAGTACGGCATCGCCAGCCAGCTTTTGCGCATGCAGATCCTTCAGCGGTGCCAGCGCCTCCTGATCGCCACCACGGGCGTTTTTGACTAGGCCTTTGAGCACTGCTGCCGTCTCATCCGCTGCGTGCAGGCCGGTGAGAAGCAGGATGGCAAGGCTGGCGAGGATGAGGCGCATGGTGGCTGCGAAGGTGCTGGAATAAAATAGGCCCGTCCGGGGAAGGGGAGTGGCGTGATTTACAGCCCACAGTATGAATCCGAAGCCCTCATAACCAAGGCCTAAAGTGAGAACGGCAGCGCAGCGGGAGGAAGGTGAATGACGAGCATTTATTCGCGATTCTTTCGCAAACAGTCGAAATAGTCTTTGACTGTGCCCCCAAGAGCCCTAGTATCGCGCCACTTTTTCGGAACAAAGCCGGGGTGTACTGTCTCCTGACGCCAGTCATGGAGGTTGCCATATCCCGGTTTTCTTGTCGAAAGAGGAGGAGGTTTCTCACCAAACCGCCGCCGGTTACGCTGTTATAGCTCAGTGGTAGAGCACGTCCTTGGTAAGGACGAGGTCGAGGGTTCAAGTCCCTCTAACAGCTCCAGTGGCAGTCCGTGGGGATCTTCGAAACACGACAAACGAACCAGTCCCAAGCGCACCCCCTCAACTAACTCCACCCATGGCTAAAGAAGCATTCCAACGCAACAAGCCGCACGTCAACATCGGCACGATTGGCCACGTTGACCACGGCAAGACCACCCTCACAGCCGCCATCACGACGGTCCTTTCCAAGAAAGGCTTCGCCCAGGCTCGTGCTTACGATCAGATCGACGCAGCTCCTGAAGAAAAGGAACGCGGTATCACGATCAACACCGCCCACGTGGAGTATGAGACCGAAAAGCGTCACTATGCTCACGTCGATTGTCCCGGACACGCTGACTATGTGAAGAACATGATCACCGGCGCCGCACAGATGGACGGTGGTATCCTCGTCGTTTCCGCCGCTGACGGCCCAATGCCCCAGACCCGTGAGCACATCCTGCTTGCCCGTCAGGTCGGCGTTCCTGCCCTCGTGGTGTTCATGAACAAGGTGGACATGGTTGACGATCCAGAACTCCTCGACCTCGTCGAAATGGAAGTTCGCGACCTCCTTTCCAAGTACGACTTCCCAGGTGACGACATTCCGATCGTCAAGGGTTCCGCTCTCAAGGCCCTCGAAGGCGATGCTGAGCACGAAGCCAACATCCTCAAGCTCATGGAAGCTGTGGACAGCTACATCCCGCTGCCAGAGCGTCCGATCGACAAGGACTTCCTCATGCCAGTCGAAGACGTGTTCGCGATCGAAGGTCGTGGTACGGTCTGCACCGGCCGTGTTGAGCGTGGTATCGTCAAGAAGATGTCTGAAGTCGAAATCATCGGCATCCGTCCGACCGTCAAGACCACCGTCACCGACATCGAAATGTTCCGCAAGCTGCTCGACGAAGGTCGTGCAGGCGACAACGTCGGCCTTCTGCTTCGCGGCACGAAGAAGACCGACATCGAGCGCGGTCAGGTCATCGCCAAGCCAGGTTCCGTCACTCCTCACAAGAAGTTCACCGCAGAGGTGTACGTTCTTTCCAAGGACGAAGGCGGCCGCCACACCCCCTTCTTCAACAACTACCGCCCGCAGTTCTACTTCCGCACCACGGACGTGACCGGCAGCGTGAAGCTTCCAGAAGGCGTTGAAATGGTGATGCCTGGTGACAACGTCTCGATCGAAGTCGAGCTGATCACCCCGATCGCCATGGAAAAGACCATCCGTTTCGCTATCCGTGAAGGTGGCAAAACCGTGGGTGCTGGCCGCGTTGCCAACATCCTTGACTAGTCCGCTTTAGTTCGTTTGTCTCGAATCCCGCCGGGTCTGGCGCACAGACCCGGCGGTGATTTCGTCTCCCAGCCGGGAGCGGAAAGAGGCGCCGGACTTGCAATTTTGATTCCATCCGTTATCCATTCCGGGAAGTCTTTCTCGCTAACACAGGTCAGTAGCTCAATTGGTAGAGTAGCGGTCTCCAAAACCGTTGGTTGTGGGTTCGAGTCCCTCCTGGCCTGCCAGCGAAAATTCCCCGGAAACATCCGCAGAAAACGAAACGCTTCACATGAGTCGCATCCGCAAATACATCGGCGAAGTCATCCTTGAACTCAAGAAGGCCACGTGGCCCTGGGATCCTAAAGAAAAGGGCTTTGCCAAATATCGCGAATTGATTGAATCCACAGTGGTGGTCTTCATCGCGATGATCCTCCTCGGAGCTTTCGTTGCCGCGTTTGACATCAGTTTCAAGTGGGCCTTTGAGGCCGCACAGAAGCTGGGTGCCTAATTCTCCGTTTCCCCCACCCACCCCCTTTTCCAAATTCTCTTATGGGAGCTATCCCCGCACCTCGCGACCAGTGGTTTGTCATCCACGTCCGCTCCGGCCTTGAACAGAAGGTCCGTGACAGCATGCTCCGCCGCATTGAGAAAGAGGAGATGGGTGAATACGTCTTCCAGGTTCTCGTGCCGATGGAGCGCGTGGCCGAAGTCAAGAAAGGCAAGCGTTCCGAAAGCAACCGCAAGTTCTTCCCCGGCTACGTCATCGCCAACTGCCATCTCCTCGATGAGCACAACCGCCTGATCGAAAAGACCTGGTACTTCGTCAAGGAAACCGACGGCGTCCTGAACTTCGCCGGCACCAAGGATCACCCGATCTCGATGCGCGCCAAGGAAGTCGAGGCCATGCTGGCCCAGGTGGGCGACAAAGCCGACGGCGCCGTGCCCAAAATCGCCTTCAATCTCGGTGACACCGTGCGTGTGGCCGACGGTCCCTTCGAAAGCCAGAACGGCATCGTCGAGGAAATCGATCCGGAACGCGGCGTGCTGCGCGTCTCCGTCAATATTTTCGGGC
>NZ_JBIPNG010000059.1:0-21324 GCF_044373815.1 Prosthecobacter sp. | reverse complement strand
TGCGGTTGAGCTTCAATTCATTACCTTCGCCCAGCGCGACGCCGGCGGTGAAGTCGAAGTTGTCGAAGTAGGTGTCGTCATCGCCCATGGGGGAGAGGCCGATTTTTTGGAATACGTCCGCGACATATTGGGTAGCGAGTTTTTCTCCTTCAGTGCCGGTGAGGCGGCCGCCGAGGGCATCGCTGGCGAGGTAGGTGACCTGCTGCTTCATGTCTTCGGGGCGGATTTCAGCGGCGGTGGCAGCGAAGTCGGGTTCGGGGGTCTTGGTGATAACCGCCTGCGGATCGGTCTTGAGGCCGAGCGCAGTGAGAGCGTGATCGTGGTCCCAGTCGCCGATGTAAATCTGCGAGGCTCCCCCTGCCCCGCGGCCGCTGGTCCAAGAGAGTTTTTTACCATCTGGAGAGAAGACGGGCAGGCCATCGAAGCCGTCGGTGGTGGTGACGCGCACGGGGTCGTGTTTGCCTGCGGCATCGACGATGTAGAGTTCGAAGTTGGCAAAGCCGTTCAGGTTGGTGGTGAAGATGAGGTACTCGCCGCTGGGGTGGAAATAGGGTGCCCAGCTCATGGCGCCGAGCTTGGTGACGGGCTTTTGGTCGCTGCCGTCGGCGTTCATGGTCCAAACTTCGGCCACATCGCCCTTCGGGGTGAAGCGGCGCCAGCAGATGCGTTTGCCATCGGCGCTGAAGAAGGGGCCGCCGTCGTAGCCGGGGGCGTCGGTGAGGCGCTTCACGTTCGAGCCGTCGGCATCGGCGGTGTAGATTTCCATGAAGTACTGTTTGTCGATCTTCAGGCGCTCCTCGTCCTCTTTGCTGAGTTTCGTTTCGTAGGCCTGGCGATTGCTGGCGAAGACGATCTTTTTGCCATCGGGCGAGTAGCCCCCCTCGGCATCGTAGCCACGGGTGTGGGTGAGGTTTTTGAGAGACTTGTCCAACAAAGAGTATTCCCAGATGTCGTAGTGCTCGTCGTAGTCCCAGGAATAGCGACGCACCTTGGCGTTCTTGCGCTCCTCATACTCAGCGGCTTGCAGCTTTTTCGAGTCGGGGTCGGTGTGGGTGGAGGCGAAGAGCACGCGTTTGCCGTCGGGATGGATCCAGGCGCAGGTGGTCTTGCCCATGCCGGGGGAGATGCGCTCCTGATCGCCCGTTTCCAGGTCCATCAGGTAGATTTGATAGAATGGGTTCCCTTCCTCGCGCTCGGACTGGAAGATCATCTTCTTGCCATCGGCGGAGAAGTAGCCCTCCCCGGAGCGTTTGCCCTCAAAGGTGAGCTGGCGGGGGTTGGTGATGAAATCCGCCTCGGTCTGGGCAAAGACGGCGGTGGAGAGGAAAAGGAAGGCGAGCAGGCGCATGGTTTGGGATAGAGAACATACGTCCGGCAGGGATGTTTGCAGAAACTTTGCGGATGCATCCGGCTCCGAGCCGCGTTTGGTGCGCCTCGACCTTTTTCCGACCATGCGCATCCTTCCCCTGCTCGCTCTATTTCCCCTGCTGGTTTCCGCCGCCGAACCGGTGTCTTTGTTTGATGGCAAGACGCTCAAAGGATGGGACGGCGAAACGACGAAAGTCTGGCGGGTGCAGGACGGGGTGATCGTGGGCGGGTCGCTGGAGGGGAATCCGCAGAACGAATTCCTGACGGCGAAGAAGGTGTACCGGAATTTTATCCTGCGGCTGGAATACAAGCTGGAGGGCACGGAGGGCTTTGTGAACGGCGGGGTGCAGTTCCGCAGTGTGCGCATCCCGCAGCCGCCGAACGAGATGAGCGGCTATCAGGCGGACATCGGCGCGGGTTACTCGGGCTGCCTGTATGATGAATCGCGGCGGAAGAAAATGCTGCTGCAACCGGCGAAGGAACTGATCGAGAAAGCGGAGAAGCCGGGCGAGTGGAACACGTGCGAGATTCGTGCCGAGGAGCAGCGCATTCAGTTGTTTGTGAACAAGGTGCGCACGGTTGATTACACCGAACGTGAACCTGGAATTGATCTGAAGGGGCTCATTGCGCTGCAGATCCACGGCAAGTGCAAGGCGCAGATTTCCTTCCGTAACATCACCATCGAAGCCCTGCCGGACGCGATGGTGCCCGAGGAGAAGGATGTACTGAATCGCTTTGGCAATCCGGGTGCGGCGGTGGCGAAACATGAGCCATTTAAGGATGGCAAGTTTGTGCTGGAGCAGGACGAGGTCATTGTAATGGCGGGCCAGGAGAATCTGGTGCGCGAGCAGAAGGTGGGCGAATTTGAAGCGGTGTTTGGCACTGCCTTTGCGGCCAAGCAGCCGCGGTTTCGCTCAATGGCATGGGAAGGTGACACGGTGTATGAGCAGTGGCGGGATTTGAACTTCGGCGACTGGAAGGCGCAGCTGGATGCGGCAGGTGCGGGCATTGTCATTGCTCAGTTTGGTCAGACGGAATCGTTTGATGGCGTGAAGCGGCTGGCAGAGTTCAAGTCGGCCTACCACCGGCTGCTGGATCAGTTTACCGGCCAAACACCGCGCTTCGTGCTGGTGTCGCCGATGCCGTTTGAGAAGCCTACGGCATCGCACGCACCGGACATCACGCAGAGGAATGCTGATGTGAAGGCGTATGCTGAGGCGGTGCGCGAGGTGGCGAAGCAACGCGGAGCGATCTTTGTCGATCTGTTCACGCCTTTGTCAGCTCGCAAAGGAGAACGACTTACGGATGACGGGCTGCATCTGAATGCGCTGGGATTGCGCGTGGTGGCACGGGAGATTGCGCAGCAGCTTGGGGCTTCATCGAGCGAGGCGGATGACCTCACCGCGCTGAAGGCGGCGATTGTGGAAAAGAACCGTCTTTGGTTCGACTGCTGGCGTCCGGCGAACTGGTCATTTGTGTATGGCGACCGTGTGACGCAGATGTTTGGCAAGCCTGCGCAGGATGCACCGTCGCTGCGTGAGAGCTTTGAAGAGCGCAAGCCGCTGGTCGCCAAACTGGATGCACGCATTCATGCGCTGGCGAAGGGGGAGAAGGCGCAGGATGAGCCGAAGCCTGAAGTCAAAGTGATCACGGAAACGGTGCTGACGCCGGAGCAGCAGATGGCGGCCTTCACGGTTGCGGAGGGGTATGAGATGAATCTTTTCGCCTCTGAGGTGGAAGGCGTGGCGAAGCCGACTCAGTTCTCCTGGGATGAACGCGGGCGTCTGTATGTGGCCTGCTCGCCCACGTATCCGCAGACCCGGCCGGGCATCAAGCCGTCTGACTTCATTCTTGTGCTGGAAGACACGGATGGCGATGGCAAGGCGGACAAGTCCACGCGCTTTGCGGAAGGTCTGACGATGGTGCAAGGAGTGGAGGTGGGTGCCGGTGGCGTGTATGTCTGCGACTTCGACCAGATCGTGCACCTCAAGGACACGAACGGCGACGGCAAGGCGGATGAGAAGACGGTGCTGTTTGCGGGCTTTGGCATCGGCGACACGCATCAGCTGGCGAATTCGATCTGCCATGGTCCGGATGGCGCGCTGTGGTTCACGCAGGGGCTGCATGCCTTTTCACGCGTGGAAACGGCCTGGGGACTGGCCAAGCTGGAAAAAGCGGGCGTGTGGAAACTGAACGCGCGGACGCAGAAAATGGCGGCCTACTTCAATGGCGGCAAGGCAGGGCACAACTGCTGGGGCGTGGCGTTTGATGATTATAACCAGGTCTTCCATAAGAGCGGAGACCGCCCGGTGGGCTATTATAGTGTGCCTGGACTCGTGGCGCTGGCTGATCCTGATGAATACCATCCGACCGGGGCCTTGTTTGACTCGAATCCCAAGACGAACAGCCTGGAGTTCATCGGCACGAAGGCGCTGCCGGATGACATTCAGGGCTGCGCGCTGATCGGTGGCTACTTTGGCAATGTGGTGGAACTGCATCGCCTCGAAGATGACGGCTCCGGCTTCAAGAGCACGCAGCTGCCGAAGCTGGTGAAATCAAGCGACACCTCGTTTCGGCCGGTGGATGTGAGCATCGGGCCGGATGGCGCGATGTATCTGTGCGACTGGTTCAATCCGGTGATCGGCCACTATCAGGCCAGCTATGCGGACCCGCGCCGTGACCGCTCGCATGGGCGCATCTGGCGCATCACGGCCAAGGGCCGTGCACCAGTGAAACAGCCGAAGCTGGCGGAGATGAAGCCGGCTGAACTGCTGGAGCAACTGAAGTCACCGGAGCGTTGGACGCGCTACCAGGCGAAGCGCCTGCTGTTTGATGCGCGGACGGCAGAGGTGCTGAAGGCTGCGGATGCGTTCATCGCGAAGAATGACGATGAACATCTGCTGATGGAGGTTTGTGGCGTGTATGAATCGCATGAGTCACCTAACGCGGAGCTGGTGAAGCGTTTGCTGAAGGCGAAGGACGCGCGGGTGCGGGCCTATGGTGCCAGAGCGACGGAGTCGCTGGAGCTGCTGACCCAGGCCGTGCGGGATGAGAATCCGCGGGTGCGTCTGGAGGCGGTGGTGGCCTGTGCGCATGTGAGCAAGCCCGAAGCCGTGGAAGTGGCGGTGCAGGCGCTCGACAAGCCGACGGACAGGTTCATCGACTACGCCCTCAAGCAGGTGGTGAAGAGCCTGAAGCCGCAATACGTGCCGGTGATGACAAAGCTCACTTTTGGCGGCAATGCCAAACAGGCCGAGTATGTGAAGAAGATCGCCAGTGCCGCAGCCGTGGTGGATCACCCGGGCAAGGCGGTGTATGACGCGCTGTGCCTGAACTGCCACCAGCCTGAGGGCAAGGGGCTGCCTGGCATCTATCCATCTATCGCAGCGAGCGATTGGGCGGCGGGAGATCCAGCGCGCTTGATCAAAATGCTGACTCATGGCCTGAGCGGGCCGATTCGTGTGAATGGCGCGGAATTCAAGCAGCTTGCTCCCCTGCCGATGCCCCCCATGGGACTGAATGACCAACAGGTGGCCGATGTGCTGAGCTATGTGAGGGCCAATTTCAGCAATAAAGCACCCGGCGTGACACCCGAGCAGGTGAAAACCGTGCGTGCCGCCACTGCGGACCGCACCGCCTTGTGGACAGAGGCCGACCTGGCAAAGTAAAAGGATTCACGGCTAGCATTGAACTTGCTACGATTTGAGGCATCGAATGAGCGTGCCTCCTGACGCCCCAAAAAAGACCCGCCGCTGGTGGCGATGGTTCAAACGACTGCTGCTAGCCGGCCTGGTGCTGCTGGCACTGGCCGTTATTTTCCATGAATCGCTGTTGCTCTGGGCAATCAGTTACGGCGGCCCCAAGGGGGCCGAGATGGCCGGGATCAAGCTCAAGTGGCAGGTGAACGGCTCCGTGCTGCGAGATTTGAGGCTCAACCAGATCGAGGCCAGCGGATCGCTGGTGGAGCATGCGGCAATCGGCAAAATCGAGGTGAATTATGATGCCTGGACTTTTCTCAAAACGCGCAACATCGACATCATCAAGAGCGTGGTGGTGAAGGATGTGGATGTGGCGCTGGATCTGCGCAAGCTGGCGAAGGATGAAAAGGTGGTGGTGAAGGTGAAGCAGCCGGCATCTGGCAAGCCACCGACGCTGGTATGGCCGAAGGCCATCGACATCGAAGATGTGAATGCCGAGGTGACGCTCGCAGACGGGAGCAAGATCACGGTGCGGGGTCTGACCCTGCGGGTGGGCGAAGGCATGCCTGGGATTTTTGAACTCGCCGAATTCAAGATGGAGCCAGGTGATCTGCGGGTCGCGAATGTGAAGGCGCAGGTGCAATGGGGTCAGCGCACGCTGACTGTTGCGGGACTCGATCTGCCCTATGGCGCGAAGCTGAAGTCATTCGCGGTGAATTTGAGCGAGTGGGACAAGGATGCGGCCAGCGTGAAACTGGATGTGGGCATGGGCAAAGCAGCCGTGGTCGTGGAGGCCCTGGCACGTGGCATGTTTGGTGGCACGCTGCAAACCAAGGCCGATGTGCGGGTGCGGGACCTGGCATCGAGCGAATTGCAGGCCTTGAAACTGCCTGAGGGTGTCGAGTTCGGGCCGGTGAGTGTGGATTTGCATGCGGAAGGCGATCCGCTGAAACCGATGACACTGGCAGCGGATGGCAAGATCAGCATTCCTAATGTGCGGGCTGCGGGAGTCATGCTGGATTCGATCACGACCACGCTGGAGGTTAAAAATGGCTTGGCCCGTGTGCCTGAGCTGAAGGTGCTGCGTGGGGTGAACGAAGTGGTGGCGGAGCTGGATGCGAAGCTGGCGGAAGATGTGATGAAGTCCCCCTGGACGGCCAAAGTGAATGCGAAAATTGCTGATGTGACTCAACTGCTGGAAAAGCCGCCCGCGGCACGGGGTTTGGTGGAACTGAAGGTCAATGCCAAGGGAATCGGAGCCACGCCGACGCATGTCGCGGCGCAGGCAAATGGCACGGACCTGGGTTTTGAAACCTACAAGCTGCCCAAGCTCGCGGTGCTGCTGAGCCTGGATGGGAAGGTGGCAAAGGTGAGCCTGCCTGCGCTGATGCTGGGCGCAGGAAATCGCGTGGATCTGAATGCGACGATGATGATGGAGGATGCCATGCCGGTGAATGCGCAGTGGCAGATCCAAATCGATGATCCGGCTGCCTTGATGCAGACGGTGGGTCTGCCACCGCAGCCGCAACCGGTGACGGCGAAGATCGCCACAGCGGGCAAGGCAGCCTTCAAGGTGAATGATGTGATGAACGCGACCGCCGATGTTGATTTGAGCGTGACGAACGGCCGCTATGGCGATGCCAAGCTGCCAGTGATCACGGTGAAAGTGAATGTGGCCAATGGCACGGCCACATTGCAGCCCTGCAGCATCGTGGTGGATGAGCAGAACCGCATCGACCTGAAGGGTAAAGCAAAGCTGCAGGCGCCGTGGGGATTTGATCTGAATGGAGACATCGCGCTGCCAGTCCTCGCGAGTTTGAACCCGCTGCTGGCTGCGGTGAAAGCGCCCGCGATGGAATCGGGCAGCCTCTCGGTGAAGCTCAATGTCAGCGGCGATGCGAGCCCGTGGCGCGGTGAAGGCCGTGTGGAAATGCAGGTGGTGAAGGCGAAGGTGGCAGGCATGCCGGAAGCAGCGGACGTGAACTTGAAGACGACCTTTGCCGGCACCACGGCGCAAATCGAGACGATGCAGGCGGTGCTGGGCCCGTGGAAGCTGGTCACCAAGGGCATGGTGACGGACAAGGAGGCGCGCATGAGCGAGCTGAGCTTCTGGCAAAAGGAGCGGCAGCTGATGAGCGGGCATGCGTATGCGCCGTTTGATGTGATGCAGACAGGCTTGGCAAATGGCGTGCCGCTGGATGTGGTGCTGAATGCACATGAGCTGCCGATTCATGAAATCGCGGCAGCGGCGGGTGTGAAGAGTGTGCCACCGGGATTGCTGAGTGTGGATGTGAAGATCGGTGGCCGGCTAGATACGACGGATGCTTCGGTGAAGGTGGCACTGAAGGAGCTGAAAGCCCCCGGAATGCCGAAATCGTTTCAACCAGCCACGGTCGATGTGCTGACGACGCTGAAGGCGAATGAACTGCTACTCGATGTGAAGGTGGTGCAGGTGCCTCTGCAACCTTTGACGTTGAAGGCGACCGTTCCTGTGGTGCTGACGAAACTGATGAAGCAACCGGAGCTGGCGATGGATCTTCCATTAAAGGCCACCTTGGATCTGCCGGAGAGCGATCTGAGTTTTGCGCGCGAGTTTGCCCCAGATGTGGTGAGATCCGTGCCGGCGAAATTGAAACTTCATGCGAGCGTGGGCGGCACGGTGAAGGCACCGCTGATCGATTCGGCGCTCGATATGAACGCGCCGGAGATCGACTTTGTGAGTGCTGACATGCCGAGCGTGCGTGATCTGCGAGTCAAGGTGCGCAGCCATGATCGCAAGGTGACGTTGGAGGACATCTCGGTGATGCTCGCAGGTGGCAAGGTGCGGCTGGGAGGGACACTGGATGCCGCCAACACCCAGGACCCTCGATTTGATCTGAAGGTGGAGGCACGTGAGGCCCTGGTGATGCGGAACCCCACTTCGAGCGTGCGAGCGAACGCAGACATCGCGTGCGTCGGAACTTTGAAGACGGCACGTGTGAGCGGCACGGTGGAGGCCGTGCGTGGCCGCATCTTTCAAGAAGTGAATCTGCTGCCGAATGTCACCGGCATGATTCAGCAGGGAGAAAAACTGCCACCACCGCCGCCTTCGACCTCGAAGGTCGATCAAAAGCTGGCTCTGCCGCCAATGCTGAAGGACTGGACGTTTGATCTGAAGGTTAAGACGCGTGACCCGGTGGTGATCGCGGGCAATCTGATGAACGGGGCCATCTCGGCAGACATTGCGCTAGGCGGCACGGGCGCAGCACCGCGTCTGACGGGCTTTGCGAATGTGGACCGCATGGTTTTGAAACTGCCGTTCAGCCTGCTGAAGATCACCAAGGGCGTGGTGACGATGAATCCGGACAACCCCTTCACACCGAAGCTTGATGTGCGTGGTGAATCGCGCGTGGGGAGCAATGACATCACGCTTTATGTCTATGGCGATGCGTCGAATCCGAAGACACGATTTACCAGTACGCCGCCTCTGTCCGAAGCGGACATCGTGACGCTGCTGGGCACAGGCATGACGCTGGGCGGGGACAATGCGCAGATGGCGAGCGAAGCGATGACGCGCGCGGCGTTTCTGGTGATCGCCGAGACCTACCGCAAAATCTTCCACAAAAAGAAGACGGTGAGCCCCGACCCGCCGAGGCTACATACGACTTTCAATCCCTCAGGAGCAGACCGTGCGAATGACAGCATGCAGGCGATGTATGAGATCACCCCCAAAGTCAGGTTCATCGGCCGCTTTTCCCAGTCGGGTCGCATGAAGGCGCTGCTGGGGTATGTGCTGCGCTTTGGCAAGGCCGCAAGAGCCATGGATGAGGACCCGCAATGATGAATGGCCACACTAGCATGAAGAATGGCAGCCGGTTGCGATGCAATTGGCTGGTTTTGCTGGCGCTGTTTTGCGTGATGGGAACTGCCTGGGGATATGAAGTACATTTTGGCCAGACGACGGTGCGCGTGGATGGTGTGGAAGCCGCGCAGTGGGAAGATCTGCGCAGCATGCTGATGGACCAGCTGACGCTGAATGGCAGCGGCGCGCCCGGTGAACCGCTGGCGGATGACCTGGCGTTTTTTGTACGCCAGCATTTCATCCGCGAAGGATGGCCGGACGCTGAAACGGCATGGAAGATGGAGCCGGGCGGGATTCACCTGACCGTCAAGCCAGGCAAGGCCGTAAGAGTAGGAGCGGTGACACTGAAAGGCGACACACCGCTGCCGGAGGAGGAACTGAAGAAGTACCTGATGAAGCCCACTCTGGAGCGTGAGGATGTGGATAAAAAACTGCCGCAATGGGTGGAGGCGGATATGCAGCAGGGTGCGGGGCTGGTGCAACGGCGTCTGCGTGCCGAAGGCTATTTGAATGCAGAGACACTGCTGCTGCCCGCACCAACCGCCGGTCCGGACATGCGGCGTGATCTGACACTGGAGATCAAAACAGGACCCAAGTTTACCTTTGGCCAGGCATCCATCACGGGATCGCCGCCAGAGCTGGAAAAACTGACGCAGGCGCAAATGACGGAGGCAAGCGGGACGCCCTTCAATGAAGCGCGGGTACAGCAGATCCAGAAGCGTTTGGATTCGATCTGCGCTGAGCACGGCTGGCTGCATGCGGCGACAACAGCGGATTACACACTGGGGAAATCCGGCGGCACGGTGGATGTGGTGTTTCGAGTGCAGGCCGGTGAGCGGGTGCGCATCACCCGGATCACGACGCATGACGCCTTCAGCCGCGGGGCCAAACGGGTGCTGCTGGCGAAATTCAAACCGCTGACGGGCCAGATTTACGAAGCCGAGGAGGCGGACTTCCTTTTCAAGCGGGCTCTGGACACGGGGATGTTTGCGCTGCTTGACACCAAGGTACTGCCTGAAAATGGCAACATGGCTGCGGGCAATCTGCGAATCACGGGCGAGGAGACGAAACCCGTCACCGTCGGCTTTGAGCCGGGCTTTGACACCTTCCTCGGGCCGCAGTTTGGCGTGACTTATAAAAACACGAACTGGCGTGACACGGGCAACACGCTGGCGGCAGAACTGAGCTACAGCATGGCGGGGCCGGTGGGCTTTGTGAGCCTGACCAACCCGGCGGTGTTTGACTCCCAGCATTCGGCCACAACCCGGCTCGCGCTGGAGCAGTTCAACCGATTTGAATACGACCGCATCGGCACGGCGCTGAGCCTGGATGTGGCGCGGCGGGTGGATCAGGCACTGAGCTATTCGTTGTTCATCGGCACGACAGCCAACTCGGTCAGCTCCAACGTGCTGACTCTGCCGCAGACGGGACCCGCCAACTACTCACTGATGAACGTGGGGGGCAATGTGATGTATGATCGGCGGGACAGTCCGGTGCTGCCGAAAAAGGGCTGGTATCTTTCCGGGCGAATCGAGAGCTCCACCGATGCCCTGGGCTCAGGCGTGAGCTTTGTACGATCAGATCTGCGCGGCGCATGGTACATCCCGATCACCAAGAAATTCCGCTTTGCCACCGGTGCTGAATTGTCCACGATCCAAGGAGCGATGGCGGACAAAATCCCCATCGACAGCCGTGTGTTCAATGGAGGGCCTTACAGCGTGCGCTCCTTTGGCATGCGCAAGCTCGGCCCTGTGACACCGGGAGGAACCCCCCTGGGCGGAACCTCGGCGCTGTTTGCCAGTGCTGAATTTTCGTATGAGGTCATGACGAATTTGGAGTTCGCGATCTTTGGTGACATCGGCAGCCTGGGCCAGGGAAACAACTCGTCTCCGCTGTCGTATTCCTCAGACTTCCGCGAGGCCATCGGCGCGGGTTTGCGCTACAAGCTGCCGTTTGGGCCGATCCGCATCGACTACGGGCACAATCCCAACCGCCGCACGGGGGAGCAGAGCGGCTTCCTGCATGTGACGGTGGGGTTTGCGTTCTGAGTCAGCTGGCGGCGGGCTTCTTGCTGAACCCACCCACGACGGTGTGATAGCAGCCCCAGAGCACCAGCACGCCGCCGATCGCCTGCGCGACGGTAAAGGGTTCGGCAAACAGGGTGATGCTGGAAAGCGAGATGACCACAGGCACCGTCATCTGAAAGGCACCTCCTGCAGCAACCGAGAGAAAACGAAAGCCCTCCGTCATGGCCAACTGACCAACGCTGGCGCACAGCGCCGCGGCTGTGAGCAGCACCACGTCCATGGCATTGAGCGACGTGAAATGAGCAGCAGCGAGTGGCAAGGAAAGCAGCAGCGCATAAATGCACTGAGAGGAAAAGATGGTGGCGCTGGTCTCCGTGCGCGTGAGCTGACGGATCACAACGACGACTGCAGCAGCAAGCACCGCCCCGGTGAGCGCGATCATTTCATGATGCCCAAACAGGGCCATCGTGCCGGGGGCCAGTCCGGTGAGCAGACTCAGGCCGGTCAGAGCCAGCAGAATGCCAAAAAGCTTCACCAGCCCGAGCCGCTCATGCAGAACGAAAGCGGCCATGATGGCGGCAAAGATGGTCCAGGTGTTGCCAATGAGGGTGGCCTTGCCAGCTCCCAGCGGCCCGATGGTGGTGTAGTAGGCCGCGGTACCAAGTGCCCCGAGGACTCCACGTGAGGCGAGCAGCCAGCTTTGAAACGAGCGGCGGATTTTCAGCGTGCCTGCAGGAGCGAAGAGAATGATCGTCAAGAGCAGCCCGACGGCCGCACGGAAGGTCATCGACATCCAAGGATCGATGTTACGATGCGAGGAAAGATCCTTCAGCAGGAGAGCATTGCCGGAAAAGCAGATGAGTGAGAGCAGCATCGCCTGCGCGCCGCGCCGGGGATGATGCTGGAGTTGGGTATCAGGAGGGCTCATGGAGGTGCCGGTCTGAGGGCTACCTTCTGGCATCATATCTGATTGTTTTGTCTCGTGATGATGAGCGCTTTTCGCGCAGGGTCCTCAAACCGTGGTGTCAGGCATGCCAAAGGGCGCGTACCGTTTTTACAACGGCACGAATCGCGATTCGGCTGGCAGGTTTGAGGTTCATCAGACGTGAGGATCATGGATGTGAAATACGGAAGTGCAAACCTGATCTTGTTGCACCCGGACCGGAAATAAAAACGGGCGCGGCGACACCACTCGCCACGCCCGCTTGAATGACTCAACACCCACTTTTGTGCTGACTCAAAATGTCCTAGAAGATCACTGACAAGGCCACGCGGCCATTGATGCCGGGCTGGGTGTAACGGTCGAGACCTGGATTCGAGGAGTCGACACCGCGCACGTTCTGATACAGCCAGTACTTCTGGTTGGTCAGGTTGTAGAGGCCGGCGGTAAGGGTGATGTTTTTGGAGAGCTGCCAGCGGGCCACGAGGTCGAGGGTGAGGGCGCTGGGAGTTTTGAACTGATTGATCCCGCCGGGGGTGGAGCTGGTGGAACACTTGTGTGCATAGTAAGTCGAGATCAGCTCCACCTGCCATCTCTCACGACGATAGCGCAGGCCAGTGACGAGCTTGAAGGGATCCACGCTTGCCAGGGGCTGCTTGTTCTGGCCATCCCAGCCCTGACTGTAGGCTGCATTGGTGAAGGCTCCGAAGTTGCCGAAAGCCTCATGAATGAATCCAAACGCCGTATCTCCTTTGAATTCGAGACCGTAAATCTCTGCTGAAGTGAGATTGCTGCTCTGATAGATGATCGGATTGCCCGGAGCGCCGGTGCCACCGACCTGCATGAAGGTGTTGATGAAGTTTTCGTAGTGATTGTAATAACCTGCGAAGTTCCATGAGGACTCTTTTCCTTTGCGGCGGACACCGATTTCGAAGCTGTTGCTGGTTTCTTTTTTCAGGTCCGGATTCGGAATGGTCTGATAACCGAAAGCTGTGTTCGTGATGGTGGCGTTCAGTTCTTCGCTGCTCGGGTTGCGGAAGCCGTTCGAATACTGGAAGTAGGCGCTGTGCTCCTCATCGATCCTGAAGAGGTAGGCGAGCTTTGGCGCGATGGCGAACTGGTTGAAATCCTGTGGTGCTCTACCGGCGCTGGCGCTCAGGTAGAGCGGATCTGAATGCGTGGCGACGTCATAGTACTCGGCACGCACACCGGGTGTCAGGCGATGACGAAGGTCCCTGCCCCAGGCAATCTCATCCTGGATGTAAACACCCACACGGGAAGTGCGCGTATCAGGCATGTCCTTCAGCGGATACGTGTCTGGCGAGATGACCTTTGTGACGGTATTCGTGGTGAAGTTGTACTCCGTGGCATCACGCACGCGGCGGGAAAAGGAAGTGACCATTTCAGTGCCGTAGGCCAGCGTGTGGTTCAAAGCGCCCGTCGTGAAGGCTTTGCTGAAGTTGAAGTTCGCCCCGATGTGATCCTGACGGTACATGTAATCACGAATGCGCAGGCGATCCTGCGGGGTTGGGGTGATGCGATCACGGTCCTCAACCTGGTGCTCCGGCGTTTCGGAAACCTGATAGTACATGTTCCAAGTCAGCTTGTCGAAGATCAGGCCGAGGCCGGCGGCGTCATACTTGTGCTCCAAACTGAAGCGCATGCGGCGCAGGTCGTCGTTCAGCAGCAGGGAGTTCACGTTGTAATTAATCCCGGGAGCAGCCAACACGACACGGCGCGCGCTGAGGAGATCATTGTCACTGGAGCGTTCGAGGTACTCACCCGTAAGCTCGAAGCGATGACGGTCCGAGGGGCGCCAGACCATTTTGCCGAGCCAGTTGTTCACATTGTAGGTGCTGGTGTCTGATTGGATGGCACTGCGGTTGTCGACCTCATGGCCATCGCGCCGGGTGTAATGGAACAAGAACTCCACATTCCCCGCGCGCTGTGCCATGCTGATGGTGTGGCCCCAGCTGTCATCCGTGCTGTCATAGCGAGTGGTCAGACGCGCCACGGAGTTTCTACCACCAGGCGACATCGCCAGCAGGTCTTCGGGATCGATGGTGGTGAAGGAAACCACCCCCGCGAGAGCGTCACTGCCATAAAGGGAGGAAGCAGCGTTCTTGAGGATTTCGACCTGCTTGAGAACATCCACGTCAACGAAGTCACGGCCGATATTGTAAGCGCCACCAAAGGTGAACTGATCTGCCTGGCGGATGCCGTCCATTGTCATGAGGACACGGTTGCCATCCAGACCACGAATGTTGATGCTGGAGTTTCCGGCCCGAGAGTTTGCAGCCGGGCCCGTACCACCCACGCCAAATGGAACGCTCACGCCGGGTTCGTAACGCGCATAATCGCGCATGCTGGTGGCCAGAGTGAACACGTTGGCATCCTTGTCCAGCACCGTGACAGATGCAGGAACGTCTGCGGCTGACTGTGCATGACGGGAAGCGACGATGACGATTTCTGGAAGCACCGCGCCACCGGCTGAGTTCTGCGTTTTGGTTTCCTTTTTCGCCAATGCTTTGATGGCTTGTTCGGTCTGCGATTGTTCCTGAGCAGCAAGCGGAAGGCAGCAGGCGAGCATGAGCAACGAGAGTTTGTGTAATAACGCGGGAGGTGGTTTCATGGACCGCCGCTCTAGCTCAGCGGAGTCATGTGACGCTTTCGTTGGAATGACCAAGAATGGTGCTCATTTGCGGTGACCAGCTTCCCTGATCATTTGATCGTCACTATTTCGCAAATGAGCGCAGCCCTGTGACATCAGGCTGCCTGGCCCGTACTCCCGATCATTCGGCAGACATGTCATTTCTCCGCCAGTTTTTCACAACCCGACGCAAGCAGCAGCGCGTAGCTGCTGTATCGCAGGTGTCCGCATGAAAGCTCTTCCACTGATTTTCCTATTTCTAGTCGCCTTCACTTCTGCCCTGAGGGCGAATGACACTCCGCCAGAGATGCCTTTGTCTGTTGCGAGCTTTGGTGCCGCAGGCACGCCGGATGGCTCCTTGTATTTCTATGGCGGTCATAGTGGCAAACGTCACAAATACAATCGTGATGAAGTGCATGGTGATTTGTTTCGCTGGAATCAGGGTGCAGACAAATGGGAGGCACTGGCGAAGGATGAACCAGCGCAGGGTGCATCCCTCGTCGCCGCAAAAGACGGCGTGATCCGCATCGGCGGCATGGCCGCTCGCAACGCAAAGGGCGAGAAACAAGACCTGTGGTCGAGCGAGACAGCGGCGCGTTATGACATCACGAGCGGCAAATGGATTCCCCTGCCGAAGCTGCCCCAGCGCCGTTCCAGCCATGACAGCATCGTCTGCGGCGACACCGTCTACGTCATCGGTGGTTGGAGGATGGAGGGCGACGCGGACTCCGTGTGGCATGACACCTATCTCACGCTCGATTTGGCCAAAGCTGATGTGACTTGGAAGAGCCATCCGCAGCCATTCAAACGCCGCGCCATCGCGGTGCAAACCATCGGCACGAAGGTGTATGCCATCGGCGGTATGACCGATGAGGACAAGACTACGAGTGCTGTCTCGGTGCTTGATACGACGACCGGCAAATGGAGTGACGGACCGGCGCTGCCCGCAGAGAAGATCGGCGGTTTTGGTTTTGCTGCCGTGGCACATGAAGGACGCCTGTTCTCCAGCGGAGTGACAGGCCAGTTGCTCGAGCTGCGCGGTGAGGCGTGGGTGGCGGTCGCCAAGCTCGCTCACCCACGATATTTCCACCGTTTGTTGATCGGAGGAACTGGGAAGCTTATCGCCATCGGTGGAGAGAGTCGCGAAGGTGTCAAAGCACCGCCGGAAGTCATCGCCCTGCCTGCTGCGGATTCAGCACCATTGCAGGTCTCCCCTGCCCCGTGAGGTCCGCAGGCAAGCAGCACTGAGCTTAAACAGTCGAAATAACTGGAATCAAGCCTAGCAAAGATGTGACGTGATGAGAAATTGAGACTGAGTTTCAATCCCAACTAACAATGCCCACAGCTGCGCCAGAACCTCCCTTTCGCTCATGGACCACCGTGCCTGAACGAATTGAGGCAGACTGGGCGGATGCCACGGCTGCAAATGCCCTCGTGGCTCATCTCAATTTTCGGGGTGATGCAGAGATGCGCTGGAGAGATGGCAGCAGCACCACGATTTCGCCACGAACGACTTGCTGGCTGCGCGCCAGTCCGGCGGAGATGCTGATGGCCCGCCGGGTCGCCAGTCGTGACCGCCATGAGTGCCTCACGCTGGTGTTTCCAGATGCCTGGCTGCGTTTTACCTTGAAAGGCGTGACCTCTCAGGTGGGCGATGCATTTGAACCTCTGATCAGCGGCACCTCACGCTGCGTGCTGCGACAACCGCTGACTGAGGAGGATGAAGGCTGGGCACGCGGAGCCATGCCGCCACACCTGTGCTCACAAGCCAGACAGCTGCTGGATTCGGCACGCCTTACAGAGTTTTTCATCCACTCCGTCTTCCGCAGTGACACTGCCCACCAAGCAGGGACCGCCATCAGCCGTACGCTGCGAGTCGCCCAGGAGCGCGTGCAGCGCGTCAAGGATCTGATGCTCGCGCAGATCGATGCGCCGCCTTCTCTTGACGAACTGGCCGCCACGGTCGGCTGCAATCCGAGCTACCTCAGTCGCACCTTCACGCAGATCGAAGGCACCACTCTCTCCCAATGGCTACGCCGCGTGCGCATTGAACACGCGGCATCCCTCATCGCGACCGGGAAGTGCAATGTCTCCGAAGCCGCGCTCGAAGTGGGCTACCAAAGCTTCTCACACTTCAGCCGCGCTTTTGCGGAGGAGAAAGGCGTGCCGCCTTCGCAATGGGTGCGCCGTTTGAGCGGAGACAAATAGGCCAACATTACTTCTTATCTTCTTTGACCGTCCAATACAGCGAGGCGCTGTGGCTGGTGATGCCAAAGGGGACACCATTGAAGAAGCCAGGCAGCTCTTCCGAATAACGGGCGACGGCAAGCAGATACTGGCCGGGCTTGGAGATGTCAGGAGCACGCACGAAACCCTCGGCATCAGCCTGGAGCTTCTGATCGCTGACTTTGGGAGAGAAGAAAAGCAACTCGACACCGCCGAGGGGCTTGCCACGGAAATAAACCCGCGCTTCGCCGGGCTTGCCGGTAGGAACGATGTCCATCGTCATCGCAGGCGTACCGGCACCTGCGCCTTCTGGCTGCCAGCGGCAGTAAAAGATGGGCGCACGCGCGGGCTTGTCCTCATGCAGCTTGCGCACCATGAACTGAGCCTGGGCAAATGTGGGTCGTGTGCCATCAACCTTGCCGAGGAAGAAATGATCTTTCTTTTTGGCCACTTCAAAGAGCTGTGGCTGGCCTTTGTCATCAAGCGTCCAGCCGGACACCTGGACGAAGGCATCGAGGTTGCCAGGCGAGACTTCGTATTCATCCCCCCATTGGGCAAACCGTACACCGAGACCGGCATTGTCCGGCAGTTCTTCAACCCAAAGAGAGTGGGCGGTGGCGGCGAGAGGTAGAAAGCTAAAAGCTGTGAGGGCGATAAGTGAGCGAATCATGATAAGCTTGGGGAGGTTCGCTGACCACATACCTGCGATAAACGCGGGGTTCTTGCGGGCAATTGTCAGGAACTGTCGTTGTCTTGCGTTGGCGCACTCAGTCAATCACGCCCACATCTTCCGGTCCAGTGTGCGGTAGCCGATGGCTTCCAGCACGTTGTCAGCGCTGATTTTGTCATGTCCAGCTAGATCAGCCAGAGTGCGCGCCACTTTGAGAATGCGATCATGAGCGCGAGCGCTGAAATTCATCTCGCTCATGGCGTGCTCGAGACAGCCTGCTGCCTCGGCATCAAGTTCACAGTGCTTTTTGATGAGGCGCGGCGTCATGCTGCTGTTGGCATGAACACCCGCATGTTTGGCAAAGCGTTCCTGCTGCATGCCGCGTGCGGTTTCGACACGCTTGCGAATTGGGTCGGAGGCTTCACCGCCCTCGCTCGAAGCCAGAGCCTTGTAATCAACGAGCGGCACCTCCACGTGAAGATCGATACGATCCAGCAACGGCCCGCTGATGCGCTGGCGGTAACGCTGAATCACTACCGACCCACAGCGGCATTCGCGTTTGAGATCGCCGTAATAGCCGCAGGGACATGGATTCATGGCAGCCACAAGCATGAATTTCGCCGGGAAGGTAACGGAGCCTGCGGCACGTGAGATGGTGACCTTGCCGTCTTCGAGCGGCTGGCGCAGGACTTCCAGCGTGCTGCGACGGAATTCGGGCAGTTCATCCAGAAAGAGAACCCCGTTGTGCGCCAGGGAGACTTCACCCGGACCTGGATTGGAGCCGCCGCCGAGCAGACCGGCATCACTGATGGTATGATGCGGGGAACGAAACGGACGTGTGGCAACGAAGGCGCTGGCTTCGCAAAGCAATCCTGCGGCGCTGTGGATTTTGGTGGTTTCGATGGCCTCCTCCTCGCTCATGCCGGGCATGATGGTCGGGATGCGTTTGGCGATCATCGATTTGCCAGTACCCGGAGGGCCGATCATCAACAGCCCATGACCGCCACTGACGGCGATCTCGATGGCCCGAATCGCATCGGCCTGACCTTTCACGTCATCGAAATCAATGTCGTAATGGGAGACAGCGGCGAAGAGCTCAGTCGCACGGCAGGGCTCGGGCGCGATTTCCACATCGCCTTTGAGGTAATCCACGACCTCTCGGAGATTTTGCACTCCCACGATGTCAATCCCGGCCACGACGCTGGCCTCAATGGCAGCGCGCCTCGGCACCAGCAACCGTTTGCGCCCTTTGCGCCGCGCTTCGAGCGCCACTGCGAGCAGACCACGCACCGGCCGCAGTTCACCATTGAGGGCCAGTTCGCCGATCATGGCTGTCTCTGCCAGGATGGCCATGGGGATTCTTGCCCGGTGAGCAATGAGCGAAATAGCGATGGGCAGATCAAAGCCGGGCCCCTCCTTTTTCAAATCAGCGGGAGCCAGGTTCACGGTGGTCACCCCGTCATTCATGATGAAGCCAGACGAGGAAATCGCCGCTGTGACACGCTCGCGGCTTTCCTTCACTGACGCATCCGGCAGACCCACGATGAACATCTTAGGAGTGCCGCCGCCGTCATGCGATTCAATCTCCACCTCCATGGCATCGACGCCGACGAGGGTGGCTGAGTAGGTTCTGGCGATCATTCGGGTTGATTATTAAGTGGGTCAGGATGAGTGCAAGTGTGCGTCAATCCTGATCCCGCTGCTTCGCTTGCATGTTTTCGTGAATCGGACGTAAATCTGATTCAAACGAATACCATCAGTACGCACAGATTAGTGGATCAAAGTCTTTTCCCAGAGGAAATTCCTATTTTGAATCGCCACTTGAATGGCAAGACTGGGACGGTTCCACCGGCTAAAAATTGGCGTCCCTGCAGCCGGATGCGTTTCGCAGTTTGCCTCCAGATCTTTGGAATGAGGCTCCTGCTCGCGAACGAGATATCAGAAACGTAGAAGTGGGAGCTTGCCAATTGATGGATTCAGGTGCAGCAAAGCGAACCCATGAGTAGCACTCTTCCGCTTAATACAAGCAACCAGACAGAAGCAACTGCTGTTGATTTAAGCTTCGTTTTCCCATGTCTCAACGAGGAGACAACCTTGGGCACGTGCATTCAGCAGGTTAATGAAAGCCTTGCCCCAAGCGGGATTCGCTATGAAATCATCGTGGCTGACAATGGCAGCACGGACAGTTCCCGTGAGATCGCGCTAGGCCTGGGATGCCGTGTGGTACCGGTGGCAGCGCGCGGCTATGGAGCGGCCTTGCGCGGGGGGATCGAGGCGAGCCAGGCCGAGTATGTCATGTTTGCAGACTCAGACAGCACCTACCTTTACGCGGATGCCGCGCCGCTGTACCGAGCGGCCAAAGAAGGGAACGCGGACATGGCCATTGCATCCCGAATGATCGGCGAGATCGAGCCAGGGGCCATGCCGACGCTGCACCGCCGACTTGGCACGCCCGTGCTGACCACCTTGATCAATCTGCTGTTTCACGGCAAGCTTTCTGACTGCAACTCAGGCTTCCGCTGCATTCGTAAGACAGCATTCGATGAATGGCAAATCCGCTCGAATGGAATGGAGTTCGCCTCCGAATTGCTCATCAAGGCGCTCAAGGCAGGTGCCCGCTCCGTCGAAATTCCCTCCGGCCTTCGAAAAGGCCCGGAGGGCCGAGTTGCCCACCTGCGCACCTGGCGTGACGGCATGCGCCACCTGCTGTTCATCTTCTCAGAAAAACCACGACTATTCGAGTTGCTCGGTTTCATCACGGTCCTGGTGACCACGCTGCTGCAGATCACCGCCTTCTGCACCGGCCCAGTGAGTATAGGCGGGGTTTTTCACGTCTTCGATCTTCATAGTCAAGCCTTGCTACTGCTGACGGGCATCATCGGTGCCCAGTTCTATCTGTTCAGCTGCATACTCTTTCTGCAGAGCAATGACCGCTCGCTCGGCATCACCCGGAAACTGATCCATCTCGATGAAGGTGTTTTGTTTTTCACCCTGCTGGCCACCGTTGGCGCATGCGCCACTGTCGCGACCTATATCGGTATAAAATGGTCACTTTCTGGCTTCGGGAACCTAAATCTGGCCCGCGACCTGCTCTTTTGGTCCCATCCTCTAGCCATCTCCATTTCCTTCTCGGTCGGGTTGCTCGGCCTGCATATCCTGAAAAAGGCACAAAAATGACTTTCTCCGCGCCCGCCCCCTCCTCTGTATCAAAGAACATGTCTTGCAAAGATCAGCGTCCGCGCCTCATTTCCGACCTGAAGAATCTTTGAAAGCATCAACTAGAGGCTTAGGGACGAACAACTCTGGCGAACGCGACTTTTTCATATGCACACTTTGAGCATGGGCCACTGGTCCCACATCGCTAGCCGCGCAGCACGCGACATCTTGGTGTTTGCAAGCGGTTATCTGCTGGCGAACTACGTGCGATTCACAGGACTGTGGCGCATTGAGGACTTTATTCCTTCGATTTTCGCTGGAGCGGGAACACTCGTCTCGATCACCTACATCCTCGGACTTTATTCCGTCGAATCTCAAAGACGCTCCTCTTTCCTGACTCACTCCATTCTTCTTACCTTCGCGTTTCTTATCGCCTTCGTGGTCATTACGCTGGTCGGCTTTGTCACGTTGGAATTCGTTGGACGTGGTTTTATGGCACTTGGCTGCCTCTTCTCTTATCCCGTCCTGCTCTTCAGCCACTGGCTGCTGTATCACAAACACCGTATTGCCCCGGAACGAATCGCGTTCGTCGGTGAGTCCGAGGAAGAAATCGCCGAATACGAGCGACTGCGGTCAATGTGTCCTTCAGGGGTCCAATTGGTTGGTCGTATCGGCATCGAGAACGATCAGGATCATGAGCACGGCTTCCTCGGCAGGCTCAGAAATGTGCGAAACCTCATGCAGCAGT
>NZ_JBIPNG010000377.1:0-6604 GCF_044373815.1 Prosthecobacter sp. | reverse complement strand
TGCGCGTGGACTGCGCGCTCGGCACCGATCCCAAAAACCCCAAGAGCGTCTTCCACAGCCCCGATGTTCCGATCAAGCCCGGTGCGGCGTATCGCGTGAAACTCCGCGTCAAATCCAGCGAACCCACCGCCAAAATCAGCCTCGCCTTTGCCTCCTTCAAAAACGGCGCAGGCTACTGGCAGGCCGGCAGCACCAGCATCACCGCCACCAGCGAGTGGAAGGAAGTCGAAGCCACCGGCCGCATGCCGCGCGAAAACGAAGCCGGCTGGAAACCCTGGATGACCGCCTTCTGGCTGCGCGTGGATTGCCACGAGCCCAAAGGCCAGGTCTTCTTCGATGACATCCGCATCACCGAAGCCGAACCCTTGGACGAATGGGCCGCTTGGCAAAACGCCGGATGGGACAAACACAGCATGGTTGCCGATCCGTTGTTCATCGACTGGAAGAACGACGACTTCCGGCTGAAGCCCGAGTCACCGGCTTTCAAGCTGGGTTTCAAGGCGATCCCGGTGGAGGAGATTGGGGTGAGGAAGGAGTAGAAATTGGCTTCAATTACCTCGTATGGCACTTAGATTGAAACCAAATCGAGCCAAAACCTTTTCTAGGTTCCTGATTACTTCGGATTCATCAGACAAACCATCCCCTCTAATCTTCTCTTCGTGAGCAAGCAATTCCTGAATACATCCCAACGCCAATTGATCACGAGCATCGTTATCTAATACTTGAATTAAATGATCAACGCAATTTAAAACCTCGCCCTTGAATGTCCCAGTATCTCCGAGAGTAGTCATATCCAACCCCGCCCTTCCAAGAATTGATTTTATCACTTTAGCTGAATAAGCGTTTTGCATTAGACCTCTTAAACCGCTCCATGATCGGCCTATTCCATCAAACTCAGTGGCGGTGGCTGAACCAGAAATGCCCTCCACTGATCCATGTTCAGAATCTCCCGTGACATCTTCCAAATAGTCAAAAACTGAAATTGAAGCCGCAAATGGATCAACCAGCAGCTTTCCATCTTTCAATCTGTCGGGATGTAAGGTTGAAGTAGCAACAAGCACCATATTCAGCCACTTTGCCAACGGGTCGCTATTGGAAGTCATTATTGGCTTACCAGATCCAACTAAATCACCAAGTTTGCCTGGTATATCACTAACAATCAGGTGACTGATCGAGTCAGGTAAAAGCGTGCCAGCACGTGTTGCCATATGACGAAATTGGGTTGTCGGATCGCCGCACAATAATGCGCAGGCTGTAAGTTCGGCACCAGCCAGACCGAAACGCGTCAGAACAGCAGAGCTAAATAGTGTGTCTGCATTCTCGGTGCTAACTGCGCCGTAATACTGCCACAAATTAATCACATGATTTGGCTGGGGAAACTTTCCAGGCAAGTTCAAACCCTCTTTGTCGATGAAAAAAATCGACATGCTCAGTGGAGGAAATTTTTTCGCCTCATCCTCAAATGCCTCATGCATTCTATTCCACTCGGCCAATCGGGCTTTAACGAGGCGTTTTACATCTTGACGAATTTTGGTCTGACTTTCGGCCGTTGATGTCTCTTGCTTTAATTCCTGTCTTTTAACTGCATCCAGAAGCTTCGGATACTCTTTAGCATGCATTCCATGCTGCCACTTAATATATAAAAATTGGGAGAGAGATCCCTTTATCGGTGCATCATCAAGACGAACAGGAATAAAACGGCGGCGCTTGTTCAGTGGGTCGCGAAAGCGGAACGTGTAGGACTCTAACTGAGCCCATTCAGACCCAAATGCATTAACTGACATACAAAGAACCAAGACACGTGAGTGCTCTAGCCCTTCCTCAATCTTCGATGGGATGCTGTCGCCAGGCTTAAGCACCCATTCGTCGAACCATACTTTTTGCCCATCCTTTTTCAATCGTTCCGCAATATCGCGCACGATAACTTTGTCATTCGAGCTATGGCTCAGGAAAACATCATGGGTGAAAAACTCCGACATGGAACAAGTTTGGGTAGCACACCTTGAAGAGCAAGAGATGTGTTTTCAACACATAGACTTGATTGAAATCCCGAAAAAAAACAGACACTGGCGAGATTTCTTTCACCATAACCCGCAGTCTGAGACCTTCGTTCTGCAAGGCGTCATCTTCCTTGGGAGCTGCTGAGAGAACCCGATCAACCAGTAACACCCTCTTTTCCAAAAAGCGTTCGTGACACACGATACAAGGCATCCTGCCAGTGTTCGAGTAGGCGCGCCTTGTGTGCAGAATTTTTCCAGAACACGCGTCCATATTCGAGCCGGGCTTCATTCTGATGAAGGAGATGTCTCACTCGCCCAGTTTGAATTCGTCATCCAAAGTCGCAAGCCACTCTTCTCCACAAGAATAGCATCCATTTGCCACCCCTCCACTCCGCCCCACTGTGCAGAAAGCACCGCCTTAATCCCCTTCCCCAACGTAATTCCTTCACCATGTCCCAGTTTCTTCAATTCGACCGCACCGGCAATCCCGCTGAAGTTTTGCAGCTCCACGAGCGCACGCTCACACCGCCTGAAGGGCATGAGGTGCGGGTGCGGATGCGCTATGCGCCGGTAAATCCGGCGGATCTCAATTTCATCGAGGGCACCTACGGTCGTGCGGCGCATCCGCCTTGCATTCCGGGGCATGAAGGCTGTGGAGAGGTGGAGGAAGTTGGCAGTGCGGTGACATCGCTGGCGAAAGGCGATGTGGTCATCTCGTTGCTTGGCACCGGTTGCTGGACCCAGCATCTCACGGCGGCGGAACATCACTTTGCCAAGGTGCCTTCGCAGATTGATGCCGTGCAGGCGAGCATGCTGCGCGTCAATCCCGTCACCGCCTGGGCTTTGCTCAAGCACTACACCGACCTTCCGAAAGGCGCCTGGGTGGCGCAGAACGCGGCGAACTCCGGCGTGGGCCGTGCGTTCATCCAACTGGCGAAGCACTTCGGTTTTCGCACGATCAACTTTGTGCGCCGCACCGAACTGTTTGATGAATTGAAAACGCTGGGGGCTGACCTGGTCATGCTCGACACCGACGAAGGTGTCGCTGAAGCCAAATCAATCATCGGCGATGAGCCGGTGATGCTGGCCACGAATGCCGTGGGTGGTGACAGCGCCATCCACATGATGGACCTGCTCAGCCCCGAGGGCATCCTCGTCACGTATGGTGCCATGAGCCGCCGCAGCCTGAAGGTGCCCAACAAATTCCTCATCTTCAAAAACCTCCAGCTTCGCGGCCTGTGGATTACCAAGTGGTTTGAGAAAGCCAGCACGGCAGAACTTTACGAGGTGCTCGAACCTCTGACTGCCCTCATCCAATCGGGCGAACTCGTCACCGCCATCGACGAGATCGTGCCGCTGGCTGATTTCAAACAGGCGATCACGCGTGCGCAGGAAGGCTCACGCGGCGGCAAAGTCATTCTTGATCTCGCCTAACCCATGCACGTCCTCCTCACGAACGACGACGGCATTTCCGCTCCGGGATTGCAAGCTTTGGAAAACGCAGTGACACAGCTTGGCTGGCAATATACCATCGTGGCTCCGGCCACGGAGCAGAGCCAGTGCGGGCACCGCGTCACCACGCATCAGCATCTGCGGGTGGAGCCACTCGGTGAGAATCGCCACGCCGTGCACGGCACCCCGGCCGACTGCGTACGGTTGGCCTTGTTTGCACTCGGTTTGAAACCCGACTTGGTGCTCTCCGGGGTCAATGCCGGTGGCAACATGGGGCAGGACATCGTCATCTCCGGCACCGTGGCCGCCGCACGCGAGGCCGCCTACCATGGCATTCGTTCCATGGCGCTGTCTCATTACATGATCCGAGAAATCGAAGTAGACTGGCAGCGCACCGCCACATGGATGGCTGAGATCGTGCGGGAGACGCATGCCCAAGACCATGCCCGGAGCACCTTCTGGAACATCAACATTCCTCACCTGCCGACAGATCAGACGGCGCTGCCACCACGCATCCCAAGCCATCCGGCGCGTTCGCCATTGAATGTGAGTTATCGCAAAGAGGAGAACGGCTACGCCTACTCCGCCTCCTATGCCTCGCGCCCGCGTGATCCCGGCTCCGATGTGGAGACCTGCTTCAGCGGAAAGGTCTCCGTGTCGTTGCTGCACGTTTGAGGCAGCTCACTTGGAGACGCTTTGCAGAGTCGTGACGAGTTGCTGCAGCTCTTTCGTGCTGGGGTGATCATCACCCAGTTTGTTCTTCGCCATCGCCAGCCCCGCCTCGGCTTCCTTTTTAGCCTCGGCATATTTCTTTTCCATCGTCAGGCAAAGGGCGAATTGATAGCGGAACGTCAGCGTGTCCACGTGTGCCTCCCCGGGATTGATGTCCATGAACAGCAGCACGGCGCGAAACTCCTTCTCGGCCTCCGCCAGCTTGCCCTGCTCGCGCAGATTGACCGCCAGAGCTCCACGGGCCATGAGGGTCGGCTGCTTGTCAATGCCGAGCACGCGCAGGTCGATCTTGAGCACCTCCTGCAGTTCTTTCTCCGCCTCGGCGTATTTCTTCTGATCGCCGAGGACCACGGCAAGGTTGGTGCGGTTCAGCAAGGTCGCAGCATGCTCGGCTCCGTACACCTTGGTCATCTCCTTGACCACCGCACGGATCTCCTTCTCCGCCTCCGCAAATTTCCCTTCTTCGTGCAGAGTCTCCGCCAGAGCGTTGTGAATGCGCAGCGTCTCAGGTTTGTCCGCCCCTGAATACTTCACGTGACCTTCCCATGAGGCGCGGAATTCGGGCTCCGCCTCGGCCAGCCTTCCCTGCGCGCGCAGGCAGGTTCCCAGCGCCCCCTGGCACTCCGGCAGCAGTGCATTGCCAGGACCGAAGAAGCCTTTGAATGCGGTGATGAGGGAGCGCAGCACCGGCTCGGCCTCCGCGTATTTGCCTGCCTGCATGTACTCACGCACAGACGCCTGCTGCTTCTTGAACTCCAGCGCCTGCTTTTTGAGATCCTCCGGCAGTTTTTCCGGCAGTTTGACTTCAGCAGGCGGTGTCTCCGCAGAGTACAAGACAGCAGAGCCCGAGAGGAGTGCGGCAAGATGAAAAGCGACGATGGTTGACTTCATGGCAGGCCGCAAGGAACGCCAAGTGCGCCGGATGTCTTGTAATTTTAGCGTGGAGTTGAAACGAGACGACTCGCTCCTCAGGCAAGCTGGGCAATCACCTGCGCCGCCACAATGCGCAGCAGCATGGTGAGCGGATACACCGTGGCGTAGGCCACTGCGGGGGAATCGCTGCGTGCCATGGTGGTGGCAAAGGCGAGCGCGGGAGGATCGGTCATGCCCCCGGAAAGAAGCCCGCACAGCGTCATGAAATTCACACGGTGAAATTTGCGTGCCACAAACCCAACCAGGAGCAGCGGCAGCATGGTGACGAGCACTCCGAGCAGCACCCACTGCAGCCCCTGCGCCGAGAACACCGTGGCGGCAAAATGCTCGCCTGAGAGCAGGCCGACATTGGCCAGGAAAAGGATGATGCCCAGCTCACGCAGGGCACGATTCGCATTGATGGGCATGTGCATCACCATGGGGCCCAGACGCCCCAGATGACTCATCAGGATGGCCACGATGAGCGGTCCGCCGGCCAGTCCGAGACGCACCGGCGCTGGCAGCCCCTCGATGCGGATAGGGTAGAGCCCCAGCAGCACACCGAGAAGGATGCCCGCGAAGATGGCGGCAAACTTGGTCTCCTGCAGCATCTGCACCGCATTGCCGAGCCTTTGCGTGGCGGCGTTGAGAGAATCCTCATCACCCACAAGCTGGAGCATGTCGCCAAACTGGAGACGCAGATCGGGCAGCGCGGTGAAGATCAAATCCCCACGGCTCACGCGGGTGACGGCGACGCCATCGAAGTGATCGAGGCCGAGTTCACGCACCGTTTTGCCCAGCAGCTTTTTGTTGGTGAGCACCACGCGGCGGTAGGTGATCCTGCCTGGAGCCTTCATGAGGTTCTCTTCGCTCACGCTGCCGATGACCAGACGGAACTGCTCCAGATGCGGCTGTGTCCCCACGGCCATGATCACATCCCCCACATGCAGCTTCGTTTCCGGCGTGGCGGCGGTGACTTCAACCTCTGCAGCTGGGCGATGCCGCGAGATGATGACGCTGGTCTCCTGCACACCGGGAACGCTGGCGATGGCGACACCGTCAAGGTTTGGATTCTCCACCCGCAGGTTCATGCGTTGCAGCGGCTCGATGCCAGCCCCCTGCTCCTGGCGGAAGGTCTCCGCCTCCTGCGTCACATCCACCTTGAAAAAAGCCCGCATAATAATGAGTGAGACAATGATCCCAACAATGGCCAATGGATAAGACGCCGCATAGGAAAGCGCCGGCAGCGTGATCAGCGCAGGGTCCACATGGGCTGAGGCAAGCGCTTGCTGCGCGGCACCGAGTGCGGGCGTGTTCGTGGTGGCACCGGCAAATAAACCCGCCACGGCTGGCAGCGGCATGTCCAGCATCCAGCCACCCGCCAAAGCCACCACGGCCCCCAAAAACACCAAGGCGAAGGCATAGGCGTTCAGCATGCGTCCCTGACGCCGCAGCGAGGCAAAGAAGCCCGGCCCCATCTGCATGCCGAGCGCGAAGACGAAGAGCAC
>NZ_JBIPNG010000376.1:0-6614 GCF_044373815.1 Prosthecobacter sp. | reverse complement strand
GGAGTTTGGGTTTCCGAACCGGCACTACTTCAGCCGCATGTTTGCACGGCAGGTAGGGTGCGGGCCGGGGGAGTTTCGGGCGCGGCAGCGGGAGAGGAAGGATGGTTGAGGAATGCTGGTAAAAGATTTGGGGTAAAAGATTCTGGAATTCAGAGGTCTGAGAAATCTTTTACCCTCAATTTTTTACCAGCTCAAAATCGTGGCATGACGTTCTTTGGACGACCTCAAGCCAGCACACCCTTCACCACATTCCCGGCGATGCCTGTTAGGCGCATATCGAGGCCTTGGAACTTGTAGTTGAGGCGTTCGTGATTGATGCCGAGGAGGTGCATGAGGGTGGCGTTGAGATCATGCACATGCACGGGGTCGCGGACGATGTTGTAGCTGTAGTCGTCGGTTTCACCGTAGGTGGTGCCTTTCTTCACGCCGCCGCCGGCCATGAAGAGGGAGTAGCAGCGGGGATGATGGTCGCGGCCATAGTTCGTGGCGGTGAGGGTGCCCTGTGAGTAGATGGTGCGGCCGAATTCGCCACCCCAGACGATGAGGGTGTCATCGAGCATGCCGCGCTGTTTCAGATCTTTGATGAGAGCTGTGGTGGGCTGGTCGGTATCGCGGCACTGGCCACGGATGGCGGCGGGCAGGCCGCCGTGATGATCCCAGCCCATGTGGAAGAGCTGGATGCAGCGCACATCGCGTTCGGCGAGGCGGCGTGCGAGCAGGCAGTTTGCGGCAAAGGTGCCGGGCTTTTTGACATCAGGTCCGTAGCTGTCGAGCACGTGCTGCGGCTCTTTGGAGGTGTCCACAAGATCGGGCACGCTCATCTGCATGCGGAAGGCCATTTCGTACTGGGAGATGCGCGCGGTGGTTTCGGGATCGCCGAAGGATTCGAAGTCGCGTTGATTGAGCGCGGCGATTTCATCGAGCATCTGGCGGCGCATGGGGCGGTCAACGCCGGGAGGATTGGAGAGATACAAAACGGGGTCGCCTGAATTACGGAAGCGCACGCCCTGATGCTGGGTGGGCAGGAAGCCGCTGCCCCAAAGGCGGTCGTAGAGCGGCTGGTCGTCGCGACGTCCCGTGCCGAAGGAGGTCATGACGACATAGGCTGGCAGATCGCGATTGGCGCTGCCGAGGCCGTAGCTGAGCCAGGCACCGATGCTGGGGCGGCCGGCAAGCTGCGAGCCGGTCTGGCAGAAGGTGATGGCGGGATCGTGATTGATCGCCTCCGTGAACATGGAGCGGATCACGCACATCTCATCAGCCACGGTGGAGAGATGCGGGAAGAGTTCGCTGAGCCAGACGCCGCCCTGACCATGCTGCGCGAATTTGAAGATGGATGGAGCTACGGGAAAAGCCTTCTGGCCCGAGGTCATGGTGGTGAGGCGCTGGCCCTGGCGAATGCTGGCGGGCAGATCCTCGGCGCGGTGTTTTTCCATCTGAGGCTTGGGATCGAAGAGATCAAGCTGTGATGGCGCGCCGGACTGGAAGAGGTAGATGATGCGCTTGGCCTTGGGCGCGAAATTTGGGAAATAGCGCGTGGGTGATGCAGCGGCGGCTTCGTCCTGAAGGAGTGAACCGAGCGCAGCGGCACCGATGGCAGCCGAGGAGTTCTTGAGGAAGATGCGGCGGTTGAGCCGGTCTTGAAATTGAAGGGCTGGATGATTCATATCAGTCGCGGGTGATGACGCGGTCGAGGTTGAGGAGGACGGCTGCGGTGGTGGTGTAGGCGGCGAGTTCGGCGGGAGGAAGCGAGGCGTCGGCCTTGGTGGCTCCCTGAGAGATGAGGGCGGTGGCTTCGGCGGGCTTGGCTTGGAATTCGGTGATGCGCTTCTTTAGACCTTCAGAGAGTTGTTTGAGGGCTGCGGGCTCGATGGAGCGAGCAGTGGCGCGCTGGAATCCGTAGGCGATGCGTTGCTCCTGCGTGGTGCCGCCGTGTTGCATCATCTGCTGCGCGAGGCCGCGTGCGGCTTCGACGAAGGTGACTTCATTGAGGAGCGAGAGGGCCTGCAGCGGGGTGTTGGTGCGGCTGCGTTTGACCGTGCAGATTTCGCGCGTGGGCGCATCAAAGAGCAGCATGGTGGGCGGTGCGGCGGTGCGTTTCCAGATGGTGTAGAAGCTGCGGCGGTACAGACCTTCGCCGGTGTCGGCTTTGTAGCCGCGCAGGTCGCCGTACTTGCTGGTGTCGTCCCACACGCCGTCGGGCATGTAAGGTTTCACGCTAGGGCCGCCAATCTTTGGCACGAGCAGGCCGGCCAAGGCGAGGGCCTGATCGCGCACAACTTCACCCGGAAGGCGAAAACGAGGGCCGCGTGCGAGGAGGCGGTTTTCAGGATCTTTTTCGAGCAATGCGGGAGTGAGCTTGGAGGACTGCCGGTAGGTGGCGCTCATGACGATGAGCTTTTGCATGGCCTTCATGTCCCAGCCGCAGCGGATGAATTCCGTGGCCAGCCAGTCGAAGAGTTCGGGATGCACGGGATACTCCGACTGCGTGCCGAGGTTCTCGGTGGATTTGGAGAGGCCGTAGCCGAAAAATTTCTCCCAAGCGCGGTTCACCCACACGCGGGCGGTGAGGGGATTTTCAGGCGAGACGATCCACTGGGCCAGGCCGAGGCGGTTGTAGGGCGCGTTCTTCGGCATGGGCGGCAGCACGGCGGGCGTGACCATGCTGACCTTGTCTCCGGGCTTGTCGTACTCGCCACGTTTGAGGATGAAGGCATCGCGCACGGGGCCTTCTTTCATCACCATCACGGAAGGGACGATGCGATCGTATTTCTCCAGCTCAGCTTTGGCTGCGGCGAGGGCGTAGTCGGCATCGCGCAGGGGGCTGTCCACACTGGCGCGGTAGTATTTTTCAAGCTCGCTGCGCTGCTGTGGCGTGCGGTTTTCGGTGGGCGTTTTCATCACGGCCAGCACGGTGGCTGGCGGGCCGCCCGTGCCATCGAGGCTGGCGAGTGCGGGCTCGGCATCGGTGGTGGAAAGGCGGAAGCGGCCCACATTGTGCCCGGCAAAGGTGGACTGATGCAGCATGCGCACGGTCAGCGTGGCACCGGCGGGGACGTGCACGGCTTTGTCCACGATGAACATGGCATTGCGCTCCACGCGCTTCTTGGGGTCGTTGCCGTCGATGGCCCAGCCGTTCTTCGGATCTTTGTCGAGCAACAGCTTCACATCGTAGCCTTTTTGCGCGTAGTCGGCCTCGGCGCGGGTGAAGGTAACTTTGGCGGGGGTCTTCAAGGTGGGAGCGGAGATGGTGCCCTCGATGCCGGTGAGCACGAAGTTGCCATTGGGCGCGCGGCCCAGGCTTTGACTGGGCAACGTGGGATCTGGCAGAGCCTCCAGCAGCAGGCCGGTGAAGCTGCCTTCAGCAAGCGGTGCTGTGATGGTGTAAATGTCAGAGTTGGGATTGCGACCTCCGGCGATCCATGAGGCATCCGGCAGCTTGCGCAAGGCGGCACCGCCTTGGGACTTGGCTTCACTTATCGGAAGGACTTCCCACATGGGCTTCTTGGCGGCTTCCGGATTTTCCATGTCTGCCTCCCAACTGGCGACGAGGTTGGGAAGTTGGAGCTGGGTCTCAGTGACTTTGGCCTGCGCCTTTTCGATCTTTTTGCGAAGCAGGGCGAGCTGCTGCTCTTCCTCTTTGTCAGGCACTTGGATCACCGGATCAGAGTTGCCACCGCTGCGATTGGAGCTGCCCTGAATGGTGCCGCTCTCGGCGATGTTATTGAAGAAGGCGAAGAGCGAGTAGAAGTCCTTTTGGGTGAAGGGATCGTACTTGTGATCGTGGCAGCGGCAGCAGTTCAGCGTGAGGCCGAGCCAGGTAAAGCTGGTGGTTTCCACGCGGTCGATGATGTTCTCGATGCGCCACTCCTCGGCGATGATGCCGCCTTCGCCATTGAGGCGGTGATTGCGGTTGAAGCCAGTGGCCACGATTTGATCGCGGGTGGCATTGGGCAGCAGGTCTCCGCCGATTTGTTCGAGGGTGAATTGATCGAATGGCTTGTTGTCGTTGAAGGCTTTGATGACCCAGTCGCGCCAGGGCCACATGGCGCGGCTGCTGTCTGTCTGAAATCCATGGCTGTCGGCGAAGCGGGCGAAGTCGAGCCACTGCATGGCCATGCGTTCGCCGTAGTGGTCGGATTTGAGCAGGCGGTCCACGACGGTTTCGTAGGCCTTCGGGCTGGTGTCTTTTTCAAAGGCGGCGATTTCCTCCAGAGTCGGTGGCAGGCCGGTGAGGTCGAGCGTGACACGCCGCAACAAAGTGGCGCGGTCGGCTTCGGGTGATGGGGAAAGGTGTTCTTCCTGCAGGCGCTCGGCGATGAAGGAGTCGATCTCATTGCGGATGGGGAACTTGGGATCGGTGATCTTGGGTGCGGGGGAGCGCTCAGGTTTGAGGAAGGCCCAGTGGCCCTGATACTCTGCGCCTTCGCTGATCCACTGGCGCAGGATGGCTTTCTCCTCGGCGGTGAGAGGCTTGCCGTCTTTGTCGGGCGGCATCACGTCGTCGTTGTCGTGCGGGAGTTCCACACGTGCGATGAGCTGACTCAGTTCGGGCTTGCCGGGGACGAGGGCGATGTCGCCGGACTTTGCGGGCTTGATTGCCTGATCGCGCAGATCCAGCCGCAGGTCGCCTTTGCGGTGACCGGCATCGGTGCCGTGGCAATGAAAGCATTTTTCATTGAGGATGGGCCGCACATCGCGGTTGTATTTCAGTTTGGCAGACTCCGCCGCAGCAAGGGCGGGGAAGGCCAGGAAGATGAGAAGGGCTGGGCGCATGGGTTGGACGTTGTGATGGTAACGTCCGTCGGACCCCGCCTTTTCGTGGGATTGTGATGCACTATCTTGCTCACCCGGCCATCTGATCCGCGATTTCCTCCGCCGGATAGGTCCAGATCTCGCTCAGTGTGGGATGGTAATGCGGGATGGCCATGAACTGCTGCACGGTGGCGCGGAAGTTCATGGCGATGACGACCTCGTGGATCAACTCGGTCGCTTCGGGGCCGACGACGCAGGCACCGAGGATCTCGCCGGTTTTCATGTGCGCGAGCATCTTCACAAAGCCGGCGGTCTCGCCCATGACCATGGATTTGCCGTGATCATTGAAGGGATAGCTGGCTTCGAGGAACGGGATGTTGTGGGCTTTGAGCTTTTCGGTGGTGGCACCGACGACGGCGACCTGCGGGTGTGAGAAAACGCCGAAGAGGGTGAGGCGGTAGTCGATGGTTTCATCGGCCGGTTTGCCCTGAATGAGTTTCGCGGCATTGCGTGCGGCGATTTCGCCCTGCTGAATGGCGATGTGCACGACATCGAGCGGGCTGCAGACATCACCAGCGGCAAAGATGTGCGGCTGGGAGGTCTGCATGCGGTCGTTGACGATGACCTTGGATTTGTGCAGGGCGACTTTGGCGGCGTCCAAAGCGAGGCTCTTCGTGGCGGGCACGCGGCCCATGGCGAGGAGGATTTCATCGACGAGGATCGCGTGGGTGTGGCCGTCTTGGGTGAACTCGATGCGCTTGCGGCCTTCGTGCGTGGAGAAGGTGCTGAGGTGCGTGCCGAGATGGACCTTCATGCCGCGCTCGGTGTAGGCTTTGGCGATGACATCGCTGCATTCGCGGTCTAGGCCGGTGAGGAGCTGGGTGTTGCGCTGGAGGAGCGTCACGTGGCAGCCCATGGCTTCGAGGTAATGCGCCATTTCGAGGGCGATGGCACCGCCGCCGAGGACGGCGATGGTTTTGGGCAGGGTGTCGGCATCGAGCACGTCATCGCTGGTCCAGTAACCGGTTTCGGCGAGGCCGGGCACATGGGGGACCATGACTTCAGAACCGGTTGCGATGCAGAAGGTGCGGGCGCTGGCCTGAAAGGAGGCGGAGCCATCGCGTGGGAGCACTTCGACGGTGTGGGCATCCACAAAGCGTGCGTGGCCGCGATAGAGGGCGAAGCGGCCATCTTCGAGCTGACCCTGGCGGTAGCCGGCGAAATCGGCGATGAGGGTGCGCTTGCGATCGCGGATGGTGCGCACATCCACGCCGTGGGAGGTGGCTTTGAGGCCGAACTCCGCTGCGTGGCGGATGTGGAGCTGGCGGTTGGCGGATTCGATGAGCGTCTTGCTGGGCATGCAGCCGCGCAGGATGCAGAGGCCACCGAGCTCGGGTGCGCCGTCGATGACTGCGACACGGAGGCCGGCGCTGTGGGCGGTGCGGGCTGCTGCGTAGCCGCCGCTGCCGCCGCCGATGACGATGAAGTCGAAAGAGTGTTCTGACATGAGGAGAAGTGCAGGGGAGATACGGATTGCGCAAGGCCCTGGCTCCATTTGTCTGATTTCGCCCAAACTTTGTCCTTCAAAACACAGGGGCGGATTTCGTAGCATTCATTAACCAACCCTTTGCTGCCATGAAGACTCGTCGTTCCTTTCTGTCCCAGATCATCGCCACCGGCGTCGCACCGGTGTTTATTCCGGCGCATGTGCTGCGCTCGCAGACGGCGCCGTCGAACAAGATCACGCTGGGGGTCATTGGGGTGGGCTCGCAGGGGACGCACGATATGCGGGCCTTTCTGAATCATGAGGATGTGCGGGTGACGGCGGTCTGTGACGTGAACAAAAAGAACATTGAGCG
>NZ_JBIPNG010000375.1:0-6623 GCF_044373815.1 Prosthecobacter sp. | reverse complement strand
ATTTTCGGCCTCAATGGCACCAACGTCATGCTCGACCCGGAAGGCGCACTGTGGAAGCTCTCCACGCATGAACCAGTGAAGGTGGATGTGTCGCAGTGGAATGAGTACACGATCATCGCACGCGGAAACCACCTGGTGCACAAGATCAACGGCAAGGTCACCTCCCAACTGACCGACTACGATGAAAAGAAGCGCGCTCTGGCAGGCCTGCTGGCCATTCAGCTCCATCGCGGCAATCCGAACAGCGTTCACATCAAAGACCTCCGCCTTAAGGTGCTCCCCGTCACGGAGCCATCGTCTTTTGATCCGACGAGCCTTACCGCTGGAGCGGTGAAGATCGAGAAGCCACGGACGAAGAGTCCACAAGGCACCGGTCCTGTGGTGCCGCAGACGAAGAAGTAATTCGGATAAATCCTCAGCCCTCCATTTTATTTGTCCGGTTTCGCTGCCCACCGCGAGATACCACACCGCAACTCCACGTTTGTTCCAACCTGTTATGACCAACCCAGCCGCCCTGCTCCTCACTCTGTTCTCGCTCGTGACCTTCGCGAGCGCCGCGCCACTTGTCTTTGAAGGCACCGAAGGGCCTGGCAAAGGGAAACACATCGTCTTCCTGGCTGGAGATCATGAATACCGTTCCGAAGAGTCGATGCCGGCTATCGCACGTCTGCTGGCCAAACATCAGGGATTCAAGTGCACCGTGCTGTTCGACATCGATCAAGAAGGCGACATCGTGGCGGGCGAAGTCGCGAACATGCCGGGGATGGAGGCGCTGGACACGGCGGACCTCGCGGTGGTCTTCCTGCGCTTTCAGCAGTTCCCGGCGGAGCAGATGAAGCACCTTGATGATTACCTCGCCCGTGGCGGCCCGGTGATCGGACTGCGCACCGCAACGCATGGCTTCAAGACGACGAAGGATGATCCATTCGCCAAGTATTCGTATGACAGCAAAGTCGCAGGTTACGAGCTTGGCTTCGGCCATCAGGTGCTCGGCCAGACCTGGGTGGGCCACTACGGCACCAATCACAAGCAAAGCACTCGCATTGCCATCGTGCCGAACAAGGCTGCGCACCCGATCCTCCGTGGTGTGAAGGACATCTGGGTGCAGGCGGGCGGTTATGTCGGCAAACCCACGGACGGCGAGATTTTGACGATGGCCCAGCCGCTCAATGGCATGGCACAACATTCACCTGCGGATGCCACCAAGCCGCCGATGCCCAGCGAGTGGACACGCACCTACAAGTCCGCCTCCGGCAAAACGGGCCGCGTTTTCACAACGCTGTACGGCACCTCGGAAGACATCACGAACGAAGGCTATCGCCGCATGATCGTGAACGGCATCTTCTGGAGCTTGGGCATGGAAGAAGCGATCAAGCCCGACCTCGATGTGTCCTTCGTCGGTCCCTTCAAGCCAAACACCTTTGGCGGCGGTGCTTATGCCCATGGCGTCAAACCCGAGATGTATGCAGGCTTCACCTCGCAGATTCCAGCCAACAACAACACGAAGAGAGCTTCCAAAAAATCAAAACCGGAAGAGAAGCCGGCGGCGAAAGCGACGACCGATGCAGTATCCAAGGTGACCATCGCCTCAGGCAAGCCTGCACGCTATGTGCGCATTGAGCTTCCCGGTGACAAACGCTGCCTGCAAATCGCAGAGATCGAAGTGATGAGCGGCGGAAAGAACGTGGTGAAGGGCGGCAAGGCTTCACAATCAACCACAACCAACGGCGGCGTACCAGAACGGGCCTTTGATGGCAACAAGGACCCGGAGTGGGGCAAGGGTGGCCAGACGCACACGAAAGAGAACCAGCCGAATCCATGGTGGGAAGTCGATCTGGGCTCCAGCCAAGCCATCGACACGATCGGACTGTGGAGCCGCCGGGGCTTTTCGGACCGTTTGGGCGACTTCACACTCCAGTTGCTCGATGAAGCTCGCAAACCGGTGTTTGAGATCAAAAACGTCGCCGGTCCGGATTCGATGACCATCGATGTCAAAGGCGGCGGCAAACTGACCTACCTCACCTTTGAAGGAAAGCCGGGCAAGCCTGCGCAGAAGAACTCCGGCGGCGGCGCTGCTCCTGTGAAGGAGCCTGAACTGGCCGAAGTGCCTGCGGACTACAAAGACCATGCGCCTTTCGCCTTTGGCAAAGGTGATGTCGTCGCCATCCTCGGCAACGGCCTGCCCGACCGCATGCAGCATGATGGCTGGATGGAAACGCTGCTGCAGAGTCAGCTCCCCGATCAGCAGGTGCGCTTCCGCAACATGAGCACCAGCGGCGACCGCCCAAACAACTACCCGCGCAGCAGCGGTGCCACGCACATGACGGACTACCTGCGCCATGTGAAGGCAGATGTCGTGTTCGGCTTCTTTGGCTACAACGAATCCTATGACAACAAGCCGGAAGAGTTTCAGAAGCAGCTCGTCGAATTCGTGAAGAAGACACGCGGCAGCAAGGCGAACGGCAAATCCTTCCCACGCATCGTGCTTTTCAGCCCCATCGCGCATGAAGACACGCGCAATGTGAACGTGCCGGACGGCAAGGCGCACAACGCGAAGCTCGAAGCTTACACGAAAGCCACTGAGGCAGCGGCCAAGGAAGCGGGCGTGGCATTTGTGGACCTGTATCATCCTTCGCTGGAGCTGTTCAAAGCCGCCAAGGAACCGCTTACCATCAACGGCGTGCATCTTTCCATCGAGGGAGACCGCCAGCTCGCAGAAGTCATCGCAAAGGCATTGCTCGGCAAACAGGTGAGCGCATCGCCCTCCATGGAACCGTTGCGCGAAGCCGTGATGGACAAAGACCTTCACTGGTACAACCGCTATCACGCTTCCGATGGCAACGACGTCTGGGGCAGCCGCTCCACGTTGAGCTTTACCAATGGCCAGACCAACGCCGTCGTGCTGCAGCATGAGCTTTCTATGCTCGACATCATGACCGCGAACCGCGACGAGCGCGTGTGGGCTCGCATCACCGGTGGCGACAAAAAAATCGACGACAGCAACGTGCCGAAACCCGTGCCCGTCATCTCCAACGTGGGAGGCGGCAGCAAGAGCAGCAGCGCGCAGAAGGAAGGCATCCTGAAATACATCAGCGGTGAAGAAGCCATCAAACACATGGCGGTGAAAAAAGGCTTCGAGGTTCATCTGTTCGCCGACGAGACGCGTTTCCCGCAGATCGCGAATCCGGTGCAGATGCAGTTCGACACCAAGGGCCGTCTCTGGGTTGCCGCTTGGCCAACCTATCCGAAATGGGAACCGCTGAAGGAGATGAACGATGCTCTGGTCATCCTGCACGACGACAATAACGACGGCAGTGCTGATCGCGCCACGGAATTTGCCCGTGTGCAGAATCCGCTCGGCTTTGAGTTCTGGAACGGCGGTGTGCTCGTCACCCGCCAGTCAGAGATCCTCTTCCTCAAGGATACCGATGGCGACGACAAAGCGGACGTGCAGACCATCATGCTCATGGGGCTCGACAGCTCTGACTCCCACCACGGGGCAAACAATCTCATCTACGGTCCCGACGGTGGTCTCTACTGGCAGAGCGGTGTGTTCATGCAGCACAACCACGAACATCCCTGGGGCCCTTCGCTGAACACCGGAGCCTCCGCCATGTATCGCTTTGATCCGCGCCGCTTCACCATCGCCAGGCATGCAGACAATTCACCGAATCCTCATGGCACCTCATTTGACTCCTGGGGCTACCAGTATGCCACGGACGGCACCGGCGGCCGCGCCTATCAGGTGCGTCCCGAAGGCAACGGTTTCAAAATGTATGAACTCCTCAAGAAAGAAGTGCGCCCCGTCACCGCCAGCGAGGTCGTCAGCAGCACGCACTTCCCTGAGGCCATGCAGGGAGACTTCCTCATCTGCAACGTCATCGGCTTCCTCGGCGTGAAGCACTACCACCTCGAGCGTGATGCCGACAAAGGCACCGTCTGGGGAGAACCCGCAGGCGACGAACTCACCGTAAAAGTCACACAGGCCGATGGCACCGTCACCGAAGAGACCTCACGCGGCTTCCTCATGAGCGGAGACAAAAACTTCCGCCCCAGTGACGCAGTCTTCGCACCGGACGGCTCGCTCTACCTCAGCGACTGGCACAACGTCATCATCGGCCACATGCAGCACAACGTGCGTGATCCGAACCGCGACCACGCGCATGGCCGCGTCTATCGCATCACCGCCACCGGCCGCCCCTTGCAGCAGGTCGTGCCTGTGGACGGCCAGCCGATCCCCGCTCTGCTGGAAAATCTCAAACACCCCGCCGATGGTGTGCGCCACCGCACCCACATCGAGCTCAGCGAACGCGACACCAAGGAAGTCATCGCCGCCACGCAGTCCTGGATGAAGCAATTTGATCCAACCAAGAAGGAAGACGCGCATCATCTCCTCGAAGCGCTGTGGATTCATCAGCAGCACAACGTGCGCAACGTCGAGCTGCTCGGTCAGTTGCAGAAGTCTCCCGAGCTGAACGCCCGTAACGCGGCCAATGTCGTCCAGCACCTCTGGTTCAACGTCGAAGCCTCGATGCACGGCGGCGTCATCGCCGCTGAAGCCGAGAAAAAGGCGCAGAAATCCGGCATCCTCAGCGACACGCCGGAACTCACCACCATCCGCGTCGCCACCATTCCTGAGCGCATGATGTATGACGTGAAGGAACTCAACGTGAAGGCCGGCAAGAAGGTGAAGCTCACCTTTGCCAATCCCGACTTCATGCCGCACAACATCCTTCTGGTGAATCCTGGCAAAGCCGAGGAAATCGCCATCAAAGCCATGGCCCTCGGTGCCAAAGGCTTCGACACCGGCTTCATCCCTGAAAGCACCGACATCCTCTGGCACAGCAAGTTGCTCGACCACGGCAAAGAACAAGTCATCGAGTTCACCGCCCCCACCAAACCCGGAGATTACCCCTACGTCTGCTCCTTCCCTGGCCATTACCTCATCATGCGTGGGGTGATGCATGTGAAGTAATCCATTCGTGAATTCCCACATCAGGCTCTCGTCTTGAGAGCCTTGCAGCCAGCATCCTTCCTTGTCCGGTTTTGCACCGCAATGTGAGGTGAATCCGTGCGTTCATCCAAGTCTTCCACCTTATGATCAAGCCCGCCACTCTCTTCCTCACTCTGGCGACCCTCGCTTACGCTGCAGACGCGCCGAAAACGCCGGCCCGCAAACCTGTCATGGCTGTGAACCCGCTGGATGCGAAGAACACAGACACAGGGAAGCCTGCACCGCCAGAAGGCCCGGCGCTGGCCAAATACTACATGGAGGAGAAATCCGCGCCGCTGCCACCAGTGACAGCGTCCGTGGATACAGCGCTACCGCTGGCTCTGGCAAAGGGTGATCACGTCGTGTTCATCGGCAACACACTGTTCGATCGCGGGGCGCAGTTTCCGCATTTCGAAGCGATGCTGCTGAAGGGGCATGCGGACAAACAGCTCGTGGTGCGCACGCTCGCGTGGTCGGCGGATGAAGTGGACCTGATGCCACGCCCGACGAACTTCGGCACCTTGAACCAGCACCTGCATGCACAGAAGGCGGATGTGATCTTCGCGGCCTTTGGCTTCAACGAATCCTTCGGCGGGCTGGAGAAACTGGCAGACTTCAAGCTGCGGCTCACGGCGCTGGTTCAGGAGCTGAAGACACATGCTTATAACGGCAAAGCAGGGCCACGTGTGGTGCTGGTATCACCCATCGCCAATGAGAACGTGACCGGCGTCCCAGCGGCGGACATGAACAACGCCCGGCTTGCGGCTTACACGAAGGCGATGAGTGAGATTGCCGCCAAGCAGAAAGTCGGTTTTGCCAATGTGTTTGAGCCGATGCTGCCCTCGATGAAGGGGCTTACATTCAACGGAGTGCATCTTGAGGACAAAGGCTACGCGGTATTCGGCGAGGCCCTGTATCGCGCCACCTTCGAAGTCAGCGCGCCGGAGACAACGCCTGAGCTGCGTGCGGCCATCACAGACAAGAACCGGCAGTTTTTCCAACGCTACCGCCCCCTGAACGGCTTCTACTACACAGGCGACCGCAACAAGGACTACGGCTATCTCGACTTCCTCCCCGCGATGCGGAGCTTTGATGTCATGGTGGCCAATCGTGACCAGCGCATCTGGGCCATTGCGCAGGGCAAAAACTTCGCCGGCAAAAAAGTCGATGACTCCAATGTCCCTGCCATGCCCGAGACCAAGGAAAGCAAAGGTGCCAACGAATGGATGACGCCTGCGAACGAACTGGCTGCATTCAAGGTCGATCCACGTTTCGAAGTGAACCTTTTCGCCAGCGAAGAGCAGTTCCCCGAAATCGCAAACCCCATTCAAATCCGCTGGGACACGCTTGGGCGCATGTGGGTGAGCACTTCGCAGGCCTATCCTCATCTTTACCCCGGCCAAGAGCCCAAGGATCGCCTCATCATTCTCGAAGACACTGACAACGATGGCCGAGCCGACAAATCAACGGTGTGGGCGAACAACCTTCACATCCCGCTGGCCTTCGAGTTCGGCGACGGCGGTGTGTATGTTTCCGATGAGCCCCACCTCACCTTCCTCAAAGACACAGATGGCGATGGCAAGGCGGACTTCAGCCGTCAGGTCTTCACGGGTTTCGGCACGGAGGACTC
>NZ_JBIPNG010000374.1:0-6627 GCF_044373815.1 Prosthecobacter sp. | reverse complement strand
TTGATCTTATTGGAGATTCATGCCGTCCTGAGTTGCCTATACATCACAATGGGCTCGTAGGGGGAGTGGCGCTCAAGTTCAATAAAACCTTCTGAGGCATATAAGTGCATGTTCCGATCGCGATCACGCTCCCAGTTGTCTGTGCTCCACCCTACTTTCAGAATGGAGCATACCGCGCCACGCTCAATAGCATCCTGAAGGAATTGTTTTACACCTTTATGGCCGAGCCCGCGTCCTCGGAATCTCTTTTGTACCTGCAAATCCTCAAGAAGTGCGACAGGCCACCTGTCCGGGAATGGAATGCGCTCCATGTAATCGCCATACCTGTGTGCTTGTTCTTCGAGATTGTTGAACAGTGACCAGGCGAAATGACCGCATTCTATTCCTCTGGCGGAGAAAATGGCCTTCTTGAATACAGATGGAGACGCTGTGCTGGATTCTGTTTCAAAACCACCCTCGCCCCATGACATATACGAAGAGCCGAACATCCAGCCATAGCGGTTGGTTGATCGTGATTTGGACGGCCTGCTCATCACTCATCTTATCAAATAGATTTTTTGAACAAGGTGAACCCGGAGGCGGGCCACGTTACGAAGGTCCTGCGGCGTCTGAAGTCGAGTCGGGTGGGGCTGCTACTTGGAATGTACTTTTCGGAGCATGATCTTCTTTGGCTCCTTGTTGCCGTTTTTGCCCACTTTGTAAAGCACCGTAACATCTGCGTCGATGTTTTTGCCTGCAGGAACGGTGCCTGGCTCAAGCCCATCAGCGAGTACAACTGGAAGTCTGCGGTCGCTGATTTCAGTAATGATGCCAGCCCATCCATTTGCTGGCCTGTCCAGATCGATGGCCCGAATTACGATTTGGACATGTTCAAAGTCCTTAAATGGCTCTTCTGCATCCTCTTTTTTGTACCCAGGGGGAATCATATTAACCACGTCAGCCGGAATAGAAAGGCTTTCACTATGGTCGAAAGTCATGGTCCCAGTGTGTTCAACTCCTCCTGGATGAGCCATGCGTGAAACCTGCTTTTTCAGATCCTCGGGATTGCGGATTGCTGTTTCAAACAGGTCAATCACTTGCTCCTTGGTCATCCCGAGCTCCTGCCCCATGTTGTTAAAGCTGTTCTCAATATGAATGGTGGCGGGGGTCGGTGTAGACGGCGCAAATTTGTATGCCGCATATAATATCGAGCCTGCAATGATCCACCCAACGAGTTTTTTGAGGTCCATATTGTGAAGTCCTAGTTTTACACGCAGGTCATCTAACTTCTTTTCAGCTGCCTTGCCTTTTCCGAATAAAAAACGAAAGACAATGTTCTCTTTGTAGCTTCCGAACTCAATTGCGTTGATTAAGACTTCGGAGTCTTTGATGTTGGTCTCACAAAGTCGGTTGATGACCAACACGGATTTTTTAACGATAGCCTCAAGGCCCAGCAATGACTCCGCCAACGCTCCTGCTGTTATGACATTCCTGGTATCGTAAAAGAAAAAATGTTCCGTATCAATATAGGGAAGAGGCGCGGTGGAAACGGTGGTTTGCATAGTTCGGGATGGCCCTAGCCATCCATTCAAGACTAAGGCGCAGAACTAGTAGGCACTTTTTTACACGCGTCCTTAAAAATTACGTCGTAAACTGAAGACGGCAGGAACGCGGTCTGGCCTATGGCTTTGAGATGAGATCAATAGGGGCCAGGTGGCTTGACACGGTACTTGATGCGATCCTTGGTGCCACAGTGTAGTAATTTCACCGTTCAATCTGAGAGGGGAAGGCGATGTTCAGCCGCTATTCGCCGTTGAAAGTCTTCATTAGATTCGGCAGCAAGCGCCTTCAACCTTTCCAGTTCTTTTACGGCAGTCGTCAGGGAGGATTCGATCTGTCCGATCGCTTGGGCGTGGAGCGGTCTTGCGGAGATTAAACAGCCACCTTGGAATCCCAATCCGTGCTGACTCAGAATCGCCCTGTCCATCTGTAGTGCTTTATCGAAAACTTCTTTCGTCAAAGGTGGATCAGTTTCAAAGGCTATTTGGTTCGGTTGCTTCGTCAGCTCGCGGTTAATTTTGGCAATCTTCATTTTAAATACAGAGTAAAGCCCTGTCGACCTGGGTGCAATCACAGTCTTTATGACCGCGGGTGCACCTCATGGCTTTGGTCCCTCCGGCATGTCGGCCCAGGCCTTGACTCGGTTGGTGCCGATGATGTCACTGGAGGCCCAGCGCCAGTCATCACCATCGTGAAAGGCTTCTCCGACGTCACCCACATCCGTGCAAAGCAGAACGGTGGTGTCAGAATCGGGCAGAGAGCCGTCTTTAATCCATGTGATGGTATCTTGCTGCGGCTCAAGAGCAGGAACCTTGGGAGTGGTATCTGAGACTGTGCCTGGATTGGCCAAAGCTTGGTCAAAGATGGCGCGGCATTGACCTGCCAGCGTACGATTGTTAGCGGTGGCAAGAGTGACAAGGGCCTCGTACATGTCCGTGGAGATGTAGGCTCCAGCAAGCTTTAGACCTGGAAAGCGTGAGTTTGGCATAGTATCACGCGGCCTCCTGGATGAGTTGGGTGCTGGCGAGGGTGAAGGCTTCGGCGGGATCTTTGATCTTGCCGCCTTGGAGCATGAGGTGTGCGAGCTTGGCGTGCATGACGACGGCACCGCAGGCACCGCTATTTTTCTCGGTGATGATCTTGAGGGCCTGTTTCTTCACGCTGGCATTGCCTGCGGCCTCGGGGAGGTGGCGCTTGATGAGCAGCTGCACGGTGCGCTCGCTGGTGTTGAGGGCGGGATCTGGGTCAAAGAGATCCAAGGACACATCACGCTTGAGGCCGACGACGCGCTTGTGCTGGTCGCACTTGGCCCACTGGTCGATGATCTCGGGATTGCCAACGAGTGCGATCGGCGTGCCGGTGAGATCCAAGAAATCGCGCAGCCAGTCGCGGGCATGGCGTGTCATGCGCTGCGCGTTGTCGATGATGAGCATGGTCTCGCTGTCGCGCAGATGGCGGGCAAGAATGGTCTCGGGGGATTCCCCACGTCCGAGATTGAGGCCTGCGGCCTTGAGCAGCTCACGCACGATGCAGCCCTGACGGCGCGTCCAGGTGTAGAGGTGGATGTAGAGCGTCTTGGCCTTGTTCTGCTTCACGTAGAGGCGGCAGGCGCATGTTTTGGAGATGCCGCCCGGGCCGTGTGCCACGCCTATATTTCCAGTGACACGCACCTGATCAAGGAAGGCGAACATGCCGGGAAGGATGAAGCTGGCGGGATCATCAATGAGATCACCACCACCCTCGATGCGCATTTCATTGGAGAGATAGCTCTCAAGGCGGGTTTCAAATTTCTGCACATCCCCTGCCCACTTGCCTGCGGTGATGAAACGGTACACCTGAGTGCCGTCCTGATAGCCGAGGCGCTTGCCGATGATGCCGCGATCCTTCATGGAGGCGGGATCAAGGCCGTTGTGCTTCATGTGGCGCAGCAGGCTGTCCACAAGGGTGGGATTGGGCAGCTGCTCTGCAGCAGCCGGTTTAGAAGAGTTTGCGGGGGTTGATTTCATGGGGGGCGGTGTCGTTGTTGGTGCTGTCATCGGAAGCGGTGGCATTGGGGAGAGATGCGTTCAGGGCTGCGGTGGCCTTGCGGGTGAATGCGGCGCGATTAGCGGCGCTCTGAGTGACCAGACTCATGTTGTGCTCCTTGCGGGCTGCGGCGGTCGTGGTGCGGTGTACGTTGCGGGCGCGGGTGCCTGCGAGCACAGCGGCCATGCGTTCATTGACGCGGCCATGCTTGCGGTTCGCGGCCTCGGTGTCAGCGCGGCAGGCGCGGTCATCGCGCTTGGACACACCGAGGAAGCTGCCCTTGCCGCGGGTGGCGGAAAAGAGCCACATCACAGAAGGATCAAAGGGATTGACCACGGTTTCGTATTTCTCACGGTCGGTGAGTTCGATCTCGCGGCCATTGGGCTGCATGACGCGGCTTTCGTAACGCAGCTCACCCGGGGCGATCTCGCGATCTTCAAAGGCAAAGAAACCGTCCCGGCACTCGCGTGGCCGTGCGAGATCTTGGTACAAGATCTCAGCAATCACACCATGCGGCGGGCGGATGATTTCACCTTTGCTGACACCCATGTTGAAGACTTCACGCGGGGAGAGCTTGCGGGGCTGAAAGCAGCGTTTGTCAGCCTCAGCCATGACAAGGTAGGCCTGCCGGACTTCGGGGCGCATCAGCATGAGCTGTGATTCGTTCACCCACTCGGCGGAGCCAGCGGCAAGGCGATAGCTCTTGGTGAGGAAACCGCACTTCTCCCATCCTTCCAGGTTGTGGATGGTGCGCTGGTTGATCACCTCCAGCATCTTGTTGATGGCGGGGACAAGCTGAGAGTGAAATTCCAGCGTGGGGAACTTCAGATCCTGAATGACTTCAGGCGGCAGCAACCGGGCCAGCCGCCAGATTTGATCATGCTCACGCTCAATGACGCTGAGAAATTCCGGCTCGTCGCGATCATGCCCGGTCTGTGCAGGCAGGGCGGAGAGTTCGTTGTGGATGTAGTTGTGGAGCGACTCAATCCACGCCTTGAAAAAGGGATTGCCGCCGCCGCCCTTGCCATCGCCCATGCCTGCAATGGCCTGCATCTTGCCGATCATGCCGGACATGTCGAAGGTGACGAGATCACCAAAGGCGCGCTTCATGATGTCCATCACCTCGCTGCGCAACGTGGCGGTGCCGTGCTCCAGCAGGTAAGTGGTGCCGCGTGCGCTGATCCCGTGATTGTAGAGCTGCGAGGCCAGGGCAAAGCGCATATCCGCCTCTTTGATGCCCGTCTTCATGCCGCTGTCACGCAGGAGCTGGGGCTTGGTGCCATGGACGAAGCGGCAGGCGCTGAGAACGTCCTGCATGCCGATCTGAAGCGGTACGCACATCTGGCGTGCGGTGAGCACGTGGCCTTTCATGTCCAGCTTCACGTCATCGCTCACAATGTGGCTGAGGTGCCACAGGCCCACGCGGGTGCTGTGTACCTTGATTCCGTGCTTCATCACTGCCTTGCCCATGCCGTGCCGCAGGGCTGTGAGTTCCAGCTTGGTGGCCTGATAGCGGTAGAGGTTGCGCTTGTCCCACCCGGGCGGGAGATCCGGCCAGCCTGGGTGACCTGCGTAACCGGGGATGGATTCACGATCACGCCACTTGCGGCAGAGTTCGCGGTAGGCCGGTGCGGTGCAGCGCTGATAGCTCTCTTGCAGCGTCTTCCAGAAATCCACGAAGTCATTGGTCAGGCGCGTGGGGGCTTTGTAGTTCGGCACGAGGCCGCGCCAGCCAAATTCTTTGATGGCGGCGATCTTACGGTTGAGCGTCGCGACGTTCACACCCAGTGCAGCGCAGGCCTCGGGCTTGGTCATCTGGCCGTTATGAACTGCCGTGAGAGTCTTTGACCATGTGTCGAATTTCTTGCGCCACTTCGCGGAGACAGTGGCGGCGAATTCATCGAGTTCAGCGGGCTGGAAGGTGAGTTGCATAGAGGTGGGTTCAGACGGGCACTGCGGTGCCGTGCTGCTTGAGGTGGGAGAGTACGGCTTTCTTGATCTCGGTGAGTTGGGCGTCAGGAATCAGGCCGTGGTGGTGGAAACCGATGGCCCCTTTGAGGCGGATGTAGAGAGTGACAGGCACCTCACGCATGCAGGGGCGGCAAATGAAGAAGGAATGCGGCATGAGCTCGTGGCAGTTCGGGCAGCGCACGTCCCGATGATCCTGCATGGCTGCTAGATGGATGCGCTGGGTGCGGAGCATGTCTTTGACGCGCTTGATCTGGAACTGCATCGGCACGCGCTGCGCGTGCGGCACATCGGTGCGGGCTTCCAGCTCAGCGAGGGCGCGCTCTGCGGTGGCGATCTCTGCCTTGAGCTTGTCAGCTTCGGCGTTCATGGCTGTTCCTCCCGGCCATGGGTGACGAGGTCTAGCTCACGCTTTCTGAGCAGCTCAAGCTCATGGGTGTTGCCTTCGATCTTGGCAAAGAGCGTGAGAGTTTCCACATGCTGCGTCTCTGCGATGATGACCCGCATTTCAGCGAGGCACTTTGCAAGATCGTCAGAGGCCAGCGAGATGGCTTCGCGTAGGGCTGGAAGATTGCCGGTCATGTTTAGTCCTTCACGTTTTTGAGTTTCTTGCGTGCCTCTTCGAGCACGGCATCAGCGGTCTCACGTGTGCCGGGTTTGACGCGGGTGTGATGAGCGGCCAGAAAGAAGGCATCCAGGCTGTTCATGATCTGCGTCATCTCGGCTTCGGCCTCCGCCTCCAGTTCCTTGGCCGTCTTCGGCTTGATGATGGTCGGTGTGGTGCGGTTATTGCCGCCGCCGCTCTTGGCAGCCACGAAGCGATCTAGCCATGATTTCTGCGAGGTGCCGCTCACGAAATCAAACAGGGTGATCTGCTTGGCCTTGGCTCCCGGGGGAAGCTTATCGGCCGGCGTGGTGACGAGGGCCTGAAGAGTGAACTGCTTCGCGACTTTCGCGCCGACGATCTGAGCGTACTCTTCACAGACGGATTCCGTGACAGCGAGGAAACGCAGGGCGGTGGTGCGCTTCACTTTGGGGGCGTATTTATCCAGCCACTTTTGCAGCGTGAGAGGCTCCTTTGAGGGGCAATTGTCC
>NZ_JBIPNG010000373.1:0-6645 GCF_044373815.1 Prosthecobacter sp. | reverse complement strand
AGCAGACGGTTTTCTCCGGCAGGCGCAGTGTCTGAAGCAGTGCATATCGGAATTGGTAGAGGTAACCAAGGGCTTGCTCGCCTGCGGAAAATGGATTGTCGGAAGGAGGCATGGTCTTAATCCTCTTCTTTGCTCGCCAGCCCAGCGATGGGGGCGAGGGCTTCGCCGAGTTTGAGGTAGTTGTTTTTCACGCCATCATCGAGGTAGAGTTCGATGCGGGCTTGGGCGAGCGGCAACATGGTCTGGCGCTCCCACTCTTCACACTCGTGAATCGTCTTGGTGATTTTGTCGGCTTCTTTGCGGGCCTCCGTTTTTGCTTTGGCAGTGCTTGCGGTCGCCTGCTCCTGGGTGAGGTGGGCGAGGCGGTTGCGGAGCTTTACCTGGTAGTCGCGGAGGTAGCTGTTCAGGACGAGGTTCATCGTGTCCCGCGTGTAGCGGTGCAGGTAGAGGAGGACGCTGAAGCCTTTGCGGGGGCTCTGGACCAGCCAGTAGATGGGGCGCTTCTTGTAGGTCTGGAGGTGGTCTTTGTAGAAGTCGGTCAGGAAATACTTCCGCAGGTCTTTGCCGAGGGAGTCCTCGATGAAGCGGAGGTTCTCCCGCAGCGTGGCTTCGCCGAAGGTGGCGCGGAGGAAATCGCGGGTGCGGGCCACGATGTCGTCTTCGAACCACTCGCCATCGAGCACGGGGATGATGCCGTCTTCATCGGGGACGAAGGTGAGTTCGGCCAGTGGCTTGCCCACTTTTTCCAGAAACTCACGCAGGGTGTCGCCGGCGTTGGCGAGGATGAGGCCGGGGTGGTCGAGCCCATAACGGCCCATCATGCAGCCGACGGCATAGGAGAGGAAGGCGGCCATGTCGCGGCGGGCCTCGGCGCGGGCGAGGGTGATTTGAGCCTCGGGCACTTCCGGCTGCAACTCGTCGTCGAGGCCGTAGGCGGCAATAAAGAGCCGGTTGTTCTCTGTCTCCAGCTCCTGCATCCGGCGGATGGCGGCAGTGCTCTGCGCCTCCCAATTCCGCCAGCTCGCCTCCAGCGTCGCGCCCTTCAGCCCAGGCCGCAGCAAAGGCTGGTCGCAGAAGTCCCAGGAGGTCTCGAAATTGTCCCAGTCGGCTCGACTCAAGCATATCGCCTCGTCAGCCAGAGCTTCGATTACAGAAGTTCGATCTTTAAGTTGTTCTATCAGCAATGGAAGTGTTCCGATATTCCCAACCTGGAAATTTAGCGTCGGATTCAAAGCCCTCAGGTATGTAGATGCGAGTGAGCTGCACAAAAAGCTCGTCGCAAACTTCAATGACAACTTTGTCGGAAAGAACGATGAGCCTCCGACATCGAACATGGATCCTGGAGGAGAGTAGCGAGCGCCAAAATTCGCAGAGCTAACAAATGACCACGTAACCGATGGCAAGAATTGAAATTGCTTGGCACGAACAGGTGCGCCTCGATGGGTCATCGGAAGATTATTATATTCATGTATCTCTTTCCCTCGATTTTCCCAATTCAGGACGACGTCTCGATTTCCATACCACTTTCGAAAGTCACCTCCTTTGTTGTAAGGAAACCAGCGCTTCCCCTTTGCGGCAGACATTTCCTCTGTTGGCGCATCAAAGCCAATCTTGCCCACTGAGAGTTCGTGCCATTGTCTGACGAAAAGATTGTTGTTCGTGGAGTTCATGCCCGCAGTGGCATTTCCAAAATCCGCAAGCAGTGGGCCTTCGAAGGCTCTACGAAAATTAGGGGAGACCCAATAAGCGATTGGACTTCCTGGGATGGTCAGAAAGTCCTGATTAGTAGCAGAATATTCGGGGAATTCACCCCTATTGAAAAAATTCGCTTCTATTTGTTCGTTAGCCTGGACTTCACCCTGCCGTTGGAAAAGGCGCTTAAATCGCCCAGGAGTGCGCGTCCCCGTATAAGAATTGATGACAAAAGCACAGCTTCCAAAGTCAGACCCCCACACACCTCGACCACAATGGACAAGACTGGATATTCTAGTCGTGCGGAGAAGCTCATCTCTGAGTAGTTCAAACGCCCTCAAGAACATCCAATTGGGTATGGTGATCATCGCGATATTTCCAAGTGGGAGCACTAGAGAGAGATTTCTTGAAATAAAGGCCGCGTAAGTGTCCGCCTTCCCAGCAGCCCATGACGATTCGATGAACGATTTGAGACGAGGGTTCATCGCAGCGGCACCCATATACGGCGGATTGGCCACGACGACGTGATACCGCTGGTTGAGCGCCTCGGCTTGATCGAGCACGCGAAGGACTTTGAGGTGCGTGTCGCGCAGGAAAAGCTGGCCGCCGAGGTCCTTCGCCTCGATGGCGCGGCGGACGTCGGCGATGGCCCGTTCGTCGAGGCACGGCTGGATGAGCGAGCCGAAGTTCTTTGCCTCCTCGAACTGGTGGAGCAGCTTGAGCATGGGCTGATTGAAGAGCTCTCCCAGCCCGAGGGCTTGGATGTAGTCGCGCAGCTCGTTTTCCTCGAACCTCACATCGCGCAGCTCTATGATGTGGGGCCGGACGAGGTGTTCCGCCTGGAAGAAGCGCCGGGCCTTTTCCCGGGCCTTGAAGACGAGGGCCAACTCGGCGAGCTGGGCGGCGCGGGGGCAGATCTCCAGCCCGTGTAGATTATGCCGAAGGATGAGGCCGGGAATCTCGGTGGGTGCATGGCCTTCCTCCTCGTAAATCTTCACCAACAGATCGAAGGCGTAGGTGAGCATGTGCCCGCTGCCGACAGCGGGATCGCACAGGCGGATTTCCTCGGGTTTGGTGATCTTCAGGAAGTCAGTCTCCGGTTCGCCCTCGATGTAGTAGGGCATGTGCTCGCGCAGCCGGGAGCCGGGGCGATTAAGCAGCCAGAGCCGACCAAGGGAGTTTTCGACGAGGTAGCGGACGATCCAGTGCGGGGTGAAGAGCTGGGTGACGGCGGGGATGTCCTCGGTGGGCACGGCGCTCTTGCGGGCCATGACCTGGTCCTTCCGCTCGGAGATGTAGAACTGGTAGAGCCAGCCGAGGATCTCGACATTGGCCCGCTGCCCGTCGCCGCAGTCTTCGTCGCTGATCTCGGTGCGGAAGCCGTGGACGACGGAGTGCTCGGTGAGGAGGTCATCGGGCAGGAGCAGCTCGGTTTCGTCGTCGAGTTTCTCGAAGAGGTTCGGCAGCAGGGCGTGGTAGAAACGGCAGGCGGCGAGAACGAGGTGGCGATAGACTTCGCCCTGCGCATCCGGTGACGGGATGCGGCCATCGAGAAGGTCGTTGAGCCGCTGCGGGTCGGTGTGGGACTTTAGCTCCTCGGGCAAGGCTCCGGTGCGGGTGAGCTTGAGCAGCTCGGGCTGCGTCTCCGCCGCGCTGGCCGGCGTGAGGACGCGGGCGCGGAACGGATGCCAGCCGCGGGCGTCCATGAATCGGAGCGCGGCGAGGCGGTTGAACCAAGTGTAGGCTACCCGGTCGATAAGGCCCGCGCGGTCTGCCTGCGCGAGCTTCCGCAACGCCGCCACCTGCGGAGCGAAGGTGGTGAGGTAGTCGGGCGTCTGGGCAGTGAGGGCGAAGTCGAGCTTTCGCGTGACCGCCTCCATGAGCTGGCGGCGGACGGCGGGGGCGAAGGTCTTGAGGGCGGAGGTGTTCATGCGGCAGGAAGACGGAAATATATTTGGATGGCGGTGCGCAAGGTTTCAGGATTAGCTCTGATACCGAGGGTGGAACGCAAGGATGCGAGAATGGCAGGCCAATCCGTCGAGTTTATGGGGAAGGCACGGAGGAAAGCCTCGAGCTCCTGTACGACGGAATCAGGCAGTTCAGGCCCGGCTGCTCCAGGTAGGGTGGCGGCAAGGCCGAAGACGTCGGCGCGGTGCTTTTTGATATTCCCTGAATCCACCGTTTCACCGGCAGCCTTGGCTTTGGTCAGATTCAGCCAAGCATGGGCTTTCAGCGGAATCAGAGAGCTGGCATTGGCGACCCAGAGACCATCGCGTTCGTCGTGGTGGGTCTGGATGAGTCCGAAGTAGGCGTCATCGAGCAAGATGGCAGAAAGGCTGTGCCTGCCAAGCTCTGGGAACACGGGGATGGATTTCTGCCCGTCGCTGAGTTCAAAACCTTCGGGCTTTCTGCTGCTCAACTCCAGTTTGGAAGGGAAATCTTCCCGCGTAGGATTGGCAAAGCGGTAAAGGATGGGAACACCGTCACTTCGCTCACTGGTTTGATACCCGCCTTCCTGGATAAAGGCGCGCATCGCATCTAGGAATGTCTGCTCGACCTGATCCATCATGATCACGAGGTCTAGATCATTGGTAGCGCGAAAATTCATGCCGTTGGTGCCAAACCACTCATCACAGGCGGCACCGCCGATGAGGGTCATGGCACCTTCAAAGGCACGAAAGTGATCACGGAAAATGTTGATGCCTTTCACCATGAGACTTGGTCGATGAGTCTTTCGAGCTGCTGTTGGATGCGGTCATCCGGCGAGTCACGCAGGCTGAGGTAGAGGGAGAGTGGATCGACCTTCTTGTCATCGCCGAAGAGCTGAGGATTGTAACTCCAGCTCTCCATGCGCAGATTTGCCTCCTCCGGCCCCTGGCATCCCCGGTAGAGACCGCGCTCGAGATTGGCTTGGAAAGTGGCGGAGGGCAGCGCGTAGGTGGGCAGACGATCATCCGAGATGTCCGTGCGATGACTCAGTGCGGTGAGACCTGCGGCAAGGGCCGGATAGCCAGGCTGCTCCCAACGCAGCCAGTGGGCCTTTTTCACCGGGCTGGAGAGGAGAGGCTGCACCCGCTCCCACAACTGCCTGCCATGCACCTTGAATGCGAGAGTGATGGAACGGCCCTGGCGCGACGTGCCGCAGAGGTCTGCCGCTTCCAGTTCATCCTTCACCTTGGTGAGCATGATGGGTGAATAGCCGATCTTTTCGGCAATGATCCGCAGGGGCAAATCCTCCAAAGAATGGCGCTGAAGATGGTAAAGCACGAGACACTGGGCGGCTGGTGTGAGACGTTTCCCACGCTCCGGCTTGGGCTGGGAGAAGCGCTCGCGCAGGTCAATCATCGCCGTGGGCAGGAATAACTGGCTGCCTGGAACGATGAAGGGGATGCCCAAGCGAACCATGCGATTGCGGGCATGGGAGGGCAGCATGGGCAGCACGAGCACCACCGTTTCGCCAAGTTGGGTTCTCAGTGTCTCGGCCTGATTCTCGTATTCGCCGGGGGAACCGGCATCCCAGTCGCTTTTCTCCATAGCGAGCAGGAACCTTCGGCCAAACAGGTGAAGGCTCTGGATCTGGTAGCGCTCCCGCAGGAACAGCGGCAGCCCGGCGGCCTTTTCGGCCACCAGATGAGGACGCTCCCCCGAAACGGTTTCGAGGTAGTCGAGCAGACGCTGTGTGAGGGGAATCATGGTTGAATACACTATTTATGCACGATACACATGGCAAGTGTATCGTGCATTATTTGTGTATCGGTGGGGGCTGCTGGGCGCGGGAAGCATCGTATTCGGATAGCAGCTTGGTGGCTTCCTCCTTCCCGAAATGGGCCTGGATTTTCTCCCGGAAATGGGTGTCGGCGGTGATGGTCTCGTAATTCACCCCCTTGAAAATGCAGGCGACCTTGGGTTCGAAGGCCTCCTCCACTTTCTCAAAAGCACGATCCACCTCTTCCTCAAGCCGCTGCTGGAGGGCCTGATCACTGAGTTTCCCGTCCACGGATCGACGCAACCAACTGGCCGGAGGTGCTGCTTTTACTCTCGGGAAAAGCGCTTTGATGAGATCATCCCGCGTCTCGGCGATCTTGGCCTTGATGGAGGAGACAACTTCCTTCGCGTAGGCTTCCACAATCTTTTTCAGTCGCTCTACCTCGGCTTCGAACTCCGGCTTGAGGCGTTTGAGGATCAGGTTTCCATAGGCAGCAGAGCCGAGGGGAATGAAGTATTTCTTGCGAAGCCGGTCAGCTTCCTTGCTCAGCCATTCTTCAGTGACGACGATGTCGGGTTCTGGCTGCTGCTCGTCTAGCAATCCCTCAGGAGGTGGCGGGCATGGGTCGGGGATTTTGAACTCGAATGGCGAGCCACTCTCGAAAACACGGAAGGTGTTTCGGATACGGTCCTGAAGGTTCTTTTCCGCCAAACCCAGCAGCTCAGGAGGCAACGGGACGGAGCGGGTTTTGAGCTTGTAGTGCTCAACGGAGAACTCAACGAACTCCAAGCGATAATTGAAGACGCGTTCCAAGCGAACCAAGTTGAAGGGCCGAGGCGGCACTTCTTTGAGGTCCTGCTTCACAGCGGCGAGTTTCCGATCATCGACGAAATCAAGCCCAAGCTCCTGATTCACCAGGACTTCCAGTTCAGGACCTGCACCACATGCGCTGGCGATGTCGATAGCGGCAGCCTTGGTAATGCGGATGGCATTGGGGGTGTTATCGGACGTGGAGCCAGCCTCTATCAACCGAGGCGTGGGGCTGAAAACCAGGATCTCCTCATCAGCCACGATTAGGCCGATGCGAACACCCACCTGGGTTTGCAGAGACGAACCTTTGGCGGCGAGAGCGGCACGAACGATGTCGATGGCTTCGATTTCGCCATAACCCAGACGGCAGACCTCTGGGTCGATGTCCACAATCACGGCGAGCACAGGCGGCCCAGCATCATGAGCAATACGCCCGG
>NZ_JBIPNG010000372.1:0-6658 GCF_044373815.1 Prosthecobacter sp. | reverse complement strand
CGGGCGAGATGTAGGCGTGAGGGCCGGTGAAGATGACGAGGACTTCGGAGCTGGAAAAATGGCGCCACTGGGGGTTGGCGCGGGCCATGTGGGAGAGCAGACAACCGTGCGAACCTTGTGTCGGATTCAGCAAAACGGGCATGTGAGTGGCCTGCGGAACTTTGCCGTCGTGTGATACGATGGTGGCGAAGCTGTGCTGGCGCATGAATGCGTTCAGGGTATCGCGGTCGTCGATCTGGAAATGCGCGGGCGTGTACATGATGCCTACTTTTTCTTTTCTGGCAGAGCGGGGATGGGCGTGGTGTCGATAGTGGCATCGGAACCGAGCAGGGTTTTGCCGACGAAGAGTTTGGCGCGAGCGATGACTTCGGGATGGCTGACGGAGCCGTGGCCGCCGTTGGTGATTGGGATGAGCAATGAAGGAACGTCGGCTTTTTGGAGGGCGGCGTGGATGGCCTCGGCATGGAGGAAGGCGACGCGTTGGTCGGCGGAGCCGTGGAAGGTGATGAAGGGTGGGGCGTCTTTGGTGACGTAGGTCACGGGTGAGGCGGCGACGGCTTCGGTGTGCTTTTCTTCGTAGTTACCGCCGAGGAGGCCGATGACGGCATCGTCTTTGAGGATGGGCTTCTTTTCTTTGTCGAACATCAGGGCCTGGGTGAAGTCTTGGGGGCCGCAGAGGTTGACGACGCATTGGACGCGGCTGCTGAAGGTGGTGTTGGGGCCGAGATCGCCTTCGAGTTCTTTGACGTCGCCGCTGGTGCCGATGAGGGAGGAGAGGTGGCCGCCGGCGGAGCTGCCCATGACGGCGATTTTGTCGGGGTCGAGATTGAACTCCTTGGCGTGGGCGCGGATCCAGCGGATGGCCGCTTTGCAGTCATAGATTTGCGCGGGCCAGCGGGCTTCTTTGGTGAGTCGGTAACCGACGGCGACGGAGGCGTAGTCGCCGGTGCGGGCGAACTGGATGGCGGCGGCGGCATAGCCGAGGCGGTCGCCATTGACCCAGCCGCCGCCGTGGATGAGGGCGACGACTGGGAGGGGCTTGTCGCTGTTGCGTTTCTTTGGGAGGTAGAGGTCGACTTTTTGTTTGGAGTTGTCGGTGCCGGCGTAGGGCTGGTCGAGGCGGAGTTCGACCTGGCTTTGTTCGGCGGCGTTTTGGGCGTTCTGTTTTAGGGCGGCCAGATCCACGGCCCATGTGGATGATGTGGCGAGGAGCAGAAGCGGAAGAAGGTGTTTCATGGTGGGCAGAGTATGGGGAAGGTGGCGAAAACTAACGGCGACGGTAAATCAGCATCGGCATGCCGAGAATGGTTTCCTTGTGGGAGCAGTCAAAGCCAAGTTTTTCCAACACACGCCGGGAGCGTAAGTGATCTGGATGCACATCTGCGAACAGGGGTTCCACTGCGTGGTGTGTGTCAAACCATTCGAGCCAGGCACGGCCGACCTCGATCGCGTAACCCTGGCCCCAGTATGGTTTCGCCAGACGAAAGCCGAGTTCAATGCGTTTCCCGTCGGGAAGATAAAACAAACCGCTGTCGCCCATGGCCTTGCCGGTTTCTCGATGAAGGATCAGCCGTTTGCTGAAACAATGAAGTTTTTGATGTTCGCGGTATCGATGGATGCGGCGGCGCGAGTCCTCCAGCGTGAGGTCCGCCCCTCCTGGAATGAACTGCATCACCTCGAAATCAGAGAACCAGTCAAAGGCATGCTCGGCATCCGCTTCCTCGAAGGGGCGCATGCGGGTGCGCTCGGTTTCGATCCAGTGATGGTTCTGGAGTGGCATGGGAGATGTCAACGAAGTGAGAGTCTCCCGATATTGCATCCGCGCGTGAATTCTCATGGGCTAAAGGCCGGTGCCTTTTTCCATGCCACAGCACATAACTCCGGCATCAGCGTACCTAGGTCTCCTCCTTGCGATAGGAAAAGTGGTCAAATCTGTGCCCCAAAACATTGTTGACGTACTCGACAGAATTGTTTTTCATCAAGTGGTTAGGCCCATCGATCATGCAACGCTTAAAACTCATCCTACAGGGAATCTTATTGTGCCAGAGTCTGATCATTACGGAACTGCAGGCTATGGATATGGCGCGAGTCGAGACCGGCGTGGACAAGGCGTCTGCAGAATTCAAAGTGACGGGCCAAGGGGTTCTGGTTGCCGTGATGGATCGTGGAATCGACTGGCAGAATGACGACTTTCGCAATCAAGACGGCTCCACGCGTATCGAGTACATCTATGACCTCACGGATGATCGTGGGGCGAAAGCCCCGTTGAACACCTACGGGATGGGCACGATCTACACCAAAAGTGACATCAACCAAGCGATCGCCTCGAAGACGCCCTTGGCAACGCGTGATGCCGTCGGCCACGGTACCACCACGGCAGCGATCGCCTGCGGAAACGGTCGTAACAGCGCTGACCGAAAATACCGAGGCATGGCTCCAAATGCGTCCATTCTCGTTGTGAAGATCTGCGCTGACGGCACGCCTGCGCATGATGGCGAGGAGGCAGAGCCTTTCTTTTGGCAGATGAACCGAGTTGCGGTCGCCATCGATTTCATTACAGCGAAAGCTCGCGAACTCGGCCTTCCCTGTGTGATGGTCCTGAACGTCGGGTCCCAAGGGGGCGCGACTGATGGAAGCAGCGAGTTGTGCCGCAAGATCGATCAGACCGTGGGGCCGGGAAAGCCGGGCCTGATTTTTGTGACGGGCCCCGGCGATGAGGGAACGAAAAGAAAACACAACCGAACGACGCTCTTGAATGGCAATTCTGTCCCTGTCGGGACCATTTGGGACGGGGCTTCAGCGTATCACAACATCTGCCCGGGAGATTATGTCCAACGCGTTCGTTGGACGGATATCGATGGCCATCCTCGCTCTCATATCGACGAGGGCAAGGTGGGCGAGATTTGGAAAGGCAGCAGCGTTGGCCCCACCGCGGACGGGCGCCTGGGCATTGATTTTTGCGCGCCGGGTGACAGCGTATTTACAACCTACAATCCGAGGTCTCATTGGGCGACGTTTCGCTTCAACGTGATCCAGGACGGCAGAGGCTTATATGGCAGGGCTAATGCAGTGAGTGCAGCCAATCCGATGGTAGCCGGAATTATTGCCTTGATGTTGGAGGCGAACCCACGCCTTGATGCAGTTACGGCAAAACGTATCCTTCAACAAACCGCCCGCCGCGACTCATTCACTGGGCAAACTCCGAACACAACTTGGGGATACGGAAAAATAGATGCATACGCAGCAATAAAGACGGCGAAGCAAATCCTTGAAAGCCGCGTAAAATCAAATCAGCCATAATTCTTTACAGCCTGCAGATTGAGCAGACAAGCCACTTACGATGGCCCAATAATGCGCTGAGCTTGGGGTCGTTAGGCAAATCAGAGCATGAAACACATGGCCATCTTGCTGCTTTCACTACTCCAAACACTCTCTGCAGCTGAAATGAGAATGAATCATACGGATGCCCTTGCCAACTACGTCCAAAAGCTCAACACGCACTCCTGGGACGAAATTGCTCCCCGTGTCACTGATGATGCCGTTTTCATCTTCACTGAAAGCACGTTTGTAGGGAAGGAAGCGGCCAAGGCCGCTTTTGAGAAGACCTTCAGCTTGATTCAGGAGGAGGAGTATAGCATTCACGACGTATCTTGGACCGCTGTGACGGAAAGAATGGCGTCCTGCCATTACGAATACAGATGGAAGGGCCTGATTGACGGCCAGGAATCGTCTGGGGGCGGGCGTGGCACATCGATTTTACTCAAGGTTGATGGCCGCTGGTTGATCGCTCACGAGCATCTGGGTCCCTACCCCCGCAAATCATGATGCCCAACAAAGCACTGGTGCCAACTTTCGGGCGGCGTTGCATTCTTTGGCGATTCGGCGCATGATTCCGCCGCCCTCGGTCGACACAATTTAAACGTTCGCCAAAAAAAACATCCCATGAACAAAATCAGGCGCATCAACTGGATCGACATGGTCGTCGACAACCCGGATAAAACTTCACGGTTCTACGAAAGTGTTCTTGGATTCGAGCGATCTCCGGTAGAGGAGGATGCAGAGCATACATCGTATTTGGTTCAGGACGGAGGGCAGGAGGTGCTCGGAATTTGTGACTCTGCCGTCTTTCCCAATTGGGTCTCAGGCTGGCTGCCCTACATTGACGTCGAAGACTATGAACGAAGTGTTTCGCAGATTGAAGCTGCCGGTGGGCGCATCCACCAGGAGATGACGGTGAACTACAATTGGAAGGGGCAACGAATGTGTCTGGCTATAGATCCATCTGGAGCGCCGGTCATGATATGTGAATCTCAAGGATGAACAATGCCGAACAAAACGGAGGCAGGCAGGGGGCTCGGATGGCATCTGTCGTCTCATCGACGGTTCCAGCTCGCCGTCGCCTGATCCGGGACGTTCGCCCAACTAGCCGAGTCACCCGTGGCTAACAACACTACCAGACCTCCGTTTTACGAGTTGCGTGACCTTCTTCTGTCCGCACCACAAGAAGCGTTGTCGCGGCTAAGGCGGGACAGGTCGCTTTTGGATGCACGAAGTGGCCTTGGAGAGACGCTGCTGCATTGGATGGCCGTCGAGGATGCTTCGTCCTTGGTTTCGGAGTTGATTGAGCTTGGAGCTGAGATTGATACAGTGAACCACTTCGGCTCCACACCACTCCAGGAGGCGGTTCAGCTTGGCAGGACAGAGATTTGTTTAGAGTTGCTCGCACGAGGAGCTTCCGTCACACACATCAATGACGCTGGAGATTCTGTCATTTCGACATCGACGATCCTCAAGCGGCACACCCAATTGACCGCAGCTCTGCTTGAACGACTATCTTCTAACATACCCCTTTCCGATGTCGTTGACGAGACGACTCTGGAGAGTATCCGGCATCGGGATGACCCAGTGGCCGCCCTTTTCCGAGCCAGAGGCATTCCAGAGAGCACCTACTGGAACTCATGAAAGCAGCATATCCACCAACGAGGCCGAACAAAACGGATGCAGGCAGGGGCACGTATGGGATCTGTCGTGTCATCGACGGTTGCCAGCGCCTCCCGGCGCTGCCCTTCGGGTTGCCTTTTGCAAGCTATGTCGGTTGATGCGAGTTCCCACTCGCACCCTACGGGCAGCCTTTGGCTGTCTATCTCGCTCCGCTCGGTTCGCTCCATTCCCGCTCGCCGTCGCCTGATCCGAGACGTTCGCCCAACCATGAGAATTAACGTGCAGTCTGACGTTCCGAGATACTGGCGACTATTCGCTTTGATAGTTGGCGGAACCGTATGCTTCGGATCGCTTCCGTGGTTCGTCGGCACAGCATCTGGGAGGACACAGGGCTTCCAGACTGTTGTCTTCACGATTGCTGCTATGACGGCGCTCGTCGCGATCATCTACCGACCGCGCGGATTGACCTTGGTTGGAGATGCTGTCACCATTGAGGTTACCGATGACGCTGGCCGGGGAGCATGGCGTTTCCTTACCTCCGAAGTATGTTCGATTAGACTCACCCCCAACGGACACATTTTGTCCCATCCTCTATACTGGCTTTGCGTCACACTTGAATCGTGCGAACGAACAATCGGTCCAATATTGTTGACTGAGCACCCGCCACTACGCTTGCAAACCGAGATTGAGAGTCTCCTAGACGATTTGAGACTGCCAGAACGACAACCATGACTACTTTGATCACAGTCGAAACAAGTGCGAACAAAACGGATGCAGGCAGGGGGCTCGTATGGCATCCGTCGTGTCATCGACGCTAACCGCTCGCCGTCGCCTGATCCCGAGTCTTTCGCCCCACTCAATACGCCATGACAACCGCTGATCCAGCCCATTTGGCAGTCCAGACGAACCTTACGCCCGGCAGTGTGTTTGCCGGGGTCTTTGAGATGGCACTGCGTTCTCGACTCTTGCGGACTGTGACCCTCGCCATGTTCGCCTTGGGAGTGATTTCCTTCTGCATTGGTCTATCACACGGCTCTAGTCCGACCCTTTCGAGCGCCTTTGCTGCCATTCTCAGGGTTGCTCTATTCGCCATGCTGCCGGTTTCATTTGCTCTTGTCGTTTCAGCGCTATCTGCATGCCTTGCTGCTATTCAGCCTGGTGTGCTGGGAGGGCATCGCTTTGAGACTAGAGATGAAGGGCTCTTTGAGGCCACAGCCGCCAATCAGACCGTGACGAGCTGGTCATGCGTCAGAGAGATGGCCACTCTTACCGACAAGGTCGTCATACGACTTACAGGACTTCGCTTTCACATCATTCCAAGATCGGCATTCATGAGCCCACAGCATGAGAGCGCCTTTGTTTCGGCTCTGATGCAGAGGCTAGGCCGTGGAGTCATGAACTGATGATCAGGCACCGCCATGTGCAAGACCATCGCGAGAACAAGGGCGAACAAAACGGATGCAGGCAGGAGGCTCGTATGGCATCTGACGTGTCATCGACGAAATCTTTCCGCTAAGGGCGGGTGATGCTGAGGCGCATGAAGCGCCGGGGGGCTTCGTTCAAGCTGACGATGTCGCGTGCGTAAACCGTATCACTGATGATGGTCACAATGGGATTGCCGAAGGGGAAGGTGGTAGTGGTGATGCTCAGGATGTTTTCGTCGAGGAATCCAGGGCCCGTAGCGGAGCCGCCTGGGGGGATCGTCATCACTGTGGTC
>NZ_JBIPNG010000371.1:0-6682 GCF_044373815.1 Prosthecobacter sp. | reverse complement strand
AATCCATTTTGACCCCGATTTGACCCTGTGAACCTGACCCTGCGGGCGGCCCTACCGGTGACTATGGCATCTTTTCCAGGCATCTTTTCCTCCATGCCCCTACGGGCCGCCAAAGGGGCAGGGGACCTCCCGCATTGGCCGTGGTTGCTGGGGGAAAGGGGCTGCCGTCGGATGGCTCAGGCAAAGCCCAGCGGGAGGCAGCCACCGTGTGTGATGACATGGTATCAAGTATCACTGTGGTATCAAATCGGTATCATGATACCGACGGGAGGTTGGTATCAAGGTATCACTCCCTATATATAGGGAGTGATACCTTGATACCAAACCAGAGCTCTATGGGTGATACTGGCAGACGAGGATCATCTTGATCCTCCGGGCTTGATGCAGGGGGAGCTGGCTTGACGACCCGCTCACGGTGTGATGAAATCATCTCCATGAGCCAAGCCCGCCTCTTTCTTGCCTGCTTGGCTTGCGCGCTCACAGCCATGGATGCCGCTGCAGGGCCGTCAGCCCCTCGTAATCCCAAGGCCTCGCAGCTCCGCGAGGATGATTACCTATGGCAGTGGTTTAACGGCATGCGCAGCGTGAAGATCCGCCTGGCCTGGATGAGTGCCGGCAGCGGTGGAGTGGTCGCCTATGAGATGTCTGAGATGGTTTCCGAAAACCTCTTGTCCATGAGCGATCTCCGAGCCTCCCTGGAAGGAAAAGTCACCGGCTCCGGCGTCTCGATCCCAGCCACCCTCGTCACCGACAGCCTCGCGGCGGCGCTGTCAGGAGATGGCAGGGGAGAAGGCCGGAACCGCCCGCCCGCGCAACTCGTCTGGAATCCTCCAGGAATCTATGACCCGTAGCCTTGGTGAGGTGCTGGGAAGGGGGCTTCGCTCGGAGCAGGGGCCATCGGTCAAAGCCCTGCCGCCGTCGTAGCGTTACCTGTCAGCGGCCTGCCGACTCGCAGGCTTGATCACTACTCGCCCCAGTTTACGCGCCAAAGTAAGGCATGCGTGAATGACGACATAACTTGTTGCAATATAGATGAATACACCATCAACATCTGTACTAAATGCCTAGCATCTTTTCTCGACACTTTTGTTACCGTTACCCCATAACGTCGGCATCCACGATATTGCACATCACTTTTGCTGGTCCAGTCTCGCTAGAGGATTGATAGTAATATTCCACAGCGCCGATTATCCGAGTGCGTTGGTTTTCGTTACGACCAAGAAAACCTATGACTTCGAAATCCACTCTCATAACTTCGCCGTCAGTGAATTGACACGCAGAGTCCCAGGAAGGAATGGACTCAGGAATTCCGAACGATAATCTCCACCACTCGATATTCTCAAGATCGCCCGCTTTGTCATCATCATTTGACCACTGATACTTCGCTGCCAAAAACTTCTCCAACTCAGGCACGAAATAATTGCTCACATAAAGAGGCGTTCTTTTCAATTCAGTCGGTATGTTCTCGATTGTCATGGAATGACAAAAAATAGCTCACTGGTGTCGGGTCCGGCTGAATATGAAATTCAGATTTTTCTTCTTGGGGCCGAGGCTTTTCTGATCCTCGGCTCATGATACAAGATGGTGATAGTTGGTTCTACATCATCACTTCCCGGCGGATGACTCTGAGACATAAACGCCACCTTGATTCCAGGATTGTTGGCGAACCACTCATTTGCCGCTTGCTCCACTTCTCCACCCTTGCCGTAGACAGCTTTGAACATCTGCATTTTCATAGGGGGTGATCCTTACTTTGGGGGGTCATGTTTGGCAAACTGCAATCCTCAGACGTGGTTCCGCTCGTCGCCAAACCCACGATCAATGCTCTTAACTGAGTGCCATTCATGCCTGGCATCTTTTCCAGATGTCAAACGGGTCCTACGAAATAAAGGAGTGCCGAATAAAGCTCGTATGGAGCGGTTGAAGCCTCGCCAGTAACGGAGCAAGAAAATTTAATATCCTTCAACACACGCGGCGCAGCGCCGGTCTTGTTCGCCAACCAATCATTGATTTCCTTTTCCAGGCCCTTTGGATCATTGGAAGAAAAGATTTTCACTTGGAAGGCATTCATAAAAAGATCACGGGGTTAAAAAAAACGCCAAGGTTTGCAGGCCTTGGCGGGGCTGTCTCACAGGTTACAAGCAAGTGGGACGAGTTGTCAGATTCAATGACTACAGTTGAAAAATGATCGGAATTGCGCTGCGCGCAACAGCCATATTTCCAAATCCAGGCACACTTTACATTACATTGATTGTTGGTAGTTAATAACTGGGTCGTTTGGAGGCTCTGAAACTGGCCTACGCCAGAAAACAAGCCTCCCAAACTCCGGCCTACCCCACCAGCTTCAGCGTCCGTTTCTCCTGGGCGCTCTGGAATGCGGTATCGACGATCTGCTGGCCGATGCGGGAGATGTCGAGGCGGAGCGGGCCGATGAGGGGCGTGCCGGTTTCGAGGTGGTGGATGACGTGCTCGACGGGATTGCGGTTCGGGGCGAGGACGGGATCGACCGGGATTTCGTAGCCTTCCGGGCGGGCGCGGGTTTGGACGCGGACGGTGGGTTCGTAGTCGTAGCACGAGAGGGTGCCGTCGGTGCCTTTGAGGACGAAGCCGCACTTGGGCTGGGGCTGGTGGGTCCAGGGATCGGTGAAGGTGCCCCAGCGGGTTTCGCTTTTGCTGAGGCCGAAGCTGTAGCGGATGATGGCGACGGCGTGCTCGTCCACCTCCAGCCCGGCGGGTTCGTCCCAGACGCCGGTGACTTCCAGCGGGGCCTTGCCGCCGAGATGCCAGGTGCCGAGGGTGGTGCCGTAGCCCATGTAGTCGAGCAAGGAGCCCCCGCCCTGCGCCATGCTGTAGAACCAACTGGCGGCTTTTTCGGCGGCGCTGGGTTCTTTTTCGATCTTGTCGGCACCGTGGTAGAGCGGGCCGCGATTGCCGCCGTGGTGGTGGAATTCGCGGACTTCGCCGATGAGGCCTTCCTGGATGAGGCGGTGGGCGGTCTGCTGGCCGGCGTCCCAGACGAGCGGCCAGTTGACGGTGAGAAGCTTGCCGTGCGGCTGCATGGCGGCGATCATGGCATCGGCCTCCGCCAGCGATCCGGCGAAGGGTTTCTCCATGATGATGTGGGTGCCAAAGGGGGCGATCTTGGAGACCCAGTCGCCGTGATTCGAAGCGGCGGGACAGAGGATGACGATGTCGGGCTTCGTCTGCTCCATGCAGGCGCGGTAGTCGGTGAAGACCTGAGCGTCGGTGAGGCTGAAATTCCGCTGGGCGTCCACGAGGCGTGCGGGCTGCTCATCGCAAATGCCCACGATCTCCGCGTTCGGATGCTCGGAGGTCTGGCGCAGCAGGTCGCCCATGTGGAAGTGATCGAAATTGATGCCGGCGATGCGCCATTTTTTGCTCATAGGGAGTTCATCGAAGCCGAAGGGCGCGGGGATGACAACCTTGATTTGTGGTGCCGTGCCGCACAAATCTTCAAAAGGAGCCCCCTTCTCGCAATGAAGTCGTGGGCGATGCGTTTCCGTTTTTCGAGCACAACATGGACGGCGGACCTTTTTGGGTGCCTGCGCCGTCACAGACCCGAAATCACGGACCCGCACAGCGGTTCCCTACCAGCCCTGCGGCACGTGCTGCTCTGGGTGGTAGGGATGCGCTGTGCGCGTCCCTGGAATCCTTCGTCCCAGCGTGGGCTGCTGACTCAAGGTGCACCCCCTTTCCATTCTGTGCCTTCTCCGATTCGTGGGATGCGGGCCTTGCGTCGCATTTCCAGACGAAGGCGGGACGCCTCGATCCGGTGACAGGCCGGGAGGCCTATCCTCCGGGGCTGCGCTGACAATCGAAATCCCCCCTTGCCTTGTGGGGGCGGGTCCCCTTTCATAGCCCCTGCCCCATGGCTGCCAATGAAATCCGCGACACACCCGGCCGGCTGCTGCTGGGCTGGGCGGTGCTGCTCACGTCGCTCGTGATTCTTTCGTGGCGCATTCACCTGCGCCCGGCGGAGTATGAGTGGACGGAATACCCGACGGCGCTGGGCGATGCGAAGTACTACACGACGCTGGGCAAGGATGATCGCTACGAGCCGAACCTGCGCTTTGCCGGGCAGGAAGAGGGGCTGTTTCGCCGTGCGGAGGAGGCGGTGGAATTGGATGATGGGACGATGATGAAACGTGGGCTGGATGTCACCTGCAATCACTTCATTTACCAGCCGGAGGGTGCTGGGGAGAAGGGTCCCCTACCCGTCTATTTGAAGAGCGGGGAGAACCGCTACGTGGAGTTTGGAGCGCGGAAGTTCTACCCGCCGTTTGTGCCGAAGGTAGGGCCTTGAGGGGAGGGCTAATAAATGACGGATTTTTACACCGCAGAGACTGGAACGCCGCAGAGATTTGCTTCTGAAAAACTCTGCGGCGTTTCCAACTCTGCGGTGTAAAGCTCATACCTCCAAGTTTCGCAGGGTTGAATCGAAAACCTCTTTGACCGGGGCACAAAATTGGCTCGTGAAATGCGCTTGGCACCCCCATAATTCTCCCTTTACTCCGCGCCCCCGAACTTCCTCCCAAGACACACATGCCCATCGCCCGCGCCCTGCTTTCTGTTTCTGATAAATCCGGCCTCCTCGAATTCGCCAAAGGTTTGGCGGCGCTCGGGGTGGAGCTGCTGTCCACGGGGGGCACGTCCAAGCACCTCAAGGAGGGTGGCCTGACGGTCACGGATGTGTCGGAGCACACCGGCTTTCCGGAGATGTTTGACGGCCGCGTGAAGACGCTGCACCCGAAGGTCCACGGCGGCCTGCTGCAGCGCCGTGACAACGAGGAGGACAAGAAGAACGCCCAGAAGCACGACATCCCGTGCATCGACCTCGTGGTGGTGAATCTCTACCCCTTTGAGCAGACCATCGCCAAGAAGGACGTGACGCTGGAAGAAGCCATCGAGAACATCGACATCGGCGGCCCATCCATGCTGCGCAGCGCGGCGAAGAATCACCGCTGGGTGACCGTGATCACCGATCCTGCCGATTACAGCGTCGTGCTGGAAGAGATGAAGGAGCACGCTGGAGACACCACTCTGGGCACCCGCGAGCGGCTAGCCTGCAAGGTGTTTCAACGCACCGGCGCCTATGACACTGCCATCGCCGCCTACCTGAACAAGGAGCAGACCACGCAGAAGACCTTCAACCTCAGCCTGCCTCTCTACGCAGAGCTGCGCTACGGCGACAACCCGCACCAGAAGACCTCCCTCTACGGCAACTTCGGCGACTACTTCGTGAAGCTGCACGGCAAGGACCTCAGCTACACCAACGTGCTGGACATCCACGCTGCGGCCGAGATCGCGCTGGAATTCCGCCGCCCCACCGTGGCCATCCTCAAGCACACCAATCCCTGCGGCGTGGGCTGTGCGGATGAAGATCTGCGCGAGGCCTGGCAGAAGGCTTTCGAAACAGACAAGCAGGCTCCGTTTGGCGGCGTCATCGTGGTGAACCGCAGCATGACGCTGGGTCTGGCCCGCATCATCTCGGAGATTTTTACCGATGTGATCATCGCCCCGGATTTCGATGCGGACGCACGTGCGCTGCTGCAGAAGAAAAAGAACCTGCGCCTGATCCAGATGCTGCCCGGCGTGGCCGAAGCCCTCACCGAGCCGACCATCCGCTCCGCTCCTGGCGGCGTGATGGTGATGGACAGCGACTCCCGCGCCCTGGGCCTGGACGATCTGGAATCCAAAGTGAAAACCATCCGCCCGCCGACCCGCGACGAGCTCGAAGCCATGCGCTTCGGCTGGCGCGTGGTGAAGCACGTGAAGTCCAACGCCATCGTCTTCGCCACCAGCGACCGCACGCTGGCCATTGGCGCCGGCCAGATGAGCCGCGTGGACTCCTGCCGCATCGCCATCTGGAAGGCCAAGGAAGCCGGACTTTCCCTCAAGGGCTGCATCGTCGCCTCAGACGCCATGTTCCCCTTCCCGGACGGCCTGATCGCCGCTGCCGAAGCCGGAGCCACGGCCGCCATCCAACCCGGCGGCTCCGTGAAGGATGCCGAGGTCATTGCGGCTGCAGATGAGCACAAAATGGCCATGTGCTTCACCGGCGTGCGTCACTTCCTGCACTAGGATTGGCGCGTGTAAAGGGTGGGCAGTCCACTCAGGCTTAACTATTTAACCATACTAAATAGTTAAGCTGACTTAATCAACCAGCGTCAGCACAGCCAGCCCAGCGGACTGCCTGCTGCATTTTGTTCCTTGTGCGGACGCCGCTCCCGTCCATGCCTTGTGCCCCATGATTTTCGCTTACTACCTGCACGACCTCAGCCCGTTTGTGATCAAGTTCACGGACAAGATCGCCGTTCATTGGTATGGCCTCGCGTATGTGCTGGGGTTCTACCTCACCTACCGGGTGATGTTCTTTCTGGCGAAGCGGGGTTTGTCGGAGATCAAGCCGGAGGCGGTGGCGGACTTCATCACGCTGGTGTCGCTCTTCGGCCTCGTGCTGGGCGGTCGGCTGGGCTACATGTTGCTGTACAATTTTGACGAGTTCATTCATGCGCCGTGGACCTTCTTCCTGCTGAACCAGGGAGGCATGGCCGCCCACGGCGGCATCGCAGGAACGACGCTGTTCTGCGGCTGGTATGCGTGGAAGCACAAGATCTCCTGGGCAGGCATCGGCGACTCCATTGTATGCGGTGCGCCACTG
>NZ_JBIPNG010000370.1:0-6686 GCF_044373815.1 Prosthecobacter sp. | reverse complement strand
CAAGGCAGCATCACCGCATGGGACGAGGAGAACTTGCATCCGAAAGGTTCACCGGAAGCTGAGGCGCTGAAGAAGGATAAGAAGATGAACCGCAAGTTCATCGGTGCGGCGAAGGTGGAGAAGATTGCACTGTCGCTGAATGTTTGGCATGATCTGGTCATCGAGATGCGAGGCAGGGTGATCACGACTTTCATTGATGGAAAACAAGTGCTGAGCTACCAGACCAACGCTGGCGATGCGCCCAAGGAGACGGTGCAGTTCGCCGTGGGCGGCGGCAGCAAGGACGTGGTGAACGGCTGGTATGACGATGTGATCTTTGAGCCGTTGGAGGAGAAGAAATGAAGTTGTGGCTCCTTTTGCTTCTCGTTGTCGGAATTGATGCTCAGGCCCTCGACATCGAATGGGTCACGGTGGGTGATGCGGGCAATGCGCCGGACAAGACGGGCTATGGCGCGTTGGGGTATGAATTTCAGATAGCGAAGTTCGAGGTGACCATCGGGCAGTATGCGGAGTTCTTGAATGCGGTGGCAGCGACTGATCCGCGAGGGCTGTGGAATGCGAGCATGGGCAGCGCGCTGTTGACGGATAACAATCAGGGCGGCATCCGCAACGACCTGCCGGTGTTCATCAATCGCATCGGTGCGCCGGGAGCGTTTCGCTATGAAGTCATCGCGGGTCAGGAGAAGAAGCCCGTGGTTTATGTGAGCTTTCTCGATGCGATGCGTTTTGTGAACTGGCTGCACAATGGCCAGGGCAAGGGCGACACTGAAACCGGCGCGTATGACATCGCCAAGCACAGCGGTCTCGCGCGGCATGAGCCGGGTGCGAAGGTGTGGATCGCGACGGAGAACGAGTGGTATAAGGCAGCGTATTTTCAGCTGCGAGCAAAGGGTGGGCCGGCTGGCGATTATTGGCTCTATCCGACGCGCAGCAACGAACTGCCGCAGTTCCGGGCCGAAGGCGCCAGTGAGCCGAACTCGGCGAACTACTCGCAGAAGAACGTGGCCAACCTCCCGCCCGGTGCTTACACGCGGATGTATCAGGTGGGAAGTTATCCCAGCTCCGCCAGTTACTACGGCACTTTCGATCAAGGTGGCAATGCCTGGGAGTGGAACGAGGCGATCGTCTTCGATACGCAGCGCGGCATGAGAGGTGGCTGCGTGGCGCATACGTCTGAGAAGATGAAGTCGGTCGTGCGCACCAGCACCAAACCGGAGAAGAAATATCCCGACACGGGGTTTCGTCTCGCACGGTCTGTGCCGAAGGCTGGCGATGCAGCCAGCGTCCCACCAATCACCCCGAAGCAGCCGTGATGAAGAGAGCCTTAAACATCACCACCTTGCTTTGCACGGTTGCGCTCGCTTCCGCATCAGCCGCTGAACTCGGCGGCACACTGGAGCCGATGTTCGACCAGCACTGCTACGACTGCCACGACGCGGACGCGAAGAAGGGCGGGCTCGATTTGGCAGCGTTGAAATGGAAGCCCGATGACGTGGAGAACCTCCAGCAATGGACCAAGGTCTTCGACAAGGTGGAGCGCGGCGAGATGCCACCGAAGAAGAAGGAGCGACCGCCGGCAGCAGTGAGCAGCACCTTTTTGAAGACGTTGCGTGCTGAGTTGCACACTTTCAGCCGACATAAGCAGGAGTCGGAAGGTCGCGTGGTTTACCGGCGGCTGAATCGCACTGAGTATGTGAACACGATTGACGACCTGCTCGGCATCGACACGCCACTGCGTGACATGTTGCCAGAAGACGGCACAGCAGGCGGTTTCGACAACATCGGTGCGGCGCTGAATCTCTCCGCGGTGCATCTGGAGCGTTACTTGCAGGCGGCGGACCTCGCGTTGAAGGAAGCGACGGTCACCACGCCGAAGCCCGAGACGAAGAAGATCCGCACGGACTACAACGAAACGTGGCATGACTGGAACGCGCCCGGCTTTCAAAACAGCCAGTGGACGCATTCGCCTGAGGGCCTGCTCGCGATTCGTTGGAATGGCGGCAACGGGCCTCACGGCGAACTTGGCGCGTGGTCGCCACCGGTGCCGGATGCGCGTTATCGCTTCCGCATTCGCGCGCGGGCCATGATCGACAAAGAGGGACCGAACGCGAATGCGAATGATAAGAAGCGCCCGGATCGCCACATTGTCCTCAAAGTCGCGCTCGCCGACTGGCCGCGCACCGGACTGACCTTTGGCAATACCTACTTCGAGATGAGTCCCACGGAGTTTCGCGAGTTCGAATACGAAGCGCGCGTGCCGCAGGGCAAGACGCTTTGGCTTTCGCCCTACCGCGCCGTGCCGGAGACGCCGGACGAACGCGCGATGGTCGGCGGCATTTGCGCAGTCGTCGAGTGGGTGGAAATCGAAGGCCCGCTGCATGAGCAATGGCCGCCGCGCGGTCACCAACTGCTCTACGGTGACCTGCCCCTGCAGCCTGCGAATCCGAAGGCGCCCACCAAGGACCTGCGTGTTGTATCAACGCAACCCGAAGCCGATGCCCGCCGCTTGCTCAGCGCATTTCTGCCGAAAGTTTTCCACCGCCCGGTGACCGAAGAAGAAGTGAACGAGCGGCTCGAACTCGTGAAGGAGCAGATGCAAAAAGGCCGTCGCTTTGATGAAGCCCTGCGCGCTGCCTACAAGATGGCGCTGTGCTCACCGAAGTTTCTCTTCCTCCAGGAAAAAGTCGGCGCGCTCGACGACCACGCGCTCGCCTCGCGGCTCAGCTATGGCCTGTGGAGCACTGCGCCGGATGATGAGCTCACCAACCTCGCCACGCAGAAAAAGCTGCACGAACCCGCGACCCTGCGCGCTCAGACCGAGCGCATGCTGGCCTCGCCAAAGGCGAAGCACTTCACGCAAAACTTCCTCGGAAGCTGGCTCAATCTGCGCGACATCGAGTTCACCCAGCCGGATACGAAGCTCTACCCCGAGTTCGAGCAATACCTTCAGCAGTCCATGGTCAGCGAGACCGAGCGCTTCTTTGAGGAATTGCTCACGCGCAATCTCAGCGTGCGCAACATCATGCACAGCGATTTCGCGATGCTGAACGAACGCCTCGCCGAGCACTACGGCATTGCTGGCGTGAAGGGAGCGGAAATTCGCAAGGTGAGTCTCGCTCCTGACTCACGGCGCGGTGGCTTCATCACGCAAGGCGCGGTGTTGAAAGTCTCCGCCAACGGCACCAGCACATCGCCCGTGGTGCGCGGCGCTTATGTGCTCGACCGCATCCTCGGCACGCCGCCCGACCCGCCGCCAAAGAACGTGCCCGCCATCGAGCCGGATATTCGCGGTGCCACCACCATCCGTGAGCAGCTCGACAAGCATCGCAATCAGCAGGCCTGCGCCACTTGTCACGCGAAGCTCGACCCGCCGGGTTTCGCGCTGGAGAACTTCGATGTCACCGGCCGCTGGCGCACGAGCTATCGCGCCATTCCCGACAGCGCGAAGGACAAGGTCGTCAACGTCCCCGGCACGGACGTTCGCTTTTATACCCAGGGACGTCCCGTGGACCCTAGCTTCACCATGGCGGATGGCCGCCCGTTCAAAGATGTGGATGAGTTTAAGCAACTCATCCTCGCGCAGCCCGTGCAACTCGCCCGCTGCGTAACCGAAAAATTCATCACACACTTCACCGGTGCGCAGATGCAGTTCGCCGACCGCGAAGTCGTCGAAGCCATCGTGCAGCGTGCCGCTTCCAGCGGCTACGGCCTGCGCACACTCGTGCATGAGGTGATCCAGAGCCGTGTATTCACTCACAAATGAAATGCTGACATTGCACCATTCATCCCCGTTGTTTCTGGCGTTGCTTGCTGCGCTGGCTGTCGCTGCACCGCATGCGGCAGAACCGCTGCGCTACAATCGCGACATACGCCCCATCCTGTCGGACAACTGCTTCAGCTGCCACGGGTTTGACCCGAAGCACCGCGAGGCGGAACTGCGGCTGGATACGGCTGAAGGTGCGACGGCTGACCATGACGGCGTGGGGGCTATCGTGCCGGGCGATGTGGAAAAGTCGGAGCTGTGGGTGCGCCTCAACCACACCGACAAAGACGAGGTGATGCCGCCGCCGAAATCTCACAAGACGGTGACGGCGGCGCAGAAGGAAATGCTGCGAAGCTGGATCCAACAGGGCGCGAAATATGAGCCGCACTGGGCCTTCGCGCCGCTGGCTCCGGTGGCGTTGCCGAAGACGAAGCGGAACGGGTGGGCACGCAATGATCTCGACCGTTTCATCCTCGCTCGGCTGGAGAGTGAAGGTCTTGCGCCATCGGCGGAGGCCGCAAGGGAGACGCTGATACGGCGCGTTTCGCTCGATCTCACAGGTCTGCCGCCGACGCTGGCGGAGGTGGATGCATTCCTCGGTGACACCTCCTCGCAAGCGTTTGAAAAGGTGGTCGATCATTTGCTGAAGTCACCGCTCTACGGCGAGCGCATGGCGGTGGACTGGCTGGATGCGGCGCGCTTTGCAGACACAAATGGCTACCAGGTGGATCGCGACCGCGAACTCTGGCCCTGGCGCGACTGGGTGATCAGCGCCTTCAATCGTAACCTGCCGTTCGATCAATTCACCATCGAGCAGATTGCCGGGGATCTGCTGCCGCAGCCGAAGCTGGAGCAGCGCATTGCCACGGGCTTTCACCGCAATCACATGATGAACGAGGAAGGCGGGATCATCGCGGAGGAGTTTCTCGCGGAATATACGGCGGACCGGGTGGAGACGACGGCGGCGGTGTGGCTGGGGCAGACCTTCAACTGCTGCCGCTGCCATGACCACAAGTTTGACGCCTTCACTCAGCGCGATTTCTACGCGCTGAAAGCCTTCTTCCACAACGTGCCTGAGAAAGGCGTCGGCCTTTACAGCAATCCCATCCGCACCAATTCACCGCCGTTCATCAATCTGCCCGCGCCAGAGGTCGAGGCGAAGATCAGCGGCCTGAATGTGAGCGTCAAAGCGGTGAATGAGCAGCTCACTGCGCTGGCGGCCAAATCTTCGGCGGGAGTCGAGGAATGGGCGCGCCGCCTCGCGGCTGCCACCGTAGCATGGGAGCCCCTGGAACTCCGCACCGCGAGTGGTGGCGATTCGCCTCCGCGCGTGGATGCTGCGGCGCGCGTCGTTGAGGTCGGGCCGCAGGAGACGCGCGCCAACACCATCAAGATAGCGGCGCGCTTGCCGGTGGGTCGTATCACGGCGCTGCGTTTCGAATGCGCCACCAAGGAGTCGGCGGCGAGTTTTCAATGGAGTGAGCTGAAGGTCACTCGTGCGGGAGAACAGAAGCAGCCACTGAAAATGCGCGCCATTGCTGCGGGCGATTCGCTTGCGGCCACGGAGACGGTCAAGGCGCTGGACAATGATCGCAAAACACGTGTGGCGATTTCTGTGAAGCCTGATCACCCGGCAAAGGCGGTGTTTGAATTGGAGCAGGTGCTGGTCATCAATGACACGACGGCGGAAATTGAGATCGAGCTGGGCGTTGAAAATGCGAACGGGCCTTCGCGCTGGCGGGTGCTGTCCACGGTGGCGGAGCCCCATGTGCTTGCTCCTGCCAATGTGCTGAACCTCGCCCGCAAAGAAGAAGCCAAGCGCAGTGAGGCCGAGAAGAAACAGCTCGCGGCGTTTCGACTGTCGCAGCAGCCGGAGAATCGCAAGTTGAGCGACCAGTTGAGCGAGTTAAAGAAGCAGGTGACCGCCGCCGAGGCGGAGATTCCGACAACACTGGTGATGGAGGAGATGAAGGAGGCGCGCCCGACTTTCATACTCATGCGAGGAGCCTATGACAAACCGGGCGAGCAGGTGACTGCGGCCACCCCGGCGGTGCTGCCCGCGCTGGAGGCCGGGCTTCCACACAATCGTCTCGGCCTGGCGAAGTGGCTCGTGAGCCCGCAGAATCCGCTCACCGCACGCGTGACGGTGAACCGCTTCTGGCAGCAGATCTTCGGCACCGGACTGGTGAAGACGAGTGAAGACTTCGGGGCGCAGGGTGCAGCGCCTTCGCATCCTGAGCTGCTCGACTGGCTGGCGGGCGAGTTTATCCGCAGCGGCTGGGACGTGAAGCACCTGATGAAGCTCATGGTGACGAGCGCCACGTACCGGCAGCAGTCGCAACTCACACCGGTGCTGCATGACCGCGATCTGGAGAACCGGCTGCTCGCGCGCGGACCGCGCTTTCGCCTGCCAGCCGAGATGCTGCGCGACCAATCACTCGCGGCCAGCGGTTTGCTGGTGGGCAAGATCGGCGGCCCGTCGGTGAAGCCGTATCACCCGCCCGGCCTGTATGAGCAGGTGGTCGCGCAGCGGGACAATCCCAGCGCGACGTATCGCCAGGGCAGCGGCGATGACCTGCACCGCCGCAGCCTCTACACCTATTGGAAGCGCAGCGTACCGAATCCCGGGATGATGCTCTTTGATGCGCCCTTTCGTGAGACGTGCACGCTTCGCCGCACACGCTCCAACACGCCGCTGCAGGCGCTGAACCTGATGAACGACCCGACCTACGTGGAAGCCTCGCGCTTTCTCGCGCAGCGCATGATGCAGGAGGGTGGCAGCGCTGTGGACGCGCGGCTCGCCCACGGCTTCCGGCTGCTGCTCGCGCGCGCGCCGAAGCCCGCCGAACTGGCCATTCTCCGTGCCGCGTATGAGCGCGCCAGGGCAGATTTTGAAACCGACGCCGTAGCGGCGAAAGCACTG
>NZ_JBIPNG010000369.1:0-6701 GCF_044373815.1 Prosthecobacter sp. | reverse complement strand
TCAAGCTGCTGTCAGAGAGCGGCGACAATTCAGTGTACGCTTATTGTGAACGTGGCACCCCGCTGGCACAGTGGATGGAGAGAGACCTCGCCAGCACTGGACCTACAGGCTTCAAAGGTTACACCATGCTGATATCCTTTCCGCCAAACGCCCAGTCAAACCAGTGCGTGATTCTGGACAAAGTCGTGACACAGCGCTGGCTCAACCTGCCCTAAAACGCCAACACCGTAACCAATGACGGTGTGATTAAAAAGTAATGCCTTGAGGGCTTATTCGCCGTCGCGACCGATCGCTTCCACCGGGCAGCCGGTGAGAGCTTCTTCGCAAAGTGCGCGCTCCTCATCCGTTTCAGGCTGCTTGTAGAGGAACGAATGGCCGCCATCGTCGTCACGCTTGAAGTTTGCAGGAGCCGTTTCGCGGCAGAGGTCGCAGTCAATGCACTGGTCATCAACGTAGTAAGCTCCGGAAGCGTTTTGGGCGTATTTATTTGCAGCGTCAGCCATGGGGGTCAGGGAAAGTAAGGGGCATTGATAGTAGTTCCCACCCCCGGGGTTTCAAACGGTTTTTTGCCTGCCCCTCCCACCCTTTGACAGAGTCTTTACAATAAAAGCTCGCCTCAGCCGTGATGCTCGCCGCATCATTCACCCCAACCCGCTTTCCTGCCATGAAATCGCTCGTCCTCGCCCTCCTGCTGCCTCTCACGGTCCTTGCCGAAAATGAAATCGGCTTCATCGAGCGCTTCGCCCTCGCTGCCGACCGCGAAAAAGCCCTCGGCGAGCTCGTTCCCGGCTCGGAGGAATACTATTTCTTCCACGCCCTCCATTACCAAAACGTCCGCGACAACGCGAAGCTCGATCAAATCCTCAATCAGTGGCGTGAACGCGTCCCCGACGAAAACGAAGCCCGCCGCATCATCCTCAATCGCGAGGCCATTCTAGGCTATGAACGCGATCCGCAGGCCACGCTGAAATACCTCATCGAGCGCCTCGGCATACGTCACGATCACCAGCGGGAGCTGCGTGATCAAAAACCCGCCCTTCCCACACAGTTTGATCCAGCCAGAATCAGCCGTGAAATATTCCTGCGGGATACGCTGAAAAATGATGGTGGCCTTGAAACCCTCTCTCAGGATGCTCTAGCCTCCCTCATTCGTGATCAGGTGCAGCTCTCTCAATATCAGCGCCGCAGCGTGCTCAGCAAACTCCAGCGCCCAGATGTGCCAAATCTCGTTCAGGCCATCATCGCCGACCTTCAATCGGACAAATCACGCACCTTCGGCTCTCTGCCCATTCATCGCGCCCTGCTGCCGGACCAGCTCGATTCGCTGCTGCAAACCTTCCCCCAGTGGCTCAGCCAGCAGGCCTTCGTTTATACCCGCCTGCGCAAGCTGGCCCCCAACGCGGATGTGAATCTGGAATACGACGACGCTGAGCGCGCGGCCTGGCTTGACCGCGTGTGGGCCTTCGCACAAAAACTGCCCCCCTCCCAAAACACCCTCAAGGCACGCATCCTCTACCTGCGCCTCGACCATGACCGCAAGCACGGCGTGTATGACCGCACCCGCTTCATCGAATACCTCAAGCTCCCGCGCCAGCAGGACTACATCAACTACACCTACATCAAGGACGTCATCCCCGGCGAACTCTCCGACCTCAACGCCGATCTCAGCGAGCCACTGCTGCTTTCCCCACCCCTCAGCACGGACGAGCGGCTCGTGCGCGAGTACTTCCTCCACCTCTTTGCTTCCGAGGTGAAGCCCGATTCTGATCCCAACGACGTGCTCGCGCAATGGACCACGTACATCGCGGAAGAATGGCTCACCCCCGTCCTGGCAGAGGCGCTCATCACCCACCGCATCGGCTCCCCGGAGCATTGGGCCTCGCTGATTACGCCCACCGAATTCCAGCAGCTCAAGGACCGCGTCGACATCGAATTCCCCGCCACGAACGCACCCCAGTTCTCACCCGGCGACGACATCCAGTTCGACGTCACCGTCAAAAACACACCGAAGCTCATCGTGAAAATCTTTGAGCTGAACACGCTCAATTTCTTCCAGACCCAGCAGCGCCAGCTCAATACCGATCTCAATCTCGACGGCCTCGTCGCCAACAGCGAACAGACCCACGCCTTCGAAGGCGGCCCGTTCGCACGCACGCGCCAGACCTTCAAATTCCCCGAGCTCAAAGGCAAGCGCGGCGCATGGATCATCGAGTTCATTGGCGGCGGCCGCAGCAGCCGCGCCCTCATTCGCACCGGTCAGTTCCACGTCCTGCAGCAAACCGGCCCCAGCGGAGATCTCATCCTCGTCCTCGATGAAAAGCACCAGCCCGTGAATGATGCCGTGGCATGGTTTGAAGGCCGCAAACTGGTGCGCAATGAAAAGATCGGACGCATCGTCATTCCGTTCACGAATCAACCCGGCACGAAGAATCTTGTCATTGGGGATGCCGGCGGCAGCTTCGCCACGCTCACGTCCTTCACCCATCATGCTGAGGACTACCGCCTCGACGCCCAGTTCCACATCGAACGCGAGCAGCTTCTCGCCCGCCGCGAAGCCACTCTGGCCGTGCGCACCGCATTGATGATCGGAGAGGTGCACCTCGCCCCGGAATTCCTCACCGAACCAAAGCTCACCATCACCAGCACCACACTGGATGGCATCTCCACCACTCGCGAAGTCAAAGACCTCAAACTCAGCGCAGGCAGCGACCTCACGCACACGCTCACAGTCCCCGAGCGCCTCGCCTCACTCACCGTGGCCTTCAGTGCCAAAGTGGATGTTGTCAGTGCCGGAGGGACCAAGAAAGACCTCACCGCAAGCCACACCTGGACGCTCAACGGCATCGACAAGACCGAAGCCGTCAACGACGGCCACCTTAGCACCTTTGACGGTCAGCGTGTCTTCGAACTCCTCGGCAAAAACGGGGAACCCATCGCCGATCAGCAGGTCATTTTCACGTTCAAGCACCACGACTTCAATCGTCCCCAGGTGATTCCACTGCGCACGGATGCCCAAGGCCGCGTGAACCTCGGCAAACTCACCAACATCGAATCCGTCGCCGCCAAAATCCCCAATGGCCGTCAGACACTCTGGCCGCTGCTCGATGCCGAGGACACGCTCTCCACCACCATTCACGCCAAGGAGGGCGAAACCATTCGCGTCCCCATTCATGACACCGGCAGCCTGCCCGCGTCACTCCTTGCTCAAACATCCGGCACCTTCACCGCAGACCTTGCAGCCCTCCTCAAATCCGAAAACGGTTTCCTCACCATCAGCGGCCTCACACCGGGCGATTACTCACTGAAAATCCCCGACCAGCCGCTGATCACACTCAAAATCACTCAAGGCGAAACCCTCGGCGGCTGGGTGCTTGGCAAGCACCGTCAGCTTGAACTCAAAGGCAACACACCTCTCAACATCCTCAGCATCGAGAACGACAAAGACTTCATCACCGTCAAACTCGCCAACAGCAGTCCCTTCGCACGCGTTCACTTCGCAGCATCCCGCTTCGATCCCGGCAGCGGCATCTTCGGCGGACTCGGTGGTTTCACTCGCTTCGGCGCAGCCTCCGGCACCCCCGCGAGAAACCCCAACCTCTACTCCGCTGGCCGTGAGATCGGCGATGAGTACCGCTACATCCTCGAACGCCGCTACGCCAAGCTCTTCCCCGGCAACATGCTTACCGGTCCCGGCCTGCTGCTGAATCCATGGGAGATCCGCAGCACCGACCTCGACGAACTCGCCCAGCTCGGCGGACAAGCCTCTTCGATGACACGCGGCGGAGCCACTGGCACTTCGAGCACCGCCGGCATGATGCCCGGAAAGAAGTTGAAAGCCCAAGCCGGCCCCGAAGGCGGCACCAATCTCGACTTCCTCGCAGCGTCCGCTCCGGTCATTTACAATCTCGTTCCTGACAAAGACGGCGTCGTCCGCATCGAACGCAAAGCCCTCGGCGACCGCCAGCATGTCCAAATTTACGCCGAAGACCTGCAAAACGCCTCCTGGCGCACGCTTACGCTGCCAGAGGCTCCCACCAAGTTCACCGATCAGCGCCTCGCACGAAATCTTGAGCCCAAGACTCCCTTCACACAGAAAAAGGAGATCACCGTACTAGAGACCGACAAGTCCCTCACCCTCGCCGACATCCTCACCAGCGAACTTGAAACCTACGACACCCTCGGCGGCATCCACTCCCTGTTCACCACACTCAGCGGCAATGAACACCTCACCGAATTCGCCTGGCTGCTGAACTGGCCCAAGCTCAAAGAGGACGAGAAGCGCACCAAATACGGCGAGTTCGCCTGTCACGAGCTGAACTTCTTCCTCTGCCGCAAAGACAAGCCTTTCTTCGATGCCGTGGTGAAGCCGTACCTCACCAACAAGAAGGACAAGACCTTCATTGATGAGTACATCCTCGACATCGATCTCACCCAGCACCTTGAACCCTGGGCCTACGCCCGCCTCAACATCGTCGAGCGCATCCTGCTCGCGCAGCGCATTGAAAACGAAGCTCCGAATGCAGCCCGCCATGTGCGCGAGCTATGGGAAATGATTCCACCGAATCCCGAACAACAAGATTACCTCTTTGAAACAGCACTGCGCGGTCGGACGATGGAAAAGGGGGATTTGGATGGTTTTAAGGTCAATTACGGCGCTGCGATGAATCCTGTACCACCGCCACCGCCAGCTGATGCCCCCATGTCGCCGATGCCAGCAGCCGCAGCTCCCGCAGATGCTTTTGCCGCGCCAGCACCCGCAATGAAATCTGCTCACCTCGGCAACAGCGGCGAAGCCAAGCCTGGAAACCGCAGGAATGACCGATCCCTGACCACCGTTGAACTTCAGCAGCTTGCGGCGTCAAAAAATGCCACCGGCAAAGATGAAATGCCCAAGGAAATGGCCGCGCTTGGTCTGGAGCGCGAGGAAGCTCTGCGTAAATCGGGCGCAGGTGGCTTTTTGGTGAGTGGTGCCAACACCTTCACAGGCGGAACCACCATCAATGCTGGAACCCTCCTCTATTTCGACGCTGGATCTGCCAAGGATTCGCAGCAGCAAGTTCGCATCTTCTTCCGCGCCCTTGGTCCCACCAAAGAATGGGTGGAGAACAATTACTACAAGCTGCGCATCACCGACCAGACCGCCGACCTCGTCACCGTAAACGCTTTCTGGCGCGATTATGCTGCCTGGGTGGCCGCAGGTTCCAAAGGCGGCTTTGTTTCGCCCAACGTCGCCGAGGCCAGCAGCAACTTCACTGAGATGATGCTCGCACTCGCCGTGCTTGACCTTCCCTTTGAGGCTCCAAAGCACAGCACGAAGACTGACAATAGAAAGTTCACTTTCACCGCAGGCGGCCCCTGCATTTTGTATCACAAAGAGATCAAGCCGGCCGTTGTCGAAAACAACTCACAAGGCCAGCTCCTCGTGTCCCAAAGCTTCTTCCGTCAGAGTGACCGCTACCGCATGGAGGGAAATGAGAAGTTCGAAAAATACGTCTCCACCGAATTCCTCACCGGCGCGACGTATGGCGCAAACATCGTCGTCACCAATCCCACCAGCAGCCCGGTGAAGGCCGTGGTGCTGCTGCAGATTCCGCAGGGCGCATTGCCCGTGCTCGGCAGCAAGGCCACAGACTCGCGCCAGATCCGGCTGGAGCCTTACACCACGCAGACCTTCGAGTATCACTTCTACTTCCCGCTCGTGCCCGCCAAGGCGGGCCTCAAGTTTGCGCACTTCCCCGTCAACGTCGCCACCAGCACAAGCACGGCAGGCGCCAAGCCCTTTGAGTTTAATGTCGTGCCGAAACTCACCGAGGTGGACAAAGCCTCATGGGACTATGTCTCGCAATACGGCAGTGATGCGGAAGTCTTTACCTTCCTTGAGCAAAACAATCTCGAAAGCCTCGACATGGAGCGCATCGCCTGGCGTTGCCGTCAGAGTGGAGACTTCTACAAAAAGCTCATCGCTTTTATGCGCCAGCATCACTTCTATGATGCCGACATCTACAGCTATGCTTTTCTCCACAATGATCCCATCGCTTTGCGGGAATGGCTGAAGCTTTATGGCTTCGCAGATCAATGCGGTCCGTACTTCACCAGCAAGCTCCTCACGCTCGATCCCATCGAACGCCGCAGCTATGAGCAGCTCGAATACTCCCCGCTCGTCAACCAGCGCGCCCACCGCGTCGGTGGCGAATGGCGCATCGCCAATCCCGCCGTGTTGGGGCAGTACAGCAAGCTCCTTGGCATCCTCGCACACAAGCCGCAGCTGGATGCCATGGACAACCTGAGCGTGGCCTACTTCCTCATCCTGCAAGACCGCGTGGAAGAAGCGCTGGCACGCTTCAAGACCGTCGACGCCACCAAGCTGCCCACCAAGATCCAGCACGACTACTTCCAATGCTATGCCGCCTTCTATGAAGGCGATCTCGCCTCCGCTCGTGGCCTCGCCGCGAAGTACGCCGATCATCCCGTGCCACGCTGGAAGCTGCTCTTTGCCGATGTATCCACGCAGCTTGAAGAAATCGAAGGCAAGACTGCAAAGACGGAAAAAGGCGACAAGCCCGATCGCGAAAAACAGCAGGCCGAACTCGCCGCCACCGAGCCCGGCTTTGATTTCAAAGTCGAAAACAAGACCATCGCCCTGACTTGGAAAAACCTTGGAGAAGTCACACTGAACTACTACCTCATGGACCCCGAGTTCA
>NZ_JBIPNG010000058.1:0-21804 GCF_044373815.1 Prosthecobacter sp. | reverse complement strand
GAAGATCGTCGGCATCGCCAGCCTGCCGGGCCGCGTGCCTGTACATGCCAGCCAGATGTACTCGTCCAATGTCACCGCACTGCTCACGGAGTTCTGGGACAAGGAGACGCAGGCGCTGAAGCTGAACCTGGACGATGACATTCTCAAAAGCTGCGTCGTCACCCACGGCGGCCGCATCGTGAACGACAAACTCGCCGCCACCACCTGATCTGCCATGACCGTGGAAATGCTCATCTTTGTCATCTTCGTGCTGTCGGTCTTTCTCGGCTTCGAGCTCATCTCCAAGGTGCCGTCCATGCTGCACACGCCGCTGATGTCCGGCACCAACGCGATCCACGGCATCATCCTGCTCGGCGGCATGCTGGCGCTGGCCGAGGCCGATGGCTTCCTGCAATCCGCCGCCGGATTCGCCGCCGTCGTGCTGGGTTCAGCCAATGTGTTCGGCGGCTTCATGGTCACCGACCGCATGCTGCAAATGTTCAAACGCAAGAAGTGAGACAACCGGAACAAAGTGGAGATAGACGAAGTCAAACGCCCCCATGATCACCTCCTTTGCCTTTCTGATCGCTTCTGTTCTGTTCATCCTCGGCATCAAACTGCTGGCCTCTCCCAAGACCGCACGGCGTGGAAATCTCATTGCGGGCCTGGGCATGGTGATCGCCCTGCTGGCAGTGCTGCCGCAGCTGCATGGCTCTCACGGTGAAAGCGTGTCACTGTGGAAGTGGCTGCTGATCTTCGTTGGGATTCTGCTGGGTCTGGTCGTGGGTGCTGCAGGCGCCTACAAGGTGAAGATGACCGCCATGCCGCAGATGGTGGCGCTCTTCAATGGGGCCGGTGGTGGCGCAGCGGCCTTGGTGGCGGCGATTGAGTTCGCGCATCTCACTTCAGATTCGAGCCTGAAGTTTGTGGTTTCCATGCTGTGTGCGGCCATGATCGGCGCGGTATCTTTGTCCGGCAGCATCATCGCCTTCTTCAAGCTCGAAGGCCATTTTGACAAACCGGTGACCTATTCCGCGCAGCAGCTGTTGAATGGCCTGCTCTTCGTGGTCAGCCTGCTGCTGGCACTCGCGATGGCAGGAGGCTCGCACAGCATGATGCTCATGGGTTTGTTCCTGGTGATCGCGCTCGCACTCGGCGTGCTCATGGTCATGCCCATCGGCGGCGCGGACATGCCTGTGGTCATTTCCCTGCTGAACTCCTTCACCGGCCTCGCCGTCGCGGCAGACGGCTTTGCCATCGACAATGTCGCCATGATCATCGCAGGCACGCTCGTCGGCTCCTCCGGCACTCTTCTGACACTGGCGATGTGCCATGCCATGAACCGCCCCGTGACGAATGTGCTCTTCAGTGCCTTTGGCAAAGTGGATGCCACTGCCAGTGCGGCAGCCGCTGCCACGGGCAGCGTGAAATCCGTACAGGCGGATGAGGCCGCCCTGCTGCTCGGCATGGCAGGACGGGTGGTCATCGTGCCCGGCTACGGTCTCGCCGTGGCGCAGGCGCAGCATCAGGTGCGGCAGCTGGCGGATGAACTCGCCAAAAAAGGCGTCGAGGTCAGCTTTGCCATCCATCCCGTCGCCGGACGCATGCCCGGCCACATGAACGTGCTGCTCGCCGAGGCCGATGTGCCCTATGATCAGCTGATTGAAATGGAAACGATCAACCCCGAGATGGAGCGCGTGGACGTCTGCCTCGTCATCGGCGCCAACGATGTGGTGAATCCCGCCGCGCACGAAGACAAATCCAGCCCGATCTACGGCATGCCCATCATCGAAGCCGAAAAGGCCGGCACCGTGATCGTCATGAAGCGCAGCATGGGCAAAGGCTTCGCCGGCATCGAAAACGCCCTCTTCCTGCGCGACAACTGCCGCATGCTCTTCGGCGATGCCAAAGCGTCCTTGCAGGAACTCGTGACGCTGGTGAAGGCGGGTTAATGATCCATAGCTAAAAAATTGAATTGGCCATAAAAATTCAATGCATTTTATTTGGAACCAGAAACAAATGATACGCTTGAGCCATGCTTCGACCACTATTGGTATCTATTGACACCGCCTCCTGGGGGCGGCTAGCACTCACCAGTTCTAGCGACCCGTCAATGAAACGGATTTTTGCGGTCTTCAATTCGGGCGGGATTATACCGTTTCTGACGTCAACGCATCTTGAAGAACTCGCGCATCACGAAAATGATGTGGTTGTAGCACAACGCATCGACTTCATTCGACGGATTCCACACATCGCTTTTCCAAATGATGCGCTAGATGACTACGTTGGAGGTCCATTGGAGTTGCGCGAGAACGAAATGGGCGAAGTTTTAACTCATTCAAAAGCTTCACACGAAGAGGTTGTAGCTGCTGTCAAACCATCCGTTACGAGTGGTTATTTATCAGGCCGAGATTTTTGCGAACGCTTTGAAGAGTCGTGGATGGCAAATCGAAAAATGCTGAGCAGCTATGCATTGCGGCAGAATGCAGAAGTTGCATCCGTAACACACTTTTCCTTACCTGGTTATGGCTGGGATGATCGATTCCCTGATCCTCATGAAGCATCTGTTTTAAGGCCACGAGAAGAAGCGAGACTCATGTTTGGACACATGGCTGGCTGGTTGAGTGAGAAAATGCAGACCAAAGGCGATCATCGCCTCCGATCCAATTCCAAAGTGACGGATCAAATGGCCGGCAAACTTTATTCAGAGGTTTTCGAGGAAAGCGCACAACTCCATACCTTGAATGGCAATCCAGTCGAAAACCTACTCAAGCTCTATGAAGTAGACCGTGAAAGGCTGCCCCCAAAGCCGACACATGGAGATGTTGGTTATGAGGCCATTTTTATTGCACAACATCGCATCTTCGAACGGAGGCTCTTGTTGCCATCAGGCACTCTTCGCTCTTCATTGCGTCAAGACACCGTACCATCGTGGGTCATTTGGCGAGAGGTTGATCGGGAAGTAAAACGCCTTGCTCACGCAGAAGGCAGCAGCCTAATGGACAAGATGCTTCTCCCTTTTTCTTTGTACCTTGATGCCTTTGAAGTGGACAAACGGATTTATCATTGTGTCCGTCAAGCAGCCAAACGCTGTCCTCTTGTTAAACAGATCGAGCAGAAGATTTTTAAGTCTGGAGGGATTGACGCTCTTGCTTCTAGTCTTGAGTTGATTTCTAAACGCCTGCCTTCGTAAAGGTTTCGTGCGCTTATACCGAGGGTACAGCAAAGGATGCTTTGCAGTTCAGACACACAATAATCCTCCAGAGACTGGCACAAATCTATTCGCAAACCACATTCACATACCATGCGCCACCTCCTCACCGCCCTCCTGTTTGCCACAGTCGTTCATGCTCAGCAGCCTGCGGCACCGAAGCCGAAGGCCTTCATCGATCCAGCACAGACGGACGATGATTTCGCCATTCAAGGCGAGTACGTCGGTGAAATCGACGGCAAGACCTACGGGGTGCAGATCTGGGCGCAGGGCGGCGGCAATTTTGGGGGGGGGCGCGGTCGGGGTGGCGTGCGGGGGGCGGGGTGGGTGGGGGACCGGAGTACGATCACCCGGGTCGTTGGCACACCGGCGGCAGGCGAAAAGACCGCTGCGTTTACTTCACCAGACGGCTCCATCAAAGCGGAGGTGAATGGCGCGAGCATCCTGGTGAACAATGCCGACGGGTTGAAAATCATGGAACTCAACCGCACCAATCGCGAATCCCCCACCCTGGGTGCCCCGCCGCCGGAGAATGCGGTGGTCCTGTTTGATGGCAAGGGTGTGAATCGTTTCCCCAATTCGCGTGTGGATGAAAAAACGGTCGCATTGATGGAGGGGATCACCAGTGAGGACACCTTCGGCGACTGCAGCCTGCACGTGGAGTTCCTCCTGCCCTACATGCCCGATGCGCGGGGCCAGGGCCGGGGAAACAGCGGCCTCTACCTGCAAGGCCGCTATGAGGTGCAGATGCTCGACAGCTTTGCCCTCGAAGGGAAGGACAACGAGTGCGGTGGGTTATACAAGATCGCCGCGCCAAAGGTGAACATGTGCCTGCCGCCGCTGACCTGGCAGACCTATGACATCGACTTCACCGCCGCCCGCTACGATGCCGGGGGCCAGAAGACCGCGAATGCGAAGATCACCGTCAAACACAACGGCGTGGTGATTCATGAGAATCAGGAACTGCCCGGTGCGACGACCTCAGCCCCCAACAAAGAGGCACCCACCCCGGGGCCGGTTTACCTCCAGAACCACGGCAATCCGGTCCGCTATCGCAATATCTGGGTGGTGAAAAAGTAACGCTGACATCGCATTTGCAGCAGGTTAAAGAGGTGAATTGCGCCGCAAAATTGTGAATAACCCAGGCCCCTGGGAATACAGGGTTCGCATTTTTTCGCGAATAATTATGGCAATCGGACTGGGAATCTATTATTTAAGGCCCATTAACTAACCTGTTCCACCTCTGTCCGGAACTGGCCTTTTGTACGCCCGCTCATGTCTGTTGCCAAGAATGGCTCGAAAAAATCAGCCAAGCGCCCTTCCCGCAAGCGCAAGGGAACGGGCACCCACGTCATCGACTATCAGCCGGAATCTCCGGTCATTCGCGAGCATGAGGCCGTTGAGCGCCGCCGCCGCGGCTTTCGCACTGCCATGTGGCTGATCACGGCAATGATCGTGGTCGGCATCGGCTGGGTGACTTGGCACGAGGCGCTGGAAAAGAACTCGCAGTTCATGCTGAAGACCGTGGAAGTGAACACTGAGGGCACCCTCACGCGGCAGCAGCTCGTGGCCGCCACCGGCCTCACCGAAGCGACCAACCTCCTCACCATGAACTTGCGTGAAGTGCGCGCGAAGATCGAACGCCTGCCCCAGGTGAAGTCGGCGGTGCTCCATCGTGACTACCACGGCAAGCTCACACTCGATGTCGTGCAGCGCCTGCCAGTCGCCTGGATGGAATGCCCCAAGCAGAAGCTTCTGGGACCGCTGACAGGCAAAGGATGCCTGATTGATGCGGAAGGTGCGCTGGTACCATGCCATGTCGTCACCCGGGAGTATCTTGCGATGCCCCGCATCCAGTACCCAGCTCTCAGCGAAGCCACCCCCGGCAGGCCGTCGCCAGACATGCAGGTTCACGCGGCGCTGCGCTTGATGGAGAAGCTCCAAAAGCGCCAGCAGGATGACCATCCCGCGCTGGAAATGATCGAAATCCCGAATCCATGGTCGCTCGTCGCTCATTTCAACGGCGACACGAAAATCACCTTCGGCGTTGATGACATGGACCCGCAGCTGGCGCGCTTTGACCGCGTCATGCATGAGGCGCGCGCGCGCAAATGGCGTGTCGCCACGTTGAACCTGATTGCCAGCATCAACACCCCCGTCACTTTTCATGAAACGCCGGATGTCACCGGGCTGAATCTGGCGGACACCGCCTCCACTCCATCCGCACGCTGAAACTCATGGCCAAAAGCACCATTTACGCAGGTCTTGAAATCGGAACGCACAAGATCTGCGTCGTCGTGGGTGAAGCCAAGCGTGACGGAGCCATCAAGATTCTCGGCGTCGGCCAGGCGCCTTCCCGTGGCGTGCGCAAAGGTGAGATCGTCGATTTCGAAAAAGTCCAGACCTGTGTCAACGATGCGCTCGTGCGTGCGGAAGACCGCAGCGACGTGATGATCCGCAATGTCTTCCTCGGCGTGACCGGCGCTCATATTGAGAGCTTGAACAATCGCGGCCGTCACCGCCTGCCGGACGATCAGACGGAAATCAGCGAGGACGATGTGGAAGAGGCGAAGGAAATCGCCCGCAGCGTGTCCATCCCCCAGTCCAATGTCTTTCTGCACAGTGTCACACGGCAGTACATCGTGGACGGGCAGGAGGCCGTGCGCCAGCCGATCGGGCGTGAAGGCCGCGTGTTGGAGGCGGACTACCACATCATCCACGGCGTGCGTGGCCGGGTGCAAAATGCCATCCGCTGCGTGCGCGAAATTCCGCTCGAAGTGGAGGACGTCGTCTTCAATCCCGTCGCTGCGGCACAGGTCGTGCTGACACGTGAGGCAAAAATGCAGGGTGCGCTCATGATCGACTTCGGTGCCGGCACATGTGACTACGTCTTGTATGAAGACGGCATGATCACCGCCTCCGGCTGCGTCCCCCTCGGCGGCGACCACATCACCAATGATGTCTCGATGGCGCTGCAGATCCCGAACGGACGCGCCGAACGCCTCAAGGTCGAAGAAGGCAGCGTCTTGTATGACGAGGTGCCCGAGGGCGAAATGCTCAGCATCGAGGACGACACCGGCCTGATTCTTGGCGAGATCGAACGTGCATTTTTGAACGAGGTCATGAACCTCCGCACTAAAGAAATACTTATCCAGGTGAAGGTGCGTGTGGAGGATCATCTCGGTCGTCTCGGCGCAGGCATTTACCTCACCGGCGGCGTCAGCATGATGAAAGGCATTGACGTGGTGGCCCGCGAAGTGTTTGGGATCAAAGTCACGCGCGCAGGTTCGGCTCCCGTCAGCGGCATCACCGCCACTTTCGAGAATCCGCAATACTCCGCTCCGATCGGCCTCATTCGTTATGCGCAGATTCTTGACAGCGAGAAGCCCTTTCTCTCTCCCCTGAAGCGCCTTGGCCGACGCATGCAGGAACTCCTCTCATCCGTCACACTTTAATTTAAAGACAGCAGCCCAACCTTAACCACCCACGATTATGGTAGAATACGACCGCTCCCAATCACCTGAAGGTGCCAGCATGGCGGCACCGCGCATCTGCATCGTCGGTGTCGGCGGCGCAGGTTCCAACGTTGTCGATCGCATCACCCTGGACCGTATCGTGGATGCCACGCTGGTCTGCGCGCACACAGACGTGCGGGTGCTCGGTCATTCCATGGCACCGGTGAAAATCCAGCTGGGGGCCGAGCTCATGAAGGGCATCGGCGCAGGTGGCGATCCCGATCTCGGACGTGAGGCCGCGCTTTTCTCGCGCGAGCAGATTCGTCAGGCCATTGAGAATCACGACATCATCTTCATCAGCGCCGGACTCGGCGGCGGCACCGGCAGCGGCGCGGCCCCTGTCATTGCTGAGATCGCAAAGAACACCGGCGCGCTGGTGCTCGTCGTCGCCACCATGCCGTTCAGCTTCGAAGGCCGCCGTCGTCTCGCCCAGGCCGAGGAGGCGCTGGAACTGCTGCAAAAGCGTGCGGATGCCCTCGTGCTGTTTGAAAACAACCGCATGGGCGAGCTCATCCTGCCGAAGGATGGTATTCAGAAAGCCTTCAATCAGGCGGACCAGCTCATTGCCCAGAGCCTGCGCGCCATCTCCACCATCACCATCACACCGGGACTGGTGAAGCTCGGCCTCGATGACCTCACCTCCGCGCTGGCGAATGCCAACGGCCGCTGCCTGTTTGGTTTCGGCGAAGCCCGCGGCCAGAACCGTGGTGCCGAGGCTCTCAAGAAAGCACTCAAGAGCCCGCTCATCGATTCCGGCCGTCTCCTGCACCAGACGAAGAACCTCCTGGTCCACGTGGCTGGCGGCGAATCGCTCACACTGGTCGAAGTCGAGGGTGTCATGAAGCAGCTGGGACGTCACGTGCCGGATCAAACCCACATTCTCTTCGGCCTCGGTGTCGATGCGAAGCTGGGAGACGCCGTCGCCGTCACTCTCATCAGTTCGCTGGGACTCAACCAGCTCAACGCTCACGCCACCGCAGCACCGCCTTCGGAAATGCTCCAGCCCCGCGCTGAGCTGCCCGCACCTGTCGCAGCCCCTGCCCCGGCTCCCAAACGCGAGATCCATGCCAAGAAGGCTCCGTCCCCGTATGCACCCCCAGTTGCATCTCCCCCTGATCTGCTCTTCAAGTCCGAGGAGTTCGCCTCCGTCCCTGCCGTCGGTGAGGCCTTTCCTTTGAACAGCCTCCAAGCGGAAGCAGCGAAAGTTCAGCCTGTAGAGCTGCCTGTGGCCCATGATGAAGAGCCGCCTGCCTTTGACGCTTTTGAAGCATTTGTGGAACCCGTCGCCCCAGTGATCGTCCCCGCTCCGGAAACGGCACGCATTCCAGTGCGCACCCCCGCCGCGAAGGAACTGGCCGATGCCGCCCGCAGCAGCAAGGAATCGACCCTCGCCGCCGTCGTGGCCCGCAGCGTCACCTTACAGACCGAAGCCGCCTCTGCGCAGGACGACCTCATTTCATTCGACGAACCCGAGCCCGAGTCTTCGACGATCAGCGCCACCGCCGTCCTCACCCGCAAGACCACAGCCACGGCTGAAAGCCAGCAGACCTTCAGCCTCGGCGAAGAAGACCGCGGCCGCTTCAAGGACACCGAACCTTCGATCGTGCAAGGTGAGGACCTCGACGTCCCGACTTGGATGCGCCTGAAGAAAAAGCTTCGCCGCTAAAACTCCGGCTAAGGCGCGTTTGTTCCCATAGAATGAACGCTCCTTTCACACGCCGTCGCCTTCTTCAAACACTGCCGCTTGCCGCATGCGCGGGCAGTTTCAACATCCTCGCCCGCTCGCAGGAGGCGAAAAAGTCATGGATCACCGGCAATCCGGCCATCGACAAGCCGCGCGAAATCGCCCTCGGCTTGCTGAAGCCCACGCAGGCACAGATTGACCACGCATGGGAGCTTCATTTCGGCTCGGTCGTCTTTGAAAGCTACGGCTTCGCGCCGCGCTGCGCCGTCGATGCAGAGGCGATGAACGAGGCGATCAAATCCGGCATGGGCGCCGCCGAGATCAACGACCTGCGCGAGTCCATGTCCATGAACCGCAACGCGACGAATGAACGCGAGCGCAAAGAATTTCTCGATGCCTTCCACGCCGCCGGCGTGACCTGCATTTTCCAAAATACCGGCGAAGAAGGCAGCGACCCGCTGCGCCTGATCAAGCGCCTCGCGCATTTCACCAAGGCCACGGACTTGCTGAATCCGACACTCTCCAAGGTCGTTTTGTCCGAGGAAATTGTAGCACTCAAGAAGGCGGGAAACGTCGGCCTATGCTTCACCACCAATGGGGTGCCGTTGATGCAAGACTGGGAAAATGTGCGCGATGAGCTGCGCTTTGTACGCATTTTCCACGAACTGGGCACCCGCATGATGCACGTGACCTACAACCGCCGCAATCCCATCGGCGATGGCGCCGGAGAGCCCCACGATGGCGGCCTGAGTGATTTCGGCCACGCAGCCATCGCAGAGATGAACAAAATCGGTGTCATTGCCGATGTGGCACACAGTGGATGGAAGACGGCTTACGATGCAGCAAAGAGCAGCACGCGGCCCATGGTGGCCAGCCACACGACCTGCTGCGGCGTTTATGAGCACTTTCGCGGCAAGCCGGACGACACCATCAAGGCCATCTGCGACACCGACGGCCTGGTGGGCATCTGCTGCATCCCCCGTTTCCTCGGTGGCAAGGGAGACATCACCGCGCTGCTCGATCACCTCGACCATCTCATCAAGAAATTCGGGGCTAAGCACGCCGCCATCGGCTGCGATGTGGCCTACACCTCCCGTTTTGACAAGGAGGAGCGGGCCAAGCTGCTCAAAGCCCCCGGCGGCAGCACCGACAAATGGGAGCATCTCTGGCCGAAGGACGACTACGTCACGAGCATCGAGGCAGAACAAAGCGTCGCTTGGTCCAACTGGCCGCTTTTCACCCTCGGCATGATCATGCGCGGCCACAGCGACGAGGCCATCCGGCAGGTCATCGGCGGCAACATGCTGCGGGTGCTCAAGGCAAATCAGGTCTGACATGTGACAAAAACCGCATTTTACCGCCTGTAAGGTGGCACGTTCGCTGCGCGTTTGGTTTTTGACGGGAAGTGATGTAGAATTCCCCAGTCGAACCCCACATGACCCTGCGTTTCCAGTTTCCCTCTCTCGTTTTGGGCGGCTTTGCCGTCGCAAGTTCTCTTGCGTCTGCCGCCGAGACCTTTCCGCCTGACCAGATCGAGTTCTTTGAGAAAAACATCCGCCCCGTGCTCGCGGAGCGCTGCTACGAGTGCCACGGCGCGCACAAGCATCAAAACGGCCTGCGTCTCGACTCGCGGGCGGCGATCATTCAAGGCAGCGAATATGGCAAAGTCGTCGAAGCCGGCAACCCAAGTGCCAGCAAGCTGATCAAGGCCATCAACCATGTGGCGGGTGTCGAGGCGATGCCCAAGAAGGGGGACAAACTGCCTGCGCCGCAGATCGCGGCGATCGAAAAATGGATCAGCATGGGCCTGCCATGGCCTGCTGAGGCCGCTGTGGCTGAGCATCCCAAGGCCGACCCGATGCAGCACTGGGCCTACAAGCCGGTGCAAAAGCCTGCGTTGCCTGCTGGTTTCACCGGCAATCCAATCGACGCCTTTGTCGGTGCCAAGCTCAAGGCTGCGGGATTCGATTTCGCCGCACCCGCCGATCCGGCCACGCTGACGCGCCGCATCCACCTCACGCTCACCGGATTGCCGCCGACTTTTGACGAGTTGCAGAAGAATCCAACTCCGCAGACGCTGATTCCGCAACTCCTCAGCCAGCCTTCCTATGGCGAGCGCTGGGCGCGCTTCTGGCTGGATGTGGTGCGCTATGCTGATACGAACGGCTATCAGGTGGCTGGCCGCAGCAATTTCTATCCCTTCGCCTACACGTATCGCGACTGGATCGTGAAGGCCCTGAACGATGACATGCCCTACGACCAGTTTGTCAGCTATCAGCTCGCAGCGGATCGCATGACCGCTGCCACGCCGAATTCGCCGAATCTCGCGGCGCTGGGCTTCTACAATGTCGGTGAGCGCTTCATCAATGACCGTCTGCTCATCACCGATGACCGCATCGATGTCATCGGCCGCGGCCTCCTCGGTCTCACAGTCGCCTGCGCACGCTGCCACGATCACAAATTCGATCCGATCCCGAGCCGCGACTACTACGCGATGTACAGCATCCTGAACAGCAGCGACGAGCCGGACGACACCGTGATGCCCATCATCGGCAAAGCGGCGAACGAAAAGGATGGCCAGGACTACGATGCCAAGGCGGCCGAGATCGCGAAGAAGGAGCTCGATTATAAGCGCACCGTCTATGACGAATTCCGCAAGCCGGAGCGCCTAGCTGAATACCTCGCATTCGCCCAGGACTCGGTGGACATCAAAGACACCACCGTCTTCAAAGGCAAGGCCGGCCAGGTAAAGCTGCGTGACCGCGTGGCCAGCCAATGGCGCGATTTCCTGAATCGCTACGCTCTGAGCGCAAAGCCGCACGCGACGATGGTTGCCTGGAATCGCTTCGCCAAACTTCCCGAGGCGGAGTTTGCCGCTAAATCAGCCGCCATTGCGCAAGAGCTGGCCAAGCCGGAAAGCGGCTGCACGCCGGAGATCGCCGCCGCCTTCACGCAGACACCGCCGAAGTCCATGAAGGATGTCGCCCTGGCCTACGCCCGCATCATTCTCGACAGCAAGGTGGAGCCGATGCGTCAGCTCATGCAGGACAAGCTTTCGCCCATGTCGGTGCCGGTAGAAGGCGCCAATACCTTCTTCACCCGCAAGGACAGCGAGACCGTAGTGCGCCTCAACAACGAGCGCACCAAACTCGACAGCACCCACCCCGGTGCACCGCCGCGCGCCATGGTGATGGTGGACAAACCGAAGCCGCAGGACGTGCGCGTCTATATCCGTGGCAATCCGGCGAGACAGGGCGACCCGGCACCGCGCGCTTGGCTCACGATGTTCGGCGGCGAAAAATTCACCGACGGCAGCGGACGTCTGGATCTGGCGAAACACATCGCCAGCAAGGACAATCCGCTCACCGCGCGCGTCATTGTGAACCGCGTGTGGCTGCAGCATTTCGGCAAGCCGCTCGTCTCCCAGACCAGCGACTTCGGTGTGCAGACCGCGAAACCCGTGCAGGCAGATCTGCTCGACTACCTCGCCGCCACCTTCATAGAAAATGGGTGGAGCTTGAAGAAGCTGCACACGCTCATCCTTACCTCCCGCACCTTCCAGCAGAGCAGCCATGCCACGCCGGAAAAAGCCACCAAGGATGCCGAGAACGATCTGCTCAGCCGCTTCAACCGCCAGCGCCTCGATTATGAAACCATGCGTGACGCGATCCTGTCTGCCACCGGCGAACTCGACACCAGCAAGCACGGTGGACGCGCCGTGGAACTGAATGCTAAGGATGCCGACACCCTGCGCACCGTTTACCTCAAAGTGGACCGCTATGATCAGGCCAGCGTGCCGGCGATGTTTGACTTCGCCAATCCGGACGGCCACAGCCCGCAGCGATTCAACACCACCGTGCCGCAACAGGCTCTGTTCCTCATGAACAGCCCCTTCATGCGCGGCCGTGCCGATGCCATCGCCAAAGCCACGCCCCTGGCCGGAACCGCGCTCGATTCCGAAGCCATCCGCGCGATGTACCGCCGCGTGCTCGCCCGCGATCCGAAGCCGGATGAAGTCGAACTGGCCCAGCGCTTCGCCGCCGATGCCACCGCGCTCAATGCCGAGAAGCCCTTCCGCTGGAGCTACGGCACGATGAAGTTTGCGCGTACTCCCGAAGGCAAGCCGTCCTTCACCGAGTTCCAAGCCTTCACGCAACTCACAGAGCGTGGCGGTGGTGGCCAGAAGCTCTGGAGCCCCGCAGCCAAGATTCCCGATCCTAAATGGGGTCATGTCTTCTGGGCCAACTACGGCGGTCACGCCGCTCCCAGCGAATACATCGTCACCGCCCGCTGGCATGTGCCGACTGACATGAAGATCTCCATCGACAGCGTCTTGACCCGGAGCAGCGACCGTGGCGATGGCGTCCGTGCCTGGATTTACAATGAGCGCACAGGCATCCTGGCTGAGCAGCTTTGCACCCCGCAGAACAAGAAGGTCCCCGTCCAACTCACCACCGACGTGAAACGCGGCGACACCCTCTGCTTCATCGTTCACAACGAAGGCGGCACCGACAGCGACAGCTTCGACTGGCAGCCCACCATCAGCCGCGCCGACACCGGCGAAGTCCTCACCCATTCCAAAACCGACTTCTGCGACTCCAGCCGCTGGCCCATTGGCCGCGCCCGTCCCCAGAGCTCCCTCAGCCAGCTCGCGCAAGTGCTGCTGATGAGCAACGAGTTCATGTTTGAGGATTGAGGCTCTTCCTCCCAAAATTCGCTCTCGACACTGATCTACTCATCCGAGTAGCATTTAGGGCATGAAATCGCCCCGTGCTCGTTTCTGCCTGCGTTGTGCCGCCGTCTGCTCTTCACTTGGTCTGCTCATCGGCTGCGCGTGGTTCGCCCACAAGCAGGCCAATCCGGCCATGATGCCCGGTTCCAAAAGCGGTCCCATTCTCATGTCCGGCAGCAAATCGTTCACCGGCGGCACCACGATCAGTTCAGGTGCTTTGCAGACCGACAAGCCGCTGCTGCCGCCCGTGAAGCCATGATCAGGGCGTCCCAATGTCTTCGTTCCGTCCTGCTGGCATCTGCTTTTCCGCTGCTGGCGGGTCATGCGTGGCCGTTGCAAGCGATGACTGCAGCCGCCGTGAACAGCAGCGATGTCGAACGTTGGGTTGATTCAGGAATGGATGAAGTCCGCCGACTCGCTGCACCGGTGCCGCAGTTGCTCTTTTCACCTCCTGTCTGGCTGACAGGTGAGGAGCTTCGTCCCTTTCAGGAAAGACTGAGTCTTGATACTAAACTCACAGACCTCACTCACACGCCGGGAATTTGGAATCAAGCCTTCGCAGAACTGCTCACAACGGAAGGCCTGTTGATTATTGAACGCCCCTATGAACCTGTTCAGGGAAACTACTGGCTTCATTACAGCTATCACGAGGATAAGCCGTGGGAATCCTTCTGGAAGAAGCCTCTGCCAGTGCCGAGCGTCATACGCTCCACAGCATTCACGCGAGAGTTATTGCAGGAATACGGCCAACTGCAATGGAATGCCACCAGGAGATTCTGCAGTTCTTACTGGAACAGTCTTTCCATCAGCCATGAAGACGCCATCTAAACTCGTCCGCATCGGGATACTGGTGTCGTCGCTCACGCTGCTGACATCCTATGTGATCTACTCGCAATCCAGAGGTCGAAATGCAGCCCCTCAAGCGGAGGAAAAATTCATACTTCCAAGCTCCAAGGCGCTTACCCAGCCCGTGTTTTCAACTCGAAAGGTGGAGTCAACCACCTTGGCGACTGATCCTTTTGCACCTCCATCGCAAAAGCCATGAACCTGCCAGCCGTCATCCTTTCCACCGGCCTGAGCCTGCTCTTTCTCGTGGTGTTGTTTCGGCCTTTGGAGAAGTTGTTTCCTGCGCAGGAAGGGCAGAAGTTTTTCCGCCCGGCATTCTGGACGGACCTGTGTTTCCTGCTGGGCCAGTACCTGCTCTGGAGCGGGCTGGTGTTCTGGGCACTGAATCATTTTCGGGGCTGGATGGATGACATAGTTCCGGCTCATTTTCGCGCAGGTGTCGCGGCGCAGTCGTGGTGGCTGCAGGCCCTTGAGATGATCGTGCTGAGCGACTTCCTCATCTACTGGGCACATCGGCTTCAACACGCCGTGCCGTTCTTGTGGCGCTTTCATTCGATCCACCACAGTGCGGAGCATCTGGACTGGCTGGCGGCGCACCGGGAGCATCCGCTGGATACGATCTACACCGTGGGCATCATTAACCTGCCTGCGTTTATCCTCGGTTTTCCGCTGGAGACGCTTGCCGGGTTCCTCGCTTTTCGTGGCCTGTGGGCCATCTTCATTCATTCGAATGTTCGACTGCCCATTGGCCCGCTGGGCATGATCCTCGGCGCGCCGGCTTTGCACCACTGGCACCACGACAAGGCACGCGATGCGGGCAACTACGCGAATATTTCGCCGCTGATGGACATCCTCTTTGGCACTTACCGCTGCCCTGACCACGAACCGGAGGCCTTCGGCATTCACGAGCCGATTTCGAAACATTACTTGGGGCAGCTCTGGCATCCGTTTCGCCGCCGGAAGAGGGATGCAGCATGATCCCCGCCCCAGGCATGTGCCAGCCGACATGAAAATCTCCATCGACAGTGTCCTGCCCCGCAACACCGTGTGCGACGGCTGCGACTGACGCAGCCGGTAGGAGAACATGGCCCGAAGCAGCAGGAGGCGCTCTTCGCCTTCCGAGCCAGGCTCCACGCGGCTCTCCATGACCCTGGCCGCAATGAGATCGGCGGGCGGCCTGCGGAAAGGTGCGACATTATTGTCACATCAGTCCCGCCTGGACATGAAATGACCCGGCAGAGCGAGCTCCGCCGGGTCATTCCGTAGTGACAGATCAATCAAGCCCGGCGGCGGCGGAACACCGCCACGCCAGCGAACAGCCCCATGAGCAGAACTCGTGAAGGCTCCGGCACGGCGGACGCCGCGACGGTCAGGCTGGCGTTGTCATAGAACGCGCCCGATGGCAGCACCACCTTGCTGACACCCATGAGTGAAAGCGCCTGGTTCACCGAGAAGCCGGACACGGTCTGATCCACCAGGATGCTGTACAAGAGAGCGTCCAGCGAGTCGTAGAACTCCACATTGGTGCCAAAGGGCGTGCCAAGAGTGCTGTTGTCCAGAGTCAGGGCGAAAGCCGAGATGTCCTGCGGAGCCGAGAAGCTGAACAACACGGCCTGATCCACAGCGTCCAGAGCATTGCCAGAGATTGGAGCGCCGTAGCCGCGGGCGGAGGGATCTCCGACTGCGATCGCTGGAGCCGTCAAGTCTGGACGGAAGCTGGGCAGCGACAACGGGTCGCCGTTCGCATCGACCGTCTCAATGTAGGCGTAGGCCGCCGAGACTGTCCCGACCAAGGAGCCACCGGAAACCGCAGGGGTGGCGTCGCTGGTGAAGGAATAGCTCAACACGGTCGCCGCCTGCGAGCTGGCGCACATCGCGGCCAGGGCAACGATAGAAAGTATTTTTTTCATAGGAGTGACTGGTTATCCATGGACTACTTCGAACCGCCGATCGCGGCCTGCATGGCCTTGAAGAAGGCGTCCGTGTTGTCGAACACGCCGGTGAAGGCTGCAGCGCCACGACCACCTGCGGAGAGCGGGATGTCGGAAGCGGTGTGGACGGCGCTTTGCACGCCGGTGCCGGGCTGCTGACCGGTAACCAAGTAGCCGGTGGTGGTGTTACGTGCCTGGGGAGACACGTTGTAGCTGGGGCTGGAGCGCCAGGTTTCGTAACGGTCGGAGTTGCCAGCGTAGCCAATGATCATGCGGTAGTCCACGTCCATCGTGGTCGGGTAGCCGTCGCCTGCGATCGTGTAGGCGGGGAACTTGGCGTTATCGTAAGTGCCGACGATGCCTTTGAGGCTGCCCACGGCCGTGCTCTGCAGAGCGGCGTCGGTGACAGTGCTACCGCCACTGATGGCAATACCAGCGCACTCATGGTCAGCGGTGACGATGATAAGCGTGTCCGGATTGGCCAACTGGAAGGCGATGCACTTAGCAACGGCCTTGTCGAACTCAATGGCGTCATGCACCCAGCGCTCAGTGTCCATGTTGTGGGCCTGCTTGTCGATGGAGGCGCCTTCGATCATCATGACGAAACCGTTGGCGTTTTTGCTGAGCACCGTGAGCGCCTTGTCAGTCATCTCTTCCAGCAGGGGCTGGTCAGGATAGGTGGCGATGAGGCTGCCGGAAGCGATGGTACCGGAATTGCGGCGATGCGCGATTTTGTCATAGCTGACGTCCATGTGGCCGGAGTTGAAGAGGCCGAGGAGCTTGGTTTCGCTGCCAGTCATCGCATTGAGTCCGGCAAGGTCAGGGGCGTAGTAGAAGCCTGCGGTTTGGAAGTCGGCGATCAGGTTGCGATTAGGATCCACCGCACCGGCGGGGACACTCCAGCCTGCCTGCACGTCCGAAGGAACGACGTAGTCGCCACCACCTGCTGTGGAGCTGTTGACACGTCCGCTGCCGGCACCTGCGCTGCCATCGAGAGGCAGGAACCACTTGCGGCCACCGCCCATCAGGACGTGGAGGTTGTGATTGGCGACGGCTTCGTCGAGATACATGTCACAGATGCCGGTGCCAGCGCCGCGGTCCTGGGTGGACACAGCGAAGGCGGCCGGAGTGGCGTCTTCCACGTCAGCCGTGGACACGATGCCGAGCCATTTGCCCTGAGTGCGGGCGAGGTAGCTGCCCATGTGCTCGATGCGAGGATTGTCCCACTTGTCAGTGGTGTCATCCGGGAAAACGCCTTCCTGGCCATTGTTGGCCTTGTTGCCCGTGGAATAGCAATGAGCGCCAGGTGCGGAGTCCGTCACGATGGAGTTCAGGGAGTGGGTGACCACGATGCCGGTGACCGGCAGCGTGTCGATGGCGAGAGGCTCGTTCGACTTGCCAAGGGATGCGCCCTTGGAGACGATGCGGGCCGCGGTGCGGTGGGCGATGCCCGTGCCGTCACCGATGAGCCAGATGATGTTCTTCGCCTTGCGACCAGCATTGAGCGTGATGCTGGCGATTTCGAAGTTGCCCGTGCCGGTTGCGACCAAGCTATCGCTCTGAGTGGCCTCGACGACGAGTGTTTTCACACCAGCTGTTGAGTTGGAGTATCCACGAATCGTGGCGCTGAACTTGTCACCACCGATGGAGGTGATGGCGGAGGCACCGCCGGCTGCTGTGACAGGGGAGCCGTTGACCTTGAAAACGACACTGGTGATCGTCTTGCCTGCATCCGCCTGGATGGTGGCCTGGAGGTCAAAACGCTGCGCGGGAAGAAAGCGCGAGATGTAGGGAGGGGTGGCATCGGCGTAGGTGAACAGCGCACTGGGGGGATTGAGGCGTGTCACGGTGGGGGCAGCGAAGGCGTTGCCAAGGGCGAAAAGCCCGGTGATGGCGGCAATTAATTTGCCTGAGTTTTGTAACTTCATAGTTTGTCGGGATGGTAGGTGGTGCTGTTTCTGTTTCTTCGTGGGTTGAAGAAAGGGGGTGGGGTGGTCGAGGGTGGCAGTGCGCCGAGATCGCTCGGGATCGGAATGGCCCTGCCGAGCTGCAGCGCGACTGGTTTTCGAAGCTCTAGCGGGACCCCTGTGGCGGCATCCGAGACCACATCGCATTGAAGGCGTATGTGTGAGACGCGTCCGCTCTGCTCCTGCCTTGGTCCGAGTTCCAGCGTGCCGTAAATAGTCAATTTCTCCTGCCGCCATGCAGGTGCGCTGTTCTTTTTCACCGGCAGGATGACCTGAACCAGGCTGGGCGGCAGGCTGTCCGCGAGTCCTTCTTCGCGTTCATCATAAGCGTGCTGTGTTTCACAGAAGAAAAAAATGGCAGGGTCGATGTTGTCGTTGCGCAGCATGAACCCCGTGAGAGCCACTCGTTTGCCGGCAAGCGCCCAGGCTTTGGCGGTGTATTCCAGCCCTTTCGGTCCTGCGGGCATCACAAAAATCTCTTCAAACTTCAAGGCGACACTCGATGAGTCTACATACGGAGCAGCAAGAGGAGCATCTGCTGAAGCACCGGCAGCCGAATCACGGTTTTGCGCCACCGTTACCGCATCTTTGCCAGCCAGCATGAGCAACCCTAATCCGGTCAGGAGGATCACTGGCAAAACGAATGATAGCGACTTCAAGTTCATGAGTCACGATTCGAGCATCCAGCTGCTGACCCAGCAAACAAACTAATTAAACGCTTTCGTTGATGATTCGAAATCGTTGCAATTTATTCCCCGGATTTGGCATAGATCGCTATAACTTCAGACTAAAGTCTTCTACTTCTAGACAACTCATTTTTATAAGTTGATGTAACTTCATTGTTAACTTTGTGTCACTTGCCAATCAGCCCAATCAAATTCATCTAGGCTTCGTGAGTGCATCATATCCGCGAGGCAAAGCAGCAGCAGACAATTCGCGGGATTTGACCACCTTGAACTTTCCGCAGTTAAAACCGTCAAGCCAGGAGCCGCTTCAATCCGGGACGTGCGCCCGTGCGTTGGGAGTTCATTGTTTCATCAGGTTGCTCCCGCTTGTTATCACTCTCGCAGGCAGTCTGACCTGGGCGCAGGAGCAAGAGTACTCAGCGTTCCTTCCCCCGAAGGCCTACGCAATAGAGCGCTACGAGGCAGGGTGGAACAAAAATCCATTCACACTTAAAACGGCTCCTGCTCTGGTGCAGCAGGCTTCTTTTGCCAAAGATCTTGCCATTGCCTCCATCTACGGTGAAAGGCGTGATCCGACGGTCTCAATCGTGAACGTCAAGACCCATGAGCGGTTCCTGCTTAAAGCTGGAAAGCCAAACGCCCATGGAATCGAGCTCAAAGAAGCAAGCGTCGGACTTAGGCGCAAAGATACGGTCGTTCGTATCGCGATGGGTGCCGAACTCTGCGAGGTGCATTATGACAGCGGTTACTTGATGCAGCTGGCCGCCGCCGCAGGCGCCCGAGCAGAGACTGCCACGCTGCAAATCATGCAGCAGCAACCGGGACAGCCAACAGCACCACAGCAGCAGTCCCTTGTTCGTGGCCTCAACCCAAACCCTGGAGCTCCGGGATTCGCTCCAACGTCTTTGACGAACAGCCAGCCTGGATATGCCGCCGGCTCAGTCGCACCACAGTACTCCGGCTCATCGTATGCCTCAGTTGGTGGCGAATCGGGAGCAGGCGGTGACCGCCCGTTGCCGAAGAGCAGCCGTAGTGGCACAAACACATCTTCATTGGCCGATCAAATTGTTGGCATGTCGATGCTCCCACTGAGGCGTAATACGTTCAGGACAGGAAATGAGCCCCTCATTCCTCACCCAGATCCCCAATAAGCTGAATTTCACAGCATTGAGAGCCGACGGCTGTACTTGAGCAGTATTCCCGCCCGGGGCATGGAGTTTCCTGCCCAGCCTCGACGATCTGCCCCCAAAATGGCAAGATCAACCCTTCTTTGTCGTACATGCCCCCGATATTGACCTTCCATCTCAACCCCTAGCACACCATGTTCCGCATCCCAGGCGTTCCCGGTAAAGACCTTTGCGACAAAAACCTCGGCTTCTCGCGGCGTGACATTCTGCGCGTGGGCGGCGGATCCATGATGGGCCTCACGCTCAACAATGTGCTCCGTGGCCAGGCCATGGCGGCGAATTCTCCGAACGCAGGCCGTGCGGGATGGGGCAAGGCCAAGCACGTGCTCATGATCTACCTTCAGGGCGGCCCTTCACACCTCGACCTGTGGGACCCAAAGGAAAACGTGCCGGACAATGTGCGCAGTGCTTTCAAAACGATCCCGACGAAAGTTCCAGGCAAGCACTTCACTGAGATCCTTCCGGGCCTTGCGAAGGTGAACGACAAGTTCACGATGATCAATTCGATGAGCTACACGCCGAATGGTCTCTTCAACCACACGGCGGCGATCTATCAGATCATGACGGGCTACACGACCGACAAGGTCAGCCCCTCCGGCCAGCTTGAGCCACCAAACGCAAAAGACTTCCCGAACTTCGGGAGCAACATCGTGCGCCTCAAGCCGCTGCAGGAGCCGATGCTCCCCTTCGTGCAGCTGCCACGTCCGTTGCAGGAATCCAATGTCGTCGGCAAAGGCGGCGGTGCAGGTTTCCTCGGCAAGGCCTACGAGCCCTACACGCTCTTCCCCGATGGCGATGACCTCGACATGGGCAAGATGGACCGCATCAAAATCGACGACCTGCAATTGCGCCCCGACCTCTTCAGCGTGCGTCTTGAGCGCCGTGCCAAGCTGCGCGATGCCATCAACGATCAGATGCCGCAAATCGAAGCTGCGGTGAAGGACATGAGCCTGGACAGCTACTACAGCCAGGCCCTGAACCTTATCTCCAGCGGTCGTGCACGCGACGCCTTCGCCCTGGACCGTGAGCCTGAGAAACTGCGTGACCGCTATGGCCGCAACACCTTCGGCCAGAGCTGCCTGCTTGCCCGTCGCCTGCTCGAAGCTGGCACGCGTGTCGTCGAAGTCATCTGGCCCAAGGTCGCGAACTCCGACAACCACTCCTGGGACCACCATGCGGGCCTCACCGAACGCATGAAGAACAAATCCGGCCCCATGCTGGACCAGGGCCTCAGCGCTTTGTTTGATGATCTGGATGCCAGCGGCCTGCTCGATGAAACCATCGTGGTCGCCCTGGGTGAATTCGGCCGCAGCCCTGAAAAAGGCGTGTCCACCAGCGGCAACAGCAACAGCGCCGACGGTCGTGACCACTGGCCTTATTGCTACACCGCCATCGTCGGCGGTGCTGGCATCAAGCGCGGCTACGTGCATGGCAAATCAGACGCCACGGGCTCAGCCCCGGCCGAAGACGCCGTGCATCCGACCGAGCTTCTCGCCACCATCTACCACGCCGTCGGCATCGACCCCGAGACGATTGTTTACAATCATCTCAACCAGCCACGTGAGCTGGTGAAGGCCAAGCCGGTGACGAAGCTGTTTGCTTGATCGAATCCTTACCAAAGAGGCAGGGCGAAAGCTCTGCCTCTTTTTTTGTTTACTCTGACTTCTGCGGCACCTTCGCCAGCAAGCGTGTGTCGTAGCCTTGCTTCGCCATGCGCTCCAGAATACCACGATAAGTGGCTTCAGCGAGCACCGGCTTCCGGCTGAGCACCCAGGCCAGTTTGCGGTTGGGATAGCCAATCACGCTCCACTGGTAGTCTGGGTCGAGGTCGATGATGAGATAGGGAACACGCAGCGGCCAAATGAACTGCACGCGCCACTCGGCGTTGGTGGTCTTGTTGTGAACCCAGGCCACCCCCTTCCACTGCTCCAGCGGCGCGTCGAGGCTGCCGCGCCGGAACAGGAAGATATTGTCCATCTTGCCATCCGGGCGCAGCGCGTAGCGATCCAGCGTGCCCACTTTGCCCTTTTCCAAGGAATACGGGATGTTCGCAAAGACGTACCAGT
>NZ_JBIPNG010000367.1:0-6762 GCF_044373815.1 Prosthecobacter sp. | reverse complement strand
CTAGAGCCGGTCCATCACATACACTCTTCCGCCGCTTGCGGTGACACCGCCGAATCCGGCGCTGATCTCCTTTTTCCACAGCCTCACGGGCTCTTTCCTGGCAAAGTCCGCCGGGATGTCCTTTGGATTCCAGGCTCCATCCGCATTCGGCCCACGCCAGCACGGCCAGTCCTCAGCGGCAGATGCAAGGGTTGAAACCAGAAAAGCCACAAAAAAATTCTTCATGCTGCTTCAATACGAAGCCGCCATGGAAATTTCGCAACACGATGTCAAGCCATGGCTCCGACAAAAGTTTTTCACATGTGATCTTGAATGGTTGCTGCCCGTGATCGTCTCGCTAACTCCACCCATCCCAACCGGATTTTTATCCTCCACTTTTCACTTTCCCAACCATGTCTGCTGCTAACGAACTCAACATCAATGTCACCCACGTCGAACGTGTCGCCAAGGAACTGGGCCTGCGGGCCATTCAGGTCGGCGCGACGGCCAAACTCTTTGCCGATGGCGCCACGGTGCCGTTCATCGCCCGTTACCGAAAGGAGGCCACAGGGTCTCTGGATGAAGTGCAAATTCAGAACATCCAGGAGCGCATGACTCAGCTCGTGGCGCTGGACGACCGCCGCACCGCGATTGTGAAATCGCTCGAAGAGCGCAAGCTCATGACGGACGTCTTGCGCGCGAAGATCGACAAGGCCGAGACGATGAATGCGCTGGAGGATATCTTTGCGCCGTTCCGTCCGAAGCGTCGCACACGCGCCACGATCGCGAAGGAAAAAGGTTTGGAGCCGCTGGCAGATTTCATTGAGGCCAATCTCATGACCCATGGAGTGGATCTGAATGGCGAAGTGGTGAAGTATGTGAACCCGGATCACGAAAACGAAGAGCTGCGCGTCAAGGACGCCAACGACGCGCTGAGTGGTGCACGCGACATCATCGCGGAGCGCATCAGCGACCACGCGGATGCTCGTGCCACCTTGCGCAAGTTTTTCGCGGAGCAGTCCACGGTTGTTTCCAAGGTCATGTTTGGAAAAGAAAAAGACGAAGAGGCGCAGAAGTTCCGCGACTACTTCGACTGGAGCGAGCCGCTGAAAGCCATTCCGTCGCACCGCATGCTCGCCATTCGCCGCGGTGAAAAAGAAGGATTCCTGCTCATGCGCATCCAGCCTGCGGAAGACACAGCGATCAAGATGCTCGAAAACCTCTTCGTCAAAGGCGGCAATGTCTGCTCTGACCAGATGAAGCTGGCCTGCGCAGACTGCTACAAGCGCCTGATGAGTTCCAGCATGGAGACGGAGGCTCGTCTTGAATCAAAGAAGAAGGCGGACACAGAGGCGGTGCGCGTATTTGCCGACAACCTGCGTGAGCTGCTGCTGGCGGCGCCGCTGGGACAGAAGCGCGTGCTCGGCATCGACCCCGGCTTTCGCACCGGTTGCAAAGTGGTTGTCCTCGATGCTCAGGGGCAGCTTCTCTACAACGATGTGATCTACCTGCTCGGCGAGGGCAGCGGACTGCTGCATGCGAAGAATCTGGTGCTCAATCTGGTGGATCGTTACAAGATTCAGGCCATCGCCATCGGCAACGGTACCGCCAGCCGTGAGACGGAGATGTTTGTGAAGAAGATCGGTGTGCCGGCTTCGATTCCGGTGATCATGGTGAACGAGAGCGGTGCCTCCATTTACAGCGCCAGCGAAGTCGCGCGTGAGGAGTTCCCGAATCAAGACATCACGGTGCGTGGCTCAGTTTCCATCGCTCGTCGTCTGATGGACCCGCTGGCTGAGCTTGTGAAGCTTGATCCGAAGTCCATTGGTGTCGGTCAATATCAGCATGACGTGGATCAGAACCAGCTCAAGACGAGTCTGGATCAGGTTGTGATCAGTGCGGTGAACGGCGTGGGTGTGGAGTTGAACACGGCGAGCAAGCAGTTGCTCAGCTACGTGTCCGGCCTGAACAGCACCCACGCGTTGAACATCGTGGCCTTCCGCAATGAGAACGGCCCGTTCAAGAGCCGCAAGGATCTAATGAAGGTGCCACGGCTCGGCGACAAAGCTTTCGAGCAGGCGGCGGGCTTCCTGCGCATTCGTGATGCCGTGCACCCGCTGGATGCGAGCGCGGTGCATCCGGAGCGCTATCCGCTGGTGGAAAAGATGGCGGCAGAGATTGGCTGCACGGTGCCGGAACTCATGCAGCGCGCTGACTTGCGTCAGAAGATCGACTTGAAGAAGTATGTGAGCGAAGACGTGGGCCTGCCGACGCTGCAGGACATCATGAACGAGCTCGCCAAGCCAGGGCGTGATCCGCGCAAGCAGTTCGAGGTCTTCAGTTTCGCTGAAGGCGTGAATGACATGAAGGATCTCACCGTGGGCATGAAGCTGCCGGGCATCGTGACGAACGTGACGGCCTTTGGCGCCTTTGTGGACATCGGCGTGCATCAGGACGGCCTCGTGCATGTGAGCCAGCTCAGCGACACGTTTGTAAAGGATGCGGCGGAGATCGTGAAAGTGGCGCAGCGCGTGCAGGTCACGGTCACGGAAGTGGACATTCCGCGCAAGCGCATCGCGCTGAGCATGAAATCCAAGCCTGACTTTGAGAAGAAGCAGGGGGCAGCAGGGCCACGCCCCGCAGGCGGGCCTGCCGGTGGTCAGCGCAGCTTTTCCAGCGGTGGTGGTGGCCAGCGCAGCTCCGGTGGCGGCATGGGCAATCCCTTTGGCGGCGGCGGTGGTGGCGACTGGTTCACCGCAGCGGCGCAGAAGGGGAAGAAGTAGTTTCGGCCGACTGCATCTTGCCAGCCCGTGATCTTCCCATACGATTCAGCTTATGAAATCAGCCCATCTCCTCACACTGGCTCTGCCGCTGCTTCTCACGCAATGCGTGGACCCTTATCAAGGTCCGAACGGTCCGGATCCCTATGCGAATCCGTACCGCCAGGACATGAGGGATCAGGGTTCACAGATGAACAGCATGGCGTTTGAGCGCGGTCAGCAGGACGGGCAGATGGACGCACAGCAGGGCCAGAGCCAGAACTACCAGCGCTATGCATCACGCTATGACCGCAATACCGAGATGGCCTATCGCGATGCGTACAATCAAAGCTATGGTCTGACGATGAACAGCCGCCGTGAAGTCGGTGGCTATCCCAATCAGGGCATGGCTCAGCCACCTGTGCCGAATGTGCCGCCGCAGCAGCAGGCACCGCGTGATCCGACCTACAGCCAAGGTTACGACTACGGTCTTCGTGACCGTACGGGAGGACGGGTGGCCGATCCCTCGGCTCAAGTAGGGCGCTATGATCCGCGCTATCGCTCCAGCTTTGAACGCGGGTACTACGACGGCTACAATTCAAGCTCCTCCAGCGGTGCCCCGGGCGCAGGTGGGAACTTGTGGTTCCGCTAAACTAGACTGGCAGCGGCACAGCACAAAAAAACACCGTCACGGCGCGCCATGACGGTGGTCTTGTTTTGAAATGGAAGTGCGGCGAAGCGCTTATTCCTGGGCAGCAGCTTCAGGAGCAGCGGTCTCAGCAACTTCAACAGCAGGAGCAGCGGTTTCGATCACAGGAGCCACAGCTTCGGCGGCGACTTCAGCAGCCTTGGGCTTGGTGGTGGCCTTCTTGACGGCAGCTTTCTTGGCTGGAGCCTTCTTGGCGGTTTTGGCTTCGGATTTAACGGCGCGTGCTTTGCGGGAGACGCCGGCCTTGGCCAGAGCTTTCTTGCGGGCAAGATAGAGCTTACGGCGGCGGCGTTTGATGACTTTGTTCAGTTGTTGACCCATGATGGATGATCGGTTGTCGTTTGCGGTTTTGAGGGCGGCAAGAGTTCCACTGATCAAGGTTGAATCAACCTCAAATGCAGTCCGCCCCCGGTTTCCCGGGGTTCGAGCGTGGTGAAACCCTCTTTTGGAGCAGTTTTCAGGGTTTTTTGTCCTCGGCTTTGGGCTCCTCGCTGGCCTTGGGGGCCTCAGGCTTGGATTCCAGGCGTGCTTCCACGTTGTTTGCAGCCTGCTGAGTCGGAGGTACTTTGAACAATTTGCCAGTGTAGGGGCACTTCACGGTCTGGCCGGCACTCATGCCGGAAACATCCACCAGCTGGGTTTTGCCAGCGAAGGGGCTGTTCACCATGTTCATACGGCCCGGGACTGGGGCGCCATAGGGCAGGCTTTCAGCCGTGGGTGGGGCGCTGTCCGTGGTTTTTGGTGCCGAGCTGACAGGTGGCGGATTATTCGCGATGCGAGGAGCCGCAGTGTGGGAGGGTTCTTCCACAGGGATTTTCACATCCGGGCGGCGCACCAGGGAGGGGCTGCTCGGCCGCGTGCGAGGCACATATCTGGTACTGCCCAAACCAGTGGAGAGCGTGCTGAAATAGTTATTTGGCGTGGTTGCGCTGGTTGTGCCGTAACGAGGGCGCTGAGTGTAGGCGGCATAACGCTGGGAATACAAGCCGCCGGTGCGGAAGGGCGGTGACGGTCTTGCAGAACTCAGGTAGGGAATCAGTCCGTTCGTCTGAATGCTGTGCCATGCCTCCCTCGGTGGCATGGCGCACTGGACCAGAAGAACAACGGGTGTCAGCATGGCGAACATGCGGGCAACACAGGAGGTGGGACAACGCGAAGCTTTCATGGGTTTTAAAAAGATGAAGGTGATGACGTTGATGCAGTGGTGTGACTTCACACAACGCCTGACAATGCTGACAGGAGTATGGTCAAAGGGCAAGAAAACAGCTCGTCAAAATCCTGTTATCACGTCGCATTTATCTTAATTTCCATACCCGCTAAACGGAGTAATTTCAGGCTGCTTGACCGAGGCCAATCTCCTGATCATTAAGATAGCAGGATGGGTCAGGTGCCCACAGGTCGCCGGTCATTTGCAGAGCGCGCACGCGGAAGCCGCCACCACACACATCCAGGAAACTGCATTGCGCGCATTTGCCCTTGAGGTGCTGTTTGCGATCCCGCAAGGCATTGAGCGTGGCGTTGTCGCGATTGCTCCAGATGTCGCTGAATTTACGATCCTTCACGTTGCCCAGCGTGAGCTCATGCCAGAACTGGTCGGGATGCACATTGCCCTGGGTGTCGATGTTGCTGATGCCGGTGCCGCTACTGTTGGCACCGCCACCGTTCCAGGTGAGAAGTTCCATCGCACGTGCGGCACGTTCGGGGTTCTCCCGTTTCAGACGCATGTAGAGGTAGGGGCCGTCCACAGGTTGATCGACGGTCAAAACCTCACGTGGCTTGCCGCTCGCGGCCCACTTGGCGGTGCGGTCGAGGATCTTGTCGATGGCTCCGCGTGTCTCCTCATGCGGCACTTCCATGAGATCCGCACCACGACCGCTGTAGACGAGGTGGTAAAAGCAGACGCGCTCGATGTCCTCCTTCTCGATGAAGTCGAGGATGGATTCGATATCGGCGATGTTGTGACGGGAGAGCGTGAGGCGCAGGCCCACTTTCTGGCCCACCGCCTTGCAGTTCCGAAACGCAGCCACCGCTTTGTCAAAGGCTCCCACCTTGCCGCGGAAGTGGTCGTGCGTGGCACCCATGCCGTCGAGCGAGATGCCGACGTAGGAGAAGCCGATGTCCTTGATGCGCTGCGCCCACTCGGGATTGATCAGCGTGCCGTTGGTGGAAAGCGTGAGGCGCAGGCCCTTGCCGGTAGCGTATTCGGCCAGTTCAAAGAAATGCGGGTGGATCGTCGGCTCGCCGCCGGAGAGCAGCAGGGCGGGCACCTTGTACTCGGCGAGATCATCGACAACGTCTTTGCACTGCTCCCAGGTGAGTTCTCCAGGGTAGAATTTCGAATCGGAATCCTGGTAGCAATGGACGCATTTCAGGTTGCAGCGGCGGGTGATGTTCCAGACTACAATGGGGCGGCGCTCAGCAGCGGAAGTTGGGGAACCGTGGCCGCGGCCATAGCGCAGGTGGTCCATGGGCTGGGCGACATCACAGTAAAGACGGGTGAGATTGATCATGACCTGGAATCAACGCACAACCGCGTCCGGGGCGCGCCGCCGATCTTGCGCAATGCCTGACCAAGCTTGCCTCAGGCCTGCTCCGTGGTCTGGAAGTCGGGGTAAGCGTTCGCCGCGTGCTCGGTGAAGTCGAGGCCGTTGATCTGCTCCTCCTCCGTGGCGCGGATGCGGACGCAGAACTTGATGAAGGCGAAGACTGCGGTGCAGACAACGAATGAATAGACGCTGATGCTCAAAGTGCCGAGAGCCTGAACGCCCAGGCGCTGGATGCTGAAACCTTTCTCATCAAACAAGGCCACACACAGCGTGCCCCACCAGCCGCAGGCCAGATGCACCGGCACGGCACCCACGGCATCGTCAATTTTCCAGCGTTCCAGGGCGATCGTCGCCACGGTGGTGATCATGCCACCAAAGGCACCGATGACGATGGCCGCACCGGGTGTGACATTGCCGCAGCAGGCGGTGATGGCCACCGCGCCGCCGAGTGCGCCGTTCATGGCGATGTTCACATCAGGCTTGCCCTGGATGAACCACATGGAGATCATCGCCGCGATGCCAGCAGCGGAAGGACTGATGGTGGTGTTGACCACCAGACGACCAATCATGGAAGAGCCGGAAAGGGAAGAGCCGGCATTAAAGCCAAACCAACCGAACCAGAGCAAAAGGACTCCCAGAGTGACGAGGGGTATATTGTGACCGGCGATCAATCGCGGCGAACCATCCGGACCGAAACGACCCGTACGGGGGCCAACCGCCAGAATCCCCGCCAGGGCGCATGAACCACCACAGGCATGCACGACGGAGG
>NZ_JBIPNG010000366.1:0-6763 GCF_044373815.1 Prosthecobacter sp. | reverse complement strand
GGACCATTTGGGTAGAGACATTGCGGAGGATGATTGGGGATGGCTGAAGGGTCTTGATTGCTTTTTGGCTGAGCGACTGCCAATTCAGTCAAAATCATGGAATCCACCGGCCCATTCTCCGAGCACTCGACCATGGAGGCGCTATTTGATGCGCTGCCGGATGTGGTGTTTTTCATCAAGGATACGGCGGGTCGGTATGCGCGGGTGAATCAGACGCTGGCGGATCGGTGCGCGGGTGGTGATAAATCGAAGCTCATCGGCAAACGGCCTGCGGAGGTGTTTCCTGCGGCGCTGGCTTCCAGCTATGCGAGGCAGGATGAGGCGGTGCTGAAAACGGGCAAGCCGGTGGAGCATCAGCTGGAGCTGCACATTTATCCCGGGCATAAAGCGGGCTGGTGCCTGACGACGAAGCATGCGCTGCGGGCTGTGAATGGGCGCATCATCGGAGTGACTGGCATCTCGCGGGATTTGAATGCACCGAGTGACAAGGCGGGCGGCTTTGCGGAACTGGCGGCGGCGCTGAAGCACTTGCAGCAGCACTTTGCGGAGAGCCTGCGCATTGAGGACATCGCGAAGAAGGCGGGGCTGAGCGTGTATCAGTTCGAGCAGCGGGTGCAGCGGCTGTTTCAAATGAGCCCGCTGCAACTGCTCCACAAGCTGCGGCTGGATGAGGCGACGAGGCTGCTGCGTGAGACGGATCACTCGCTGGCGGATATTGCCATCGAAACGGGGTGGTGTGATCAGAGCGCGTTTACGCGGCACTTCAGCCGGTATGCGGGGATGGCACCGGGGAAGTACAGGGGATTGAACCGGAAGTGATCAGGCCATGAGCGCCTTCACGGGCTTCGCGGGATTGACGCCGATGAGCTTGGCGTCGAGGCCCTGGAACTTGTAGCTGAAGCGGTCGGCGTGGAAGCCGAGGAGCTGCAGGACAGTGGCGTGGAAGTCGCTGATGTGGAGCGGGTCTTTGACGATGTTGTAGCTGAAGTCGTCGGTTTCGCCGTAGATGGCACCGCCTTTGGAGCCGCCGCCGGCCATCCACATGGTGAAGCAGCGGGGATGATGGTCGCGGCCGTAGTTTTCCTTGGTGAGGCCGCCTTGGCTATAGATGGTGCGGCCGAATTCACCGCCCCAGATGATGAGGGTGTCGTCAAACATGCCGCGCTGCTTGAGGTCTTCGATGAGGGCGTGGCAGGGCTGGTCGACGTCTTTGCACTGGCTGGGCATGCGGCCGCCGACGTTGCTGTGGTGGTCCCAGTTGTTGAGGTAGATCTGGGTGAAGCGCACGCCGCGCTCGGCGAGGCGGCGGGCCATGAGGACGCTGTTGGCAAAGGTGCCGGGCTTACGGGCTTCTTCGCCGTAGAGCTTGAAGATGTGCTCGGGTTCGCTGTTGATGTCGGTGAGTTCTGGCACGCTGGCCTGCATGCGGAAGGCCATTTCGTACTGCTGGATGCGGGTGTGCGTTTCGGGATCGCCGACCTGCTTGTAGTTGATCTCGTTGAGCGCGTTGAGGCCTTCGATGGTGCGCTTGCGCACGCTGTCGGGCACGCCGGGCGGGTTGTTGATGAAGAGGATGGGGTCGCCTTTGCTGCGGAAGGAAACGCCTGCGTGCTCGCCGGGGAGGTAGCCGTTGGACCAGAGGCGCGAGGAGATGGCCTGCTCCTGCTCGCGGTTCGTCGGTGTGGCGATGAGGACGACGAAAGTGGGCAGGTTCTCATTCATGGTGCCCAAGCCATAGGAGGCCCAGGAGCCGAGGCAGGGACGACCGGTGATCTGGTTGCCGGTCTGCATGGCGCAGATGGCGGGCTCGTGATTGATGGCCTCGGTGTGCAGCGAGCGCATCCAGCAGATGTCGTCGGCGTTTTTTGCGAGGTGGGGCAGGAGGTCTGAGTTCATCCACATGCCGCACTTGCCACGTTGGGCGAAGTTGAACTTCGACGGTGCGATGGGGAAGCGCGCCTGACCGCTGGTCATGGTGGTGAGACGCTGGCCGTTGCGGATGCTTGGCGGCAGGTCTTTGTCGTACCACTTTTGCATCTCCGGTTTGTAGTCGAACAAGTCCATCTGCGCAGGGCCGCCGACCATGTGCAGGTAGATCACGCGCTTGGCCTTGGGCGCAAACTGCGGCCCCATGGCGGCGTCGTTTGAGGCGTTGGCAAATCGCTCACCTAGAAGCGTTGCAAGTGCGGCGCCGCCGAGCACGTTTTTGCCGCGCGCGAACATTTGGCGGCGCGTCTGATAGGTGTTCCATTCTTCGAGGATGTTCATGGTGGTGTATTAGGTATCGAACCAAGTGATGTAGAGAAAGTGATCGCCGCCGTTTGTGCCGAGGATGCAACCTAGAAATTGATTGCCTTTGATCTGCAGCGTGCGGGAAACAGGAGAGACTAGTTCTTCCGGTTTCCACCAAGGACGGCCTGGGCCAATCCATTGAGTTATAGATTCAGAAGAGCCTTTGGTGAAGATGTCAGCCGCGAGTAGTTCGGTCACCTTATCTGAAGGGATTTGTACTTTAGCTGCCATTGCTCCATCAATACCCCCGTTGTCCACCAGGTAGGCAAGGCCTTTGGTGCCGGCAGGCAGTGGAATGAGTGTGGTGTGCTTGATCTGCTCAAGATGCACATTCGTAACTTCAGGGGGCAGCCATTCATCCTGGCCGCCAAAATCGAGACAACCTGTCAGGAATAGCAGAAGAAAGCCGCTCCAGAGGACTGGTCGTGTTTTTGACAGTGATGCACGATGGCAGTCGGCTTGCATTGTGGCTGGTGATTACTTATTGAGCACTTCGTCCAGATTCATGAGCTCGTTGCAGAGCATCGTCCAGGCGGCGAGTTCGGGCTTGGGGAGGGTGGTGTCGGTTTTGGATTCGCCGACTTTGAGGAGGGCTTCGGCGTCGGCTGACTGGGCGCTGTAGAATTTGCGGAGGTCGGCGAGGCTGGCGGCGAGGATGGGAGTTTCCTGGGCTTTGAGCGGGCGGCAGAGCACGTGTTCGGCGATGGCGGTGAACCTGGCGGTGTCGTCGCCTTTGACGTTTTCCAGAGTGTGCTGGGCGAGGTTGCGGGCGGCTTCGATGAACTGGGGATCGTTCATGGTGACGAGGGCCTGCAGAGGGGTGTTGGTGCGGTCGCGGCGGACGCAGCTGACTTCGCGGGTGGGGGCGTTGAAGACCTCCATGTTGGGAGAAGGGGCGGTGCGCTTCCAGAAGTTGTAGAGGGTGCGGCGGTAGAGGTTTTCGCCGTTGTCCTGTTTGTACTTCTCGGTGCCCATGCCGACGACTTCCCAGACGTTTTCCGGCTGGTAGGGCATGGTGCCGGGGCCGCCCATCTTGGGCGAGAGCGAGCCGCTGATGGCGAGGGCGTAGTCGCGGATCATCTCGGCGTCCATGCGGAAGCGCGGGCCACGGGAGATGAGGGCGTTGTCGCGGTCTTTTTCGATCTTCTCCGGGGTGAGGATGGCGGCCTGACGATAGGCGGAGGAGGTGACGAAGAGCTTGAAGAGGCGCTTCATGTCCCAGCCGCTTTCGCGGAATTCCACGGCGAGCCAGTCGAGCAGTTCGGGATGTGTGGGCGGGCTGCCCATGATGCCGAAGTCATCGGTGGTCTTTACCAAACCGGTGCCGAAGAGTTCCTGCCAGAAGCGATTCACCGTCACGCGTGCGGTGAGGGAGTTCTCCGGACTGACGAGCCATTTGGCGAGACCGAGGCGGTTCTTGGGCGCATCGGCGGAAAGTTTGCCGAGGGCTGCGGGGACGGCGGCGTCGACGGCATCGCCGACTTTGTCATACTGGCCGCGCATGAGGATGTTGGCCATGGGCTTGGCATCCATGCGCTCTTCCTGAATGTGGGTGAGGGGGCTGCGGGCCTTGATGGCTTCCTGCTCGGCGGTGAGCTTGGTGCTGCTGGCGAGTGTGGTCTGATAGGCGGTGTCACGGGTGACGAGGTAATGCTCAAAGAGCGCCTCCTGCTGTTTGGGGCCGCGCTTTTTTGCGGCGAGCATGGTGCGAAGGGGGCCGACTTTGGAAAGCGTCTGCACTTCGGTGGCGGAGAGCTGGCGGTCATAAATGCGCACATCCTGTACGCCGCCATCGCTGAAGTAGGCGCCATTGCTGCGCTGGCCGATGCGGGTGGGCGTGGTGGTCTTGATGCTGCCTTTGAGGGCGTTGGTGTCGGGTTTGATTGGAGCTTCGACACCATCGACATAGATGCGCACGCTGCCCGCCTTGCCTTTGCCATCGTAGGTGACGAACACATGCTGCCAGACGCCAGGGCGGAGGGCGGGTTTGGCGGTGGAGACTTTGACTGCGTCGTCGGGCCATTTGCTGACGATGTGGACGGAGAGCTTGGTGTCGCTCTGGAAGAGGTCCCAGCCGCGATAGCCGTTCTTTTCATCCATGCGGGCGAGAATGCTGCCGGAGACGCCGGCGCGATCTGCGCGCACCCAAGCGCCGTAGCTGAAGGCGTGATCTTTTTCGAAGTCGCCTACGTCACCGATTTCAAAGGTGCCGTTGGGTTTCATCACGGGGGCTGGGCCGAGTTTGCCATCGGGCTTCCAGGTGACTTCACCGACGGCCTTGAAGGTCTTGGCGGTGCCGCAGGTGCCGGTGACTTCGCTACCGGTGCCTTCATTGAGAGGCACATGGGCGGTGATGCCTTTGGTGGGCACGTCTTTGTCCAAGTCTTCGGGCTTGGCGCTGGTGAGCCAGAGATCAAAGAGCGGCTTGGCGGCTTTGCGTGAATCGTTCTGCTTTGTTTTGGCAGCGGCGATTTCGGTGGGCAGGGAAGTCCAGCGCGGACGATCTTTGTCGGTGGGCAGCACAAGGATGGGGCCGAGGCCGTCCTTCACGTTGCCGTCCTTGGGCTTCTGCGTGGTATTGCGGAAGAACGCAGCCAAGGAGTAGTAGTCGCGCTGGGTGAGGGGATCGAATTTGTGATCGTGGCACTGGGCGCAGTTGGTGGTGAGGCCCATGTAGACCCAGCCGAGGGTCTGCACGCGGTCGCTGGCGTAGATGGCCAGGTTTTCTTCATCGATGGTGCCGCCTTCGTTGGTGGTGATGTTGCAGCGTTGGAACCCGGTGGCGATGAGCTGGTCATCGGTGGGCTTGGGCAGGAGGTCTCCGGCGATCTGTTCGACGGTGAACTGATCGAAGGGCTCGTTGCGATTGAAGGCTTTGACGACCCAGTCACGGTAGGGCCAGATCTCGCGCTCTTTGTCAAAGTGGAGACCATGCGTGTCGGCATAGCGTGCGGCATCCAGCCAGTAGCGGGCGCGGTGTTCGCCATAGGCAGGGGATTTGAGAAGTTCATCCACCAGCGCCGAATAGGAGGCGTCTGAAATGGGAGAGCCGTCCTTCGGGGCGAAGCGGGAGACGAGTTCCGTAGAAGGTGGCAGGCCGGTGATGTCGAGCGATACGCGGCGGATGAGTGCATGCGCATCGGCCTGAGCGGCGGGCTTGAGGCCGGCGGCTTCGAGCTTGGAGAGGATGAAACGATCCACCGGATTTTTGATCCAAGCGCTGTCTTTGACCTGCGGCTCTGCCGAACGCTGCGGGGCGATGAGCGACCAATGCGGCTGCCATGACGCACCTTGGGCGATCCATTCCTTCACCAGCGCGATCTGCTCTGGCTTGAGAGTTTTGTGAGATTCCGGCGGCGGCATGAGCTCGTCTTCATCCTTGGTGATGAGGCGCTGGAAGAGGTTGCTGATGTCGGGCTGGTTTTTGATGACGGTGGGCTTCTCACCTTCCTTGGCGGTGAAGAAACCTGCCTCGGTGTCGAGGCGCAGTCCGGCTTTGCGCGTTCCTGGATCGGGGCCGTGGCAGTGGAAGCAGGCGTCTGCAAGGATGGGGCGTATGTCCTTGTTGAAGCCAATCGGCTGCGCCGCCACCGCTGAAGAGGCGAGGAGCGTGAGGAGCAGGGTGGAATTGAAGCGCATGCGGGTATTGCGGGTTGGTATGAAAATGTCTCGGACTGGTATGAATATGCTTACGGAGCGGTGACGCGGGATTTTGCGCCAATCTGGCTGAAATTTGGCCTCAAATTGTCATCAGACCATGGCGCTGCGCAGCGCGAGGCGCTCGGACTCAGGGAGGCTGCTGGCGGTGATGGCCCGCCAGGCGGCATTGATGTCGATGCGACTCCAGACGGCGGCGAGACAGTTTCCCAGGCTCAGACGCTCCTTGGGTGTTCGTACATGGGTGAGCAGCATGAGCGCCAGATCCGGCCGGTGATGCTTCACGACGAGAAAGAGGTCTTTCAACTCTTCGTCATTGAAGGAGCGGATGACTTCCAGATCGCCGAGCAGGGCATCGAGCTGATGCAGATCGCGGGTGTGGCCGCGGTGGAGGCTTGTGGCGATGCGCCGTAGCTGCTCGCGGTGCTGGAGCAGGGAATGCTGGAGGTTCTTCATGCTCTAAGAATACGCTGCGAGCTGCAATGCCGTCTTGCATGGGCATGGCATGCTTGTGTAAAATAAACGCATTATGGCGGCGATTTCACCACAGGCATTTCTACGACGGGTACGCGGTGCGGAGCTGATGAGGCTCTTTGACCTGCTGCCGGATTTGTCGTTTTTCATCAAGGACCGCCAAGGACGCTTCATGGCGGTGAACCGCCGTGGCTGCGACTACTGCGGGGTGAAGCATGAGAAGGATGCTATTGGCAAAACCGACGAGGACTTCTTTCCGCACAGCCGTGCCGCCGAGTACCATGCGGATGATGAGATCGTGATGCGCACGGGGACACCCATTGTGAACCGTTTGGAAAGT
>NZ_JBIPNG010000365.1:0-6786 GCF_044373815.1 Prosthecobacter sp. | reverse complement strand
GATCGACCGGCGGTTGCTGCTGATCATCCCATGCCAGTTGCCAGTCTTCTCCCCCGTGCTGATGGAGGTCTGACCTTCACGGTCTTCCACGATGGCGATTTCCAACCGGCGCATGCCGAGCGTCTCAGCCAGCTTGTCCGCGAAGTAGCTCACGTATTTCACTTCTCCGGCAAAACGCTGAGCGGACTCGGTGTCGCCCCCTGACAGGGTTTCGCGTCCCTGAGAGGACTCCATCTTGATGAGACCAAAATCGGGTTCCATACGAACGATGTTGCTGGGTTGTGCACCGGCAGTGTGGCGGGGTGTGGAGATCGGAATGATGCGGGTTGGTTCCATCTAAAGGTACATTTAAGCTTAGCATCACGCGTGCCAACGTGTGCCCCACCTCGTAACAGCTTTGTGAGTGTTGGATGGCGCACAAAAAGAACGGCCCCGATTTCTCAGGGCCGTTCGGCAGGAGATGAATCACCCTTGCGGGTAAAATGAGGCGGTATCGATTAGAGCTTGGCGAGGCTGTCATCCAGCGCGGCAATGACCGTGCTGATGCTGGCTTCGGACTCGTCGCCCATGTTCGACACGCGGAAGGTCTTGCCCTTCAGCTTGCCGTAGCCGCCGTCGATGATCATGCTGTGGTTCTTCTTCAGCAGGCCGATGAAGGCCGCGACGTCGATGCCCTTGTTGTTCGCCACGCAGGTCAGCGACTTGGAGCGGAAGCCTTCCGGCGCGAAGAACTCGAAGCCGTTGCGGCGCACCCACTCGTGCACCATGCCGTTGAGCTTGGCGTGGCGGGCGTAGCGGTTGTCCACGCCTTCGGCGAAGATCTTCTGCAACTGATGGCGCAGGCCGTAGATCAGGGAAATGCACGGCGTGCTCGGCGTCATGCTCTTCTCGCCGTTCGCCTTGAACTCCAGGAAGTCGAAGTAATAGCCGCGGTCATTGATCGTGGCAGCGCGCGCCATCGCCGCCTCGGAGGCGGTGAAGAGGGCCAGGCCCGGAGGCAGCGCGAAGGCCTTCTGGCTGCCGGTCAGCAGCACGTCGATGCCGAGTTCGTCGAAATTCACCGGCACGGTGGTGAAGCCGGACACGGAATCCGTGATGAACATCACATCTGGGTACTTCTTCTTCAGCGCCGCGATTTCCGCGATGGGGCTGAGCACGCCGGTGGAGGTCTCATTGTGGATGAAAGTCACGGCATCGAACTCGCCGGTGGCCAGGCGCTTGTCGATCTCGTCGGCACGCACGGGTTGGCCCCACTCCACGGTGTAGGCTTCGGCTTCCTTGCCGCAGCGCTTGGACACGTCCAGCCACTTGTCGGAGAAGGCGCCGTTGCAGCAATTGAGAACCTTTTTCTTCACCAGATTGCGGATGGAACCTTCCATCACGCCCCAGGCGGAGGAAGTGCTCAGAAACACCTGCTGTTTCGTGCCGAAGAGAGTCTGCAGCATCGGCTGGATCTCGGCGTAAAGGTCCTGAAACCCCTTGCCGCGGTGCCCGATCATCGGCTGCGCCATCGCAGCATAGGTGTCAGGGCTGACTTCAACGGGTCCAGGGATGTAAAGTTTGACGTGGGTGCTCATTGCTTGGGTGGAAGGGGGGAGGGCGAGTGTAGGGCGCTCCGGCGGACGCGCAAGGGCTGTCTGCGTGGCGGAATCTCGGCCTGAACTTCATCCGTTTTGGACGATGTTTCCTTCCAGCAATTCGCCCGTGTCGAAATCGAAGGTGAACGGAGAATCGGGTGCTGCATGGGAACTGAGAAACCATCCTCGCCCGCGCAGCCTTCGGTCTGCCAATGAGTCGAACTCGATGCCGTCGTAAGAGATCCGCGCGCTCCTCCAAATCACAGCTGCACCTTCGAATCGAGCGACCCTCAAACTGTCAGTCAACGCAAAGGTCCCATCTTCAGCGACTATCCATGAAGTAGATGCGAAGTAACTCTGTGGTAACTGCATCTCAATTACGCGCTTCAATTCACTCTCATCGATTCGAAGTTGTGGATTCTGGGCCAAAACAATCGCAAGCAGTTTACGGGCATCTTCCCCTTCGATGACTCCTTGGCAGACCGCGAGGTCATATCCCTCCATCCAACGACCTTGATTCAATTCATGATCGATCAATCGCTGAATCTTTTGAGGAAATTTGTCACCGAAGAACGACTCAAGCTGCACGTCAATGATCTCCCGGATTGTCATTTCGGCGCAGCTAAAAGCGATTGGTGAAGGCACGGATCGCACATTGGTTTACAACATGAACGCACGGTTCACGCCCACCCCAGCCACCCGCTCAGCGTCTTCATATCCCGCGTATGCGCTTCGCGGAATCCTTTCAGCACGGCGGGGTCCTTGGGATCGCCCTTGAGATACTCCAGATGCAGCGAAATCGGGCCGGTATAGCCGGTTTTCATGAGCATCTTGCCGTAGGCGGGGTCCACCTGGCCTTCGCCGATGGGGACGGTCACGAGCTTGCGCCCGTCCCATTTGAAATCTTTGAAGTAGGCGGCGCCGATGTGGTCTTTGACGAGATTGAACTCCAGGGGCCAGGACAGGCCGCCTTCGCAGGTGGAATGCAGGATGTCGTAGGCGAAGCTGAAGTCCGCCGCCGGATATTCGCGCATGATGGAAAAGATGTCCCACACGGGCGCGCCGAAGTAATCCTTGCCGCTGTGGTTCTGGAACATGGGCTGGATGCCGATCTCTTTGCACAGGGCCACGAGGTCTTTGATCTTGGGGCGCACCGCCTGGAGCTGCTCCCAGATGGGCTGCTTGAGATCGTACTTGTAGTAGTTCATGCGGAAGCGCTTCACACCCAGCTTGGCCGCCGTGCGCAGCACTTCCTCCGTGTGCTGCTCCTTGCTCACCTCATTGATGCCGGAGGTCAGGATGGTCATTTCCATGCCCTGCTTCTTCAGCGCCTCGACGAACTTCGGCAGCTCATCGGCCACTTTCTCAGGCTCGATATGTCCCTTCGGTCGGATCGGGGCCTCCACGCCATTAAAGCCTGCCTCCGCGCCCAGGCTGGCGATGTCGTCAAAGCTCAGCCCCTGCAGGTGCTTGGTGAAAAAGCACACGGTGTTCTTCGATTTCGGCGTTTCCGCCATCAATGGAGCCGTAAAAGCCAAACTTGAGAGGTTGCGCAGGAAAGTACGTCGTGTGTTCATGAGTGAGCTTGAACAACGACATCGCACGTCCGACTCCTTCACTCAACATGCATTCCCTTTCCGGCCAGAACATCATCCTCATGGGGGGCACGACGGGGCTGGGTCTGTCTGCTGCGAAAAAACTCGTAGCGGCGGGAGCCCGGGTCGTCGTTTCCAGCCGCTCGCAGGTCAATGTGGATGCGGCTCTGGAAGTCCTCGGATCGAACGCGCGTGGCTTCGCGGCAGACGCCGCCACGCCGGAGGCGGCGGAGCGTGCGGTGGACCTGGCGGTGGGCGAATTCGGCAGAGTGGACGCCCTTTACCACATCGCCGGCGGCAGTGGTCGCAGCCGGGGAGACGGCCCGCTGCACGAACTCACCGACGAGGGCCTGCGCTACACGCTGGATCTCAATCTGAACTCCGTCATTTATTCGAACCGCGCCGCGATTCGGCAGTTCCTCAAGCAGGGCAGCGGTGGCGTGATCCTCAACATGGCCAGCGTGCTCGGCTACTCGCCTTCCGCGAAGTTTTTCGCCTCCCATGCCTACGCTGCGGCCAAGGCGGGCATCATCGGTTTCAGCAAATCCATCGCCGCCTACTACGCGCCGCAAAACATCCGCGTGAACGTCATCGCCCCTGCATTGGTCGAGACACCGATGTCCCAGCGCGCCGTGAGCAATGAGAACATCATGAACTTCGTCAAAACCAAGCAACCCCTCGATGGCGGCCGCATCGGCCAGCCCGAGGACTGCGATGCCGCCGCGCTGCTGCTGCTCTCGCCCGATTCCCAATTCATCACCGGTCAGGTCCTCGCTGTGGATGGCGGGTGGACCGTTTCCGAAGGCCAGCTCCACGCATCATGAGCCAGGCCATTGGAATTGATCTCGGCGGCACAAACATCAAGGCCGCGCTCGTGGACACCGCCAGTGCCCGCACCCTCGCCACGCTATCGAAACCCACCCGCGATGGCGAGTTCGACGGCGACACTCCGCGCTTCGCCCTCACCGTGCGTGAGATCGTGCAGGAGTTCGAAGCGCAGGCTGGGCAAAAGCTCCGTGTCGGGCTTTCCGCGCCCGGCTTGGCAAACCCCGACGGCCATTGCATCGACTGGATGCCCGGACGCATGCACGGTCTTGAAAAATTCCACTGGTCCGCCTTCCTTGAGCGCGACTGCCGCGTGCTGAATGACGCCCATGCCGCGCTGCTCGGTGAAGTCTGGGCCGGAGCTGCGAAGGACACGCAGGACGCCTTCATGCTCACGCTCGGCACGGGTGTCGGTGGCGCGATCTGGAGCGGCGGACGCCTGCTCAAAGGCAAGATCGGCCGGGCAGGGCATCTCGGTCACATCACCATCGACGCGGATGCGCCGTGCGATGATTTCAACACCCCGGGCAGCTTGGAAGACGCCATTGGCAATCAAACCATCGCGCAGCGTGGTGAAGGACGTTACGCCACCACGCACTCACTACTCGATGCCTTGAGTGCTGGCGATGAACATGCCGCCAAAGTGTGGCTCACGTCCGTCCGCCATCTCGCTGCTGCCATCGCTTCGCTCATCAACGTGCTCGATCCTGAAGTCGTCATCGTTGGCGGTGGTATCGCCGTCGGTGCCGGTGCGCGTTTGTTTGATCCACTGAAACAAGTCCTCGCAGGCTTCGAATGGCGGCCCGGCGGCCATCAGGCCCGCATCGTTCCCGCCCAGCTCGGCGACAGCGCCGGATGCCTCGGTTCCGTTTTCAATCTCCTGCAACACTCATGACTCCTGCCCTTCAATACCTCGACGCCAGCCAAGGCCTCCTCAACCGTGTCCGCGATCAGCTTCCGCTCATCCAGCAAGCCGCCGACATGTTCGCAAAGACGATCCTCGCCGGACAGATGGTGCACGTCTTTGGCTCCGGCCACAGCCGCATTTTGGTGGAGGAAATGTGGCCGCGCTACGGCTCCTTCCCCGGCTTCAATCCCATCGTCGAGCTCTCGCTGACCTTTCACAATCTCGTCGTCGGCGCGAACGGCCAGCGGCAGGCCATGTTCCTGGAAAACGTCAGCGGTTTGGCGAACCGCATCCTGCGGAACTTCGATCTCCAGCCCGGCGACAGCGCCCTCGTCATCTCCAGCGGCGGCTGCAACGTCGTCCCGGTCGAGATGGCCGAGGAGTTCCAACGGCGCGGCGTCAAAGTCGTCTCCATCATCAGCACCACGCACAGCGAGGCCAGCACCAGCCGCCACCGCGACGGCAAAAAGCTCCAGGACTTTTCCGACATCGTCCTCGACACCGGCGCACCCGTTGGCGATGCCATGATCAAGATCGAAAATCTCGACACGCCCGTCGCCCCCGGCAGCACCGTGGGCGGTTGTTTGCTGGTGAACGCCGTCAAAGCCGAAGTGGCCGACCGACTCGTCAAAGCCGGTCAGCCCCCCAAAGTCCTTACCGCAGGAGCCGTCGTCGGTGCCGCGAAAGCCACTGAACTGTTTGAAGCTGCATATGACGAGCATGCCCGGCGGATCGCGAAGTATTACGCGGGGCTGGGAGTGTGAGGTTTTCCCATGTCTGCCAGAATACAACGATGTCTGATAATCTGTGGCCCCGTGTATCTCCTGTTTTTGGTGATATGTCCGCTAGGTTATTTTTACCACGTTAAGCTATTCAAGTCGGCCTGTGCTTTGCTGACCATGCCAGCATACATGGCGTCAATGATTGGGTGTCAGTGCATGGCCAATATTATCGGTGGCTATGACCACAAGTGGACTCTGGCGGCACTTTTTTCTTCGTATGCCGCTGTGGCACTTGTGTGGATTGTTAGCGCCTTGAGCCCATGGTGGCTGTTTGTCCGGATGACATGGAGCAAAAGGCTGGGGCTCCAAGTGGTGATTCTCGTGGTCGGTTATCTGGTGTCGATGTTCCTAGGTGGGTTTGTTGATTTTCCATCACCAGACTAACCTGTGATTTTCCAGCCGCATCGGTTGTGCTTTGCGGCTTGGGCTTGGCGATGATCTGCGCGAGCGAATAAGGTCACGACATCATGCAATCCCAGCCCCTCCGCACCTCCGTCATTGGCAGTTATCCGTTTCCTGGCTGGCTGGAATTTTCGGCGCGGCATCTCGCGGAATTTGGCAGCGCTGACATCACGGAAATGCAGGACGACGCGGCGCAAGTGGCCATTCAGGATCAAATCACCTCAGGGCTGGATGTCATCACGGATGGCGAGCAGACGCGGTTTGACTTCAATTTGTCCTTCTATGGCTTCATCGAGGGCATCGCGCTGGAACCGGCCAGCCCCCGGCGTTTTGGGCCTCCGGCGCATGATCAGCGCGGCAAGCATGAGATCGTGGGCGAACTGCGTGCGCCGCGCGGGTTGGGCGTGGTGGAGGAGTTTAAGCGCCTGCAGCGTCTGGCCTCACACACCGGCAAGCGCTTGAAGGTCTCCGTGCCAGGGCCTTACACGCTCAGCGGACGGTTAGCGCCGAACGCACAGTACAAAGACCGCTACGCCATCACCGAGGCGCTGCTGCCCATCGTGAACCAGGAGATCGCGAATCTCGTGGCGGCGGGCGCGGAGGAAATTTGCGTCGATGAGCCCAGCATGAGCTGCTACGGTTACCGCGAAGACACGAAGCGCTTTGTGGACATCTTCAACCGCACCGTGAGCAGCGGC
>NZ_JBIPNG010000364.1:0-6829 GCF_044373815.1 Prosthecobacter sp. | reverse complement strand
CGTTGAGGTTTATGGCACCCTGCAGCTGGGTGGACCTGGCGGCCTCAACAGCCCCTCGTTCTACAACTCGATTCTCAACGCCAACAGCAACCTCATCCAGCTCCGTCCCGGTGGCACGCTCACCATTACAGACCAGCTTGGTTCCGTGGCTGACGGCCAGGGCCGCTGGGCAGATGCCACCGGTCAGGATATCAATGGTGGTACGTTCCGCTACGTTGGAGCCTCCAATGCGCAGTCTTTTGAAGTGGTTGGCACGCTGATTGCAAACAAGGGCTCCGCCATCCAGATCAACCGTCCCGCTGGTGCTGGCTCCGTCACCTTGTCTGCTGGTGGCCTCACCCGTGGCACCAATGGCACGCTCTTGATCAACGACGCTTCGCTGGCCCTCGTCGGCACTGTCAATACCACCACGCAGTCCAGCGCGATGGGCTTGATCAACAGCACGAGCCCGACGCCGGTCACCTCCTTTGCCCGCCTCGTGGTCTCGGGTGGTGTCGCGGTTGCCGGCACGACGCTGCAGGGAGCCAATTTGACTGGAGGCGGCGGCATCGTCGCTCCGTGGGTCATTGATTCCCAGAACAACACCTTCGTCTCCTACAACCAGGCCAACAACCTGACCGGTTTGGACACCGGCTTCCAGTCGCTGCTCAGCAATCAGGCCGCCAGCACCAACGGTGCCGCGCTTGCCCCGGGTTCCGGCCAGATCGGCTACAGCCACGTCTACAACGTCGCCGCCGGCACCATCAGTGTGGATCCGGGCGCAGGCAGCGTGATCGACATCGCGGCTGCGGAAACTCTTGGGACGAACATCAACACTTATGCTGCCCGCATCAGTGGCAACCTGACGCCGACCGCCACCTTCAACACGATCACCTTCGCGGGTGGCAATGCAGCCTTCGGCGGCCTGCTCTTCACCGGCACCCCGACCATCAGCACGGTTAACGCAGCGACCGCCACGACCCGGGCCGAGACCCTGGCGATGACCCTCGCCTTTGGTGCGCGTGAAGCCATGATCTACACCGGTGGCAACACCATCATCAACGCCCAGATCACCGGCAGCGGTGGGCTGACGAAGTTCGGTGCGTCCCAGCTCCTTATCTCCAGCAGCAACTCGGGACTCACGGGCAACATTACTATCAATCAGGGCAACCTGCTCCTGCAGAACCCAGTTTCGAATTCCGGCGTGGCCATCGCCAGCACGAGCAACAGCCAGAACATCATCATCAACGCCGGCAGTCTGATCATCGACAGCCTGCTCTCCAACAACGCCAGGCGTGACTCCAATCTCCCCAGCGGCGTCCGCCTAACCGGCAACCTCGGCAGCAACGTCTTCGTCAATGGTGATGCCAGCATCACCAGCAACAACCAAGGGTTCATGCAGCGCATCAACAACCTGACGATTGCCGATCTCGGGGCCAATTCGCCAATCTACCTGAACTTCGTGCAGAACGGCATCACCGTCACCGGCACCACGACTCTGGGGGCCAACAGCAACTTCATCGGCTCCTCCTTTGGTGCAGCCAACCAGAGCATTCTTGAAGGCTTGGTGGTGGGCGGTGCGAATGGCAAGCTGGTCAAGTATGGCAACGGCGGTCTCTTCCTCGCCAACGGGGTCAACACCTTCGGCACGGACGGCCAGATCGGGCTGGAAATCTGGCCCAGCACCCAGAACACCGCGACCAGCATCGTGGGTTCCATCTCACTCACCGCAGGCACCGCGACCACGGGCGTCTTTGGCGTGGGCGACATTAACATCCTCGCTGGAGGACAGCTCCGCCTTGCGGACATCGGCAACATCGCCTTCCAGAAAGTCACCGCGGTCAGTGATGACTGGGCCTTTGGCGGCATCGCCTTTGGCAATAACAACAACGGCACCCCGCTGACCCAGGCCAACATCCTTTCTGTGCTGACCACCGGTCCTGCGGCCGACGGTAAAGTGCAGTTCAGCACCATCGGCTCCAGCCTCGGTGTCATCTCCCTCGACAACGGCGTGCAGTATGGTGCACTCGACATCGGTGCGATGGAAACCGCCCTCAATCAGAGTGGGGCGGTGGAGCATCTCTGGCTCGGCACATCGACCAGCGGCGCGATCAACCAATACTACTTTGCCCCGACGCTGGGTGCTTCCACGGACGGCGTCTATCGCTTCGGCGGCGGCGGCAACCAGGGCACCATGCAGATCGGCGTGAACGCGTTTGAAAACGTGCTCACGGGCTCCAACTCTGTCCAGATCGGGGCCATGGTGGCGGGCAACGCCTATAACAACCAGCCCGTCATCAACGGCAACACCAACATCACACTCAACACCCGGAACAACTACACCGGCGACACTTGGGCCAACCGCAGCTCGACGCTCAACATCGGCAACAACTTCGCCCTGGGCAGCGGCAAGTTGGTGATCAACCACACCACGGATGGTGGCTTCAACCTGGGCCAGGGGCAGCAGGGTGCAGTTAGCGCTGGTGGTATCAGCCTTCTCAACAACGTGGATCTGGTGGCTGACTTCCGCTCAGCCGGCACAAATTTCGTGCTGCGCGGCAACGTCAATCTCACGCCGGCTGGCGTGGGCGGCACCCGAACGATCGATGCCACGGCTGAATTGAGCATCCTAGGGGTGATCAGCGGCGTGAATGGTAACCTAATCAAATCGGGTGCCAGCAACTTGGTGCTCAATGGTCTGAATACCTATACCGGCACCACCACCCTGACGGGGCTTAACAATGTCAATGTTGGCTCAAATCCGGCGCAGGCGGGCATCCTGTATGTCGGTACGGACGTGCTTCCGAATACTCCTGGTGCCCTCGGCAACTCAGATTCGCCGCTGCTTATCACCAACGTCGCTTTCGTCCAATCGGTTGCCACGAACACCTCGCCGTCCCTCGGGCTTTCCGGGCAGATCACCTTCGGTCGCGACATCATTGTCAATAATCCGAACGCCACCGGTGCCACCCAGCTCACTTCCAACATCTCCATCTTCAGCAACTCGCTCTACGGGTCGAAGATCACCGGGGGCATCAGCATCGTCTCCGGGAGCGCGGACCGTACGCTGAACTTCTTCTCCATCACCAGTGGCCGCCTTGAGCTGCTGGGACCGATATCCAGCAATGGCAACCTGCACAGCATCCTGATTGGAAGCACGGCGGCTACCAACTCCGGTGTGGTCTTCCTTGGAGCGGATCCAAACGGCTTCTCGCAGAACACCTATACGGGCAACACGACCCTGAACAACGCCCGCGTGGTGGTCGGTGCCAATTCCTACTACACGGGCGCACCGAATGCGCTGACCATCATCAGCGGTCCCTTCGGCACCGGTACGCTCACTTTCGGCTCAGGCAATAGCAACGCAGGCACCTTCATCGGCTCCGATGGTGCAAACCGCATCATTGCGAACACCCTCGGAGCTCTTGCCACGGCGGCGGCACTGCCGATCACCTTTGAAGGCCGTGGCAACCTGACCTTCATCAACACGGCGGCCGCGTGGAACCTCAACAGTGCGGCGACCACGCTGCAGAACCGCCAATTTGTGGTCAACACGACCCAAGGCGTCATTCAGTTCGACACAAACCTCACTGCAGGAGCCACAGAAGGAGCCAACGTGCTCAAGCAGGGTGGCGGCATCCTGATCTATACCGGCACCAATCAGGCGCTGAACAAACTGACCACCAATGTCAACTACGGCACTTCCTGGTTCATTGATGCCGGTCAACTCCGCGTGACCAACGACAACAATCTGGGCGACACGTCAGTTCTCCTGGCCGTGGGCACACCTTCACACTTGGTGGCTGGCCTGCCTTCCGATGTGCAACTGCGCGGTGGTACGCTTTCCATTGGCGGCTCCTTCACCTCAGCGCACCAGTTCCTCCTGAACAACGCAGCCAGCACGATTGAAGTCTCGGGCAGCAACACCTTTGGCATCGTCCTTCCCGTTGCCGTCATCTCAGGCGGCTCAGCTCAGGCCCTCACGAAGGTCGGCACCGGCACTCTGGTGCTGAACACCACGCTCAATGCAGCCACCAGCCTCACCATCGGCGGGGTTCCCGGCGGCGGCGGCACCGTGATGACCCAGACGACCAGCGGCACTCCATTCGGCGCGGGTGCCATCACCCTCAGTGACGGCACACTCGCGCTGCAGGGAACCTCGGGCACCGCTCCGGTGGGCGTCACTGTCGGCAGCACGCAGACAGCCGTCGGCTACGTCGTCACAGTGAGCAATGCCGCTGGCATCCTCCCGGGCATGGTCATCGCCAACAGCACCGTACCTGGCAGCATCACCGCTGGCACACAGGTCACGGCGGTGAACGGCAACACCATCACCCTCAGCGCGCCGACCGCATCGGTCCTCACCTCGACGAATGCTCTGACCTTCACGGTGCAGAACCAAGCGCTGACTGCGAGCTCCCTTACCTACAACGCAGCTCGAATCCAGCTGACGAAGGGAACCGCAGCAAGCTCCATGCTCACCCTCAGTGGCACGCTTACCCGTGGCACCAACGGCATGGCGACGATCATCTCGTCGAACCTGTCTTCGGATCTCGGCTCGACTGAGAAGTTCATCGTCACCACGAGTGCCCCGACCAACACAGCAAGTGGCGCCGGGTTCATCCTTGCGACGCCTTCCATCGTCGGCCGCTCCTCGACGGGTGCGGACACCAATTCGCTGAACTTCCTGCGCTACGATGCGACCAACGGCTTCCTGCTGCACAATGCCACCACGGTGGGTGTGCTGAATGCCTCGGCCGCCACCTCGCTGGCCGACATCATCAGCGCCCAGGTGGTCGCGAACGGCACGATCGATGTGCTCGACCTGCGCACGAACAGCAACATCACCGCTGCCGGTGGCTCCTCGTTGCTCCGCATCGCTGGTGGCGGCCTGATCATGAACGGCGACGCTGTCACGTCCGCCGGCCAGACCATCAGCAGCAACCTGCGCTTCGGCACGGGTGCGACCGCGCAGGAAGCCCTCGTGTTCGTCAGCGGCGGTCAGACAGGCAACTCGACGATTTCGGGCAACTTCGAAGCCTTCGACTTCACCAAGGCTGGCGCGGGCACCCTCCTCCTCTCCGGCACGGCCAACGTCATGGCCCCGTTCACCACGGGTCTGCGCAATCTGACCATTCAGGAAGGCACCGTTCGCTTCGCAGGCCAGAGCAGCGTGGCCTCGGGCGGCCTCATCAACCTTGTCGTCAACAGCAGTGCCAATGGGTTTGACCTCAACGGGCAAGCCATCACCGTCGGCGGCCTCTCCGGCTACGGCCGCGTGATGAACAGCGGTGCGCTCAACACCCTCACTGTGAACACCGGCATCGGCCAGAGCACGACCTACACCGGCACGATCGACGGCGCAGTGGCCATTACCAAGACCGGCAACGGCACCCTGACGCTGAACCTGCCGCGCAATGCTGATGGCGCATCACTCGCCAACACCTACACCGGTGGCACCATCATCAATGCAGGTCGTGTGACGAGTGCCAACGTGGTTGCACCGGTCAGCACTGGCACCCTGGCGGTGCGCAACACCCTCGCCCTTGGAACGGGCCCCATCACCCTCAAGGGCGGTATTCTCGATCTGTCGGGCACGGCCGCCAGCGGTTACGCGCTTGGCGAGGTCATCGACAACATCGCCGTCATCCAGTTCGGCTCCGGCAGCGGCTACAACCTGACCATCGACGCCTTCAACGGCTTCGGCAACGGCTCCACGTATGCCAACACCACCTCCGCTCTCACCGCAGGTGGCACTCCGCTTGGCTGGTCCCTGATCAACAACGTCACTCTCAACGCCTCGGCCCTCACGTGGGTTGGCGCTACGACCGGCGTGATGATCAACGGCACCCTCGCCGTCAATGCAGCGGGTGAGACCACCCTGAACACCGCAGCCAACGGCGTCATCAGCGGCAAAATCGACGCAGCAGGCAAGACCCTCGTGAAAATCGGCGGCCAGACCCTTTTCCTGACCAATGGAGACACCGGAGCCGGTGCTAACGCGGTGGGCGCTTGGAAACTCATGGCTGGCACGACGGAAGTCCGCCTCTCCAACGGGGCCTCCAATCCGCTTGGGGCCGGCGCTACGATCACCCTGAACGGAGCGACGCTTGTCATCAGCCATGAAGGTGACAACACCGCGAACATGCAGGTGCTGACCACCTTTGCGAACAACAACCTGACCATCGGTTCGACTGCCACGCTCGGCGGCGGCAGCTACATCGGCAGCGGCGGGGCGGCTCTGAATCTGACCCGGGCATCTTCCGCTTCCAACAAGACTGTTCAGTTCGGCACGCTGGCCTTTGGCGCTCCTTTGGGCTCTGCTCTCCTGACCCTCAACAACGTTGCGGACAACCAGCAGCTCTCGGCCAGCTTCACCGGCCTGAGCTTTATCAAGGATGCTGAGATCACCAACAACAGCCGCGGAGGTGGCAACGGCAACGTCACCATCAATGGACCGATCAGCGGCAACGGCACTATCTTTAAGAGCGGCGGTGGCAGTCTTTACATCAACAGCGACAATAGCGCCACCTTCAAGGGCGGCTACGTAAGCAATGGCGGCGTCACGCTCTTCGGCACCTTCGAAGGCAATGTGACCACCCTGAGCGACACCCCCGGCATCGCAGGACTCGTGGCCACTTCCAATCTGGGCACCGGCAACACCCTCATCCAACCGGGCACCGCCATCCAATACAACAGCACCAGCAACATCGCCGTCGGAGCCGGCAGCATCGACCTGCGCAGCAATGCCATGGCGAACTACGGCATCCTCCGCATGGCGGCCAATGCCCCGCTCTCCGACTTCAAACTCCTCATCGGCAACCTTGGTGGCCCGCAAGACACCTCCTAC
>NZ_JBIPNG010000363.1:0-6852 GCF_044373815.1 Prosthecobacter sp. | reverse complement strand
GGCGAAGGGCGATGGAGGCTGTGGTCATAGGTGGGGGCTTACTTGGATTTTTTCAGGAGCGGGAGTTGATCGAAAATTTTGCAGATCCACGTCCAGAGTTCAGCGACGCGGGTGTTGAGATGCTTGATGGATTCGTGATGCCCCTGCACCTTCTCTGCCACAGGGTTGAGCCGCTCATGGATGTCCTTGATCTCCTTGAGCGTGGCCGTCGTCATGCGCGACTCCATGGCATGCAGCGCATTGAGGAACGTTGACATGCGCTCTTCACCCGCCTTGATGACTTGGTTGATGCGCTCCGCCGTGGCGTTGTGCTGCCTCAGGTTCTCCCGGGCGCTGGCCGTGATCTTTTCGTCCAGGCTCTTGAGTTCTTCCCGCGTGTCTCCCTTGATCGCATGATCAGGCACGGTGCGCACATCCAGCGGCTGCGCGATGCTCACCGGGTCTGACTTCGTGCCGTTGGCCTGCATGCCGCGCTTGTGCGCATACCACATGCCCGCGCCCGCCATGCACATCATGACGAAGTACTTCACGAACTCGGCAGGCACACCGGAGATGTCAGGAGAGGCGATGGTGATCATGAGCGGAGATGTTCAGAGATCAGGCGCACGGCGCACACCGAGCAGGTTATCCAAAGTCAGGGAGGTGATGCAGACCTTGTCAGCCTGGTTGCCTCCAAGGCAGTTCACGCGGCCAGCGGCGCAGTTGATGAAGTCCGCGAACAAGGTCACGTGAGAACCACCGGCACGCTTGAAGATGAGAGTATCACCTTGCAGCCATGTGGTGGGCTTGTTGGGGTTCACCACATTGCCCCAGTTCATCCAGTTGGCGGCGCGATAGCATGCGGGCGGTGTGCCGGTCATCGTCTCGGTGCCGATGTGGCCACGGAAGCAGCCACACCACGCCACGCGTGAATCATCATTGCCCACATCATCACCCAGCCACGATGCGGCCTCCTTGATCCATCCTTGGATGATCTTGTTGCTCTTTGGCCCGGGGACTTCACAAACGCCGCGATACTTGAGCGCGGCCTGATAGATGCGTTGATTGGCAGTCATGGTGTGAGGAGGAAATTTGGCGCACGGCGGCGAGGCTCTGCTCGCGTTGCGTTTGCGTCTCACGACGTGCGCCGGTCTGGTGTGGTTTAATAAAATCAGTTCCTGATCTCCGCAGTGCTAAGCATGAAGGCCACGCGTTCACCGTAGAGCGGGATGCGATCAGCGAGCTGCATGCAGCCCGGGCCACTATCTTCATTGTGCAGTTCTGGCTTGAGCTGGTTATGGCGTGGCTTCACCGAAGCTGTTGGCTGTACCTTCACCGGTTGCTTCGCTTCCAGCAGCTGCGGAGCAATGACCGCATTCTTGATGATCGCCGCACCTTCCTGAATGAGCAGCGCATCCCCCTGCTTGATGACGCCTTTGTTCACGGCGGTTTGCAGACCCAGCTCAGCCAAGCTGAACACTTTGATGCTCGTCGGATCAGCGGGATTCGTCACAATGGCCAGTCCGCGCTGAATGGCCACGTTATCACCCGGGGTGATCTTGCCTTTCGCAGCGGCCAGATTGAGGCCCAGATCTGCCAGTGCGATCGTTGCCTGTCCCGCATTGGACGCCAGAAACGCCGTCATGCCTGCACACGAACTCAGCGAGATCACGCACAAGCACCCAATCAGCACCTTGGCCACGGGCGCACCCGCCAGCTTCTGATGCAGCCCCGCCTTGCTTGCGGCGGCGTTCAGCAGCGCCACGCCGAACAGCTCGGGATGATTGGCGTCAATCGCTAAGTAGGTGCTCGCCGCCGTGATGCCCTGAGACACCAAAGATCCCACCAGGGCGCGGATCATGGCCTCATGCGGGATGCCTTCGCTCACCTTGTATTCGATCTTCAGCCACTTGGCGCAAGCCGACCATGCCACAGCAATTCCGACCATAACCAGGCCGAGTACAATGCTCTCAGTGGAATCACCGCTGATGTTGTGAGCGGCGAACCATGCCCCGCAGACAGCGAGGAGTTGACGGATAATTTGCTGGATGAGTTCGTTCATGATGGGCGGTGGTGAGGTGAGGAATGAAACCACCCGCCGCGATGAGCGGCCCCCAGCCGAACCCCCCAAGGCCAGCCAAAGACCGCCCACCAGCATGCAAAGGCCCAACAACGAGCCATGACACAGGTAGCGGCCTGCACAGTGCGTGCAGCCCGCCTGCATTCACCGCGCCCGGTGGGACGAGTGCGCAACAAGGAGGCGCGACATCAGGGCACAAAAAAGCCGCGCAGGAATGCGCGGCTCAAGAGGACATGCAGCCTCAGCTTGTTTGCTTGTGGGCCCCTTCCGTTTCGTTCATGGCTTGATGTATTTCACCGCCATTTTTTCAGGCACATCAAGCAGAGAAACGGTGACCACACCTCCATCATGTGAAAACTTCAGGCTGGTGGAGTCGGATGATAGCACCTTCACATTTTTATACGTTGTGCCGTTCTTCACTGTCAGGCTTTCATATTCGTTGTCTTTGCCCGCGCTTGGCACCGCAGAGGATTTGCCATCGCTGAAATCATGCCCCTTGCTCGCCATCGTGGTCATCTTGGATTGAACCGCAAGCAGCTCGTCTTTCTGCTCAATGACTTCGGCGGCTGAGATGATTGCTTCAATGGCGGTATTCTGAGCCTTCTGTTTTTGCTCCGGAGTGGCTGAAGGATTTGAAAAGACCCTCTGCAATGCTGCCGCTGCACTACGCAGCGACTTCGCTTCATCCGCCGCATGGGTGACAATGGATGATCCAATAACAAGAGACCAAACGAGCAGTGCTTTCATAGGGGTGTGGGTTTATAAATCTTTGGTGATTTTGGCAACGGGATAGATCCAAGCAAAGTCAGCACGGCTGTACTGCATAGGAGGGTATGCCGGGTTGTATGAGCTGAGGGTGATGCGGTCTCCATTGCTCTGATAGAGCTTGAGCATCACATCCCCGCCGTTGTCTTCGTTGAGCCGTGCGATGACCACGCAGCCGTTCTTGGGCGGCTTGCTTGGATAGATGAGCGCCACGTCTCCGGGTTCGATGCGTGGGATCATGCTGTCACCCGAAAGCGTGACAGCAAAAGCCCGTGGGTCTGCTGGATTGAAAGCCAGATAGCCCTCTCCTGTGTACCCACCATCATCCCACGCCATCAAAGGTCCGCACTGTGCCATGGCGATCAGTGGCACATACTTGGCCTTCATTCCAGGTGGCAGTTGCATATCAGGCACCGCACCAAAGGTGCCTTTGGCCGAGTCTCGCTCAACGGGATGATCAGAGCCGCCCATCAACTCGGATACGTCAAGGCCGAGGATCTTGGCCGCCTTGATCATCATCTTTTCCCCCATCTGGGAGCGCCCCTCTTCAATATCGAGGTACATGCTTACCTTCGAATAGCCGATCATCTTGGCCAGTTGTTCAGGTGTGTACCCTTTCTCTTCACGCGCCTTTTTCAATATGGCACGCGGCCCGGTGATGTAGGACGCCGCCTTTTCTGAGGACAAGCCAGAAAGCACGACGACGGCAGAATTGAAAACAGCATCCTTTTGCTCACGTGTGCCTGGTGTGAGATTCGCGATCGCGTCAGCAGCCTGCACGGGCTCGCTGTACTTGTCCGGGTTGAGAAGGTAGTCAGGGTTCAATCCAAACACCCGGGCGATCTTTTCGAGTTCGGCATATTTTGGAGTCCGGCCCTTCAGGTAATTGCCAATGGCAACATGGGACAGCCCCGCCCGCCGTGCCAGTTCGGCCTTACTCAGCCCCTCCCGGGCCATGAGTTTTTCAAGGTGCTGAGAAAATGTAACAATCATTTCATATTCATGTTGACTTAGAAACAAACGTTTCGTAACATCCGTTACAGTAGCATGAAACAACCGAAGCACAAACAAAGAAACGAAACCGAGTTTCCGGGCATCTGTCGCCATGCAGTTGCCTTGGAAGTAACCCGTCCACACCTGTGGATGGTGCTTAAAGGTCAGCGCAAGGACGTGAGCGGCCTCATCACCAAGTATAAACATTTGTTACGTAACGAAGGCCGCCCAGTGCCCTCCAACCTCGGAAAGGCCGCGTGATCATGAACAAACGTTACCCCACCGTGCCGCAGATCAGCGGTGCACACCCTCGGTTCAAATACAGCGCCCCATGGTCGGAGTGCCGCATCATCCATGAGCACAACTGCATGGGCACACGCCTGCTCGTGGTCGGAGATCCTGACAACGGTTGTTATGAATGGGTCATCATTACCAGCAGCAAGGTGGCTGCTCATTCCAATGATGGCTACGGCATCAGCGAAGTGGCCCTGCGTGATGGTCTGATCGAAGCCTTCAAAGACTGCTTCACATCACCTGGGGCCAAGCCTGTTATTTCATCCAATGTGGCGGTTGCTGCGGTTTCTCTTCAGCGTGCTCGTCGAGAGGAATCAGAACTTCTGCGGCCAGTACGTCAATGCGTAACGGCCACACTTCAAGAAGAAGCCATCGCAGAGCCTCATACCGCGTCGGATGAACCGTCCAAGTCGCAAGCTGCAACGGGGTCACCATCATTTCAGCCCCAAGAAAACGCAGACAAACCCACCACATCTGCTCCGGCGTCAGCTCAGGCCATGTGCCAAAGCGAATCCATTGCAGGCAAGCCTGATCAATCTCTGGACGGCACCATTCTTCATACGCCCGAAATGCCGCAGGCATCATATCCTCAGGGCAGTGGGCAAAATTCTTCAACGGCTGGCTCACACTCTCCAGCTCGCGGTTCATTTCAGTCCAAAAAGAATTCATCCTCCCACCATGGCGACGCCTGCGGAGACATCAACTGTGACGGCCAATGCGATGACCGCGCTCCGCTGATCATCCTCATTGACGCATGCGCCTCGGTCGATGCGGCCCGCAGTGCAGTGGCCAATGCCACACCCGCCGCGCTGCGCAACGCCGCACGCTACCTCCGGGTGAACAAGCACGACCTCCCCAGCGCCATCACCCGCCGCGTGCGGGAGCGCCTCAGCAAAGCCGCCTAATCCACCACGCTCAACCATACCCCCCCCTCCACATCATGAGCCAAGCCATTGAACGCCTCCAACAAATGCCTCGTGAGATGACCTCCGAGCAGGCGGCCTATGTGCTGGACCGCAGCAGCGACTTCATCAAGCGCGCCATTAACAGCAAGCCCGCGAAGCTTGAGGCCCGTGGCGACAGCGGACGCGGCACCGGTGCCAATCTCCGCTACTACATCAGCCGCGAAGCCCTGCTCACCTACATCGTGCGCAACACGGGCGGGGATCGCTTCACGCTCCTGCGTGCCATCCATGAGCTGCTTCCCGCCAAGCTGCATGAGCTGGCGCTGCAAGTGGCTGCTGAATGCAGCACCGAGCCCAAGGCCCCCAGCTGGATCACCAGCAGCAAGCAGCCCCGCGCTGCGCGTGCCGCCCGCGTGCAGGCCGATCCCTTCGCCGATCACCCCGACTTTTTCAGAAGGCACACCGCCGACTGAAACAACACAGCAGCAACAACAACAGCAGACCATGCACCCCACCCAGCACAGCACCCACACAAGACGCGCCCCCCAAGCCTCCGTTTTCCACGATCACGGCGTTGAGATCACCCGTGATGATGTCATTGACGCCATCACTCAGATTGCCGTCAAGCAAAGCACGCAGTACGTCAGCATCGCCCTGCTGGCCGTCACCCTTGGCCTCATTGAGGAGGACATCCCATGGATGCAGCAGGCCCTGCATGAGCTGGATGAACAGCACCGCGTGCTGCTCTCCTGCGTGGAATACCCTCAGAAGCTCCCCTCATTCATCGCGCCATGGTTTGTGCGCAATGCCAGCGGCATCCCTTGCCACGAAATCTGCGTGGCACCTGACTCTCACCGCATCAAGCCTCTGCTTGAGCAGCATGCGCCGGAGCTTCCGTTCTATCCCCGAGCCCGTGAAGTGATCACCTCCAATCCCGTGCTGCGCAGCAGGCGCATGACGCTGCTCGTCGAAGACGCCGCCAACACCCTCTTTGGCATAGGTCACAAACCCCACACGCTGCTGCGCGTGCTTCATGTGGCGCAGCAGTCCCAGTTGTCCGCCTCAACCTCAACCAAGGAGGCCGCGTGATCATGAACCCCTACGCCCCGCCCGCTGCCGCGCAGTGCTCCAAGCGCCCGCTTCTAGGAGCCTATCAAACCTTCGCGAACGTCGCCACGTCCACCAGCTGCGCCGCCTCCATCTGTGTGGCTTACGCCACCAACAGCCCGCTGCTCACCATCGCATGCAGCGTGTTCTTCCTCTCACTTTGGGCCGCTCTCGCCGCCGCCGCGTGCTGGGTCGCTGATCGGCTCAGTGTGGAGCAACCGCTCCGGTTGCCCTCTTCAACCTCAACCCGGGAGGCCGCGTGATCATGAACCCGCTTATCATCATCCTTGGCATCCTGCTGATCAATCTCGCCGCTGCATCCGTGCTCTTGAAGCACCGCCGCAACGTCCGCCATCACCGCAGCACCACGCCGCTGATCGGCAGGCATCCACAGCTCACTGAAGCCCTGCACGCCCGCCTCAGCGCCCGCCAGCCGGAAACCGACTGGCTCAATCCCGCCAACATGCGCGCCAAGGTTAATGCCTGGCGTCGCAACTCATAACCCAACGCCAACCCCATCCCTCCTATGACCCGAGACATCGACACCACCCAAGCCCCCGCAACCCTCGTCATCGCTGATGACATCGCCCTGACCAGCCTTGTGCATGAAGCCGCCTCGTTGCAGCTCATCCTCAACGGCGCGGAGGTCAAGCAGCAGGCCACGATTGAAGCGGCCAAGAAAGCCTTCGCAGATGCCACCAGCGAGACCGCGCAGCGCATCACGGAAAT
>NZ_JBIPNG010000362.1:0-6868 GCF_044373815.1 Prosthecobacter sp. | reverse complement strand
CTTACAAGACGCAGTCCATCGATGCCTACCCCGGCACACAGGTGTTTGACCGTAGCTTTCCGGTGAACAAGCCGCTGGATCACAGCGAGATCCTGAAGCTGAACTGGCGCGAAGTGCTCGGCGATTTTCCTGCTGCGCCGCTGTTTATCGAACTCGAAGGCACCGCGGCTGATGGGATCGAGCAGAAAGGCGTTGTCACCCAGACGCTCGTGCAGTTCACCGATCTGGGCATCATGCAAAAGAGCAATGGTCGCGAGTCGATGGTCTTCGTGACCTCGCTGGAAACAGGCAAGCCTGTGCCAGGCGTGCGTCTCACCCTTGTCGACACTGATTTAAAGCTCATCGGCTACGGGGATACGGATGCCAGTGGCATCGCCACCGCACCGGGGGCCACACCTGCATTCGTGCTTGCTGAAAAGAACGGGGATTGCGCCGTCATTGAGTGCAACGACAGCAGCATCTCCATTCCCTACGACATCTCGCAGGCCTATGAAAACGTCTGGCAGCCGCAGCGGCGCACCTTTGTCTTTTCCGACCGACCGCTCTACAAGCCCGGTGACACGGCGCATTTCAAGGCTCACACCCGGCTGCTCATTGGTGATGATTTGAGCCTCGATCAAGCACCCGCCCAGGGACGTCTTGTCATTCGCGATCCACGCTACCGCATCGTGATCGACAAACCTGTCACATTCACCGCCGGCGGTGCCTGGGCGGATGATCTTGTGCTTCCGACCGGCCCTGCCGGCTGGTATGATCTTTCGATCAATCTCAAGGCGGCCAATCCGAACAGTCAGAGCAATGACGGTGGCGGTATGACCTTCCGCATTGATGACTACAAGCCGAACACCTTTGAGGTGAAGCTGGACACGAAAGCCATCAAGTATCAGCCCGACCGCATTCATGTGCCGCTCAGTGCGAACTATTACATGGGCAAGGCTCTCTCTGTCGCCAAAGTGCAGTGGAGCGCAAACTCGCAGCGTGACTACGAAGCGCCGGAGTCCTACCGCCAGTATCATTTCGGCGAAGCACCTGCATGGTCACATTATGCCCAGGATCGTGATGCCGATGGCGACTACGCCGGTCATGAAAATGACGACGTGGAAAACGAATGGTTTGTGAATGGCAATCTCTTCCTGGCGGAAGATGGCACAGCCTCGCTCGAAATGCCGCAGCCGCCGCTAGACCGCGCCGCGCTGCCACAGCGCGTACGGGTGAATGCTGAAGTCACCGACATCAACGAACAGACTATTAGCTCCACCGCTGAGTTTGAAGTCCCCGGCGCGAACTTCCTTCTGGGCCTCAAAGGTCCTGATTATTTCGGCAGCGCTGGCAAGGCACTGCAGCTTGAAGTCGTCGCGATTGATTCCAAAGGCGCTCCTGCCGCAGGCAATGTGCACGTCGATTTCAAGGTCGAGCGCCAGGAATACCACACGCTCAAAATCGCCACCGCTGGCGGCGGATCGACGACCAAGGACCAGGTCATTCTTCGTGAGGAGCTGAAGCAGAGTTTCGATCTGAAAGCCGTTACAGCAGGTTCCGCTCCCTCGGTCACTGTTCCATTCACCCCCGCCAGCGGTGGTGTGTATTTCGTCACCGCAGAGTCTGTGGATGCCAAAGGCACGAAGGTGCTCTCCCGCATGCCGTTCTATGCAGTCGGAGGCAAAGAGTTCCCATGGGCGATGGAGGATGGCAACCGCATGAACCTCCAGCCGGAGAAAACCACCCTCAAGCCTGGTGAGGATGCTGTCATCGTGGTCAAGACACCCATTGCTGGCACTGCCCTTGTCACGGTGGAGCGCAACAAGCTGCATCGCCAGTTTGTGACCGAACTCACACTCGAAAATCCGATCATCCGCGTGCCGCTCGGTGAAGACGAGTTCCCCAATGTCTTCGTCTCCGTCATCGTCATCCGTGGTTCTGCCGCCAGCACCAAGCAGCACAAGATGCCGGAGTATCGCCTCGGATACTGTGCTCTGACGGTTGAGTCGGATGCGAAGGAGCTTAAACTCGCGGTGAAGCCGGATCATGATGAAGTGCGTCCTGCAGAAGAGGTGAAAATCAACACGACGATCACCGATGCCAAAGGTGCTGCCGTCTCTGGGGCCGATGTGACGCTCTACGCCGTGGATGAAGGTGTGCTCAGCCTCATGAAGCATGAGACGCCTGATCCTTCCGCGTATTTTCACGCCGAACTGCCGCTCGCCATCGACAGCTTCACCTCCTTTGACAATCTGCTGTCTGAAGAGGCTTCTGCACGTGACCGGGGCAACAAGGGTTTCGTCGTCGGTGGGGGGGACGGTGAGGGCAACGGGCCGAACGCGAACATTCGCAAAAACTTCATCGTTACACCGCTGTGGCTTGCCTCTGGGACCACAGATGCGCAGGGCAGGCTGACTGCCAGCGTCACTGCGCCGGACAATCTCACGCGCTATCGCATCATGGCCGTCGCCGCTCAGGGCGTGGATCGTTTTGGCAGCGGTGAATCCGCCTTCAAGATCAACAAGCCGCTCATGATTGAGCCCGCTGTTCCACGTTTTGCCCGCCTGGGGGATGAATTCCTCGTCAAAGCCGTTGTTCACAACACCACGCCAAACGCTGGTGCAGTGGAGGTAACGCTCGAACTCGATGCCACGGCGAACTTCATCCAGGAGAAGCGCGATTTCGTTCCTGCTGCGCTGAAGGCTGATGCCGGAGGCAGTGGCAAGCAGCAGAAGATCATCCTGCAAATCAAAGCCGGTGAGACCGCCGCCACCGCTTTCCCGGTGCAGTTTGTGCAACTTGGCACCGCGAAATGGAAATGGACTGCACGCGGTGTGAACTGGCCTGCTGCAGCCAGTGACGGCACAGAGTCGACCTTTGAGGTGAATCATCCCGTGCCCGAGCTGCGCTACGTGAGCTACACGCGGCTCAAAGCCGATGAACCGAACGAAAACCTCCTCAAGGACGTGAACCCCGCGCTGCTCGAAGGCGAAGGATCGCTCTCGCTCGGCATCAGCAACAGCCGCCTCTTTGAGGTCCGCGATGCTCTCGATTACCTGCTGCACTATCCGTATGGCTGCGTTGAACAGACGACCTCGGCCACGATGCCCTGGCTCGCCCTCGGTAAATACGAGCCGCTTTTTCCCGATCAACTCGGAGGCGGCAAAGCCAAGCAGGTCGTGCAGGCTGGCGTGGACAAACTCCTGCAAATGACCACAGATGAAGGCGGCCTCGCCTACTGGCCCGGCGGCACCGAGTCCAGCTTCTGGGGCAGTGCTTACGGCGGCATGATGCTGCTGCGTGCACGCGATCAAGGCGCTGATGTGCCTGCGGATGTGATCAACAAGCTCGTCGAGTTCCTCTCGAAGAAGCTGCGTGGCCTTGATGAGGAAAAAGACCTCTACAACATCACCGATTCCGCTCTGGCGCTCTACACCCTCGCTAAGGCAGGGAAGCCCGAGCCTGCCTATCAGAACCTGCTTTTTGGCAGACGCGAACACCTGCCAGAAATCGCCCGACTCTACCTCGCGCTTTCCATGTGCCTGAGCAACGCTCCCGAGCAGCAGATCAAGGACACGCTTGGCTGGAAACCTGTCGAGCATCCCGCGCCTGCGAAGGCAGACAGCAAGGCCAAGGTCGCCAATGCCAAGTCCAAAACCGTGGCCAAATCCAAATCCAAAACGGAAACGAAGGCCAAGGCTACACCCGCGCCAGCACCACGACCTGTCGTTTGGAGCCACTGGGCCGGCAACGGTGCGAACAAGGCGCTGCGTTTGATCTGTTACACGCACCTCGGCCTCACTGAAGACGCGGAGAATCTTGCCGTCTCGATCCTGCAATCGCGCAATGGGCGCGGTGAGTGGGGCAACACCTTCACCAATGCCTGGACGCTGACCGCACTGGCCGCCTATGAACGCAGCCTGAAAAAGGTCGGCGAACCGCTCGCTGCGACGGGGCATTGGGATACCCAGGCCATTCCGCTCAATCTTGCCGCAGGGTTCTCTAGCACTCGTGTGAATTTCGCGCTCAATCAGGCGCTCAGTGCCAAACCGCTTAGTGTTGAACTCCCCGCTGGCCGCGAGATCTACGGTCGCATCGAAGCGCGCAGCTTCCCACCTCAGCGCGCTTTTGCCGGTGAGAACAAAGGCTACGCCATCGAGCGCAGTTACGAAGAACTGAACATGGACGGCTCCACCTCCGGAACCGATGATCTCCGCGTCGGAGACATGGTGGTCGTCACGCTCAAGATCGAGATTGGCGGCGGTGATCGCTACCTCGCCATCGACGACGCCCTGCCTGCGGTCTTCGAGGCCATTAATCCTGAGTTCGGTACCCAGAGTGAACGCGAAGGCGACCAACTTCCCGACGGCACCCAGGCCTGGTTCTGCGACCACCGGGAAATCCGCACGGACCGCGCCCTGTTCTTCACCGACTTCTCACCAGCCAAAGGCAAGTTCAGCCTGCAATACCTCGCTCGCGTCATCGCCGAAGGGGACACCACCGCTCCACCTGCCCGCATCGAAGCCATGTATCAGCCCGATAAATACGGCCTCAGCCCGACGCAGCGCATTCGTACGCTGCCTTCGGGAAATACGAAAGTCGCCGAAGTGAAGTGAGACAGATGAATTCGTCCGTCGTAATCGTTTTCAATGACAGTATCTGCTGCTGAATCTATCTCCCAAATCCGCGCTTCCTTTCCGGAGCAGGGCTTCTTTGCGGAGAAGGAATGGGTGCTTTCTCCAGAGGCGTTTGCTTTGGATGCGGCAACGGTGACGTTGATTCGCAATCTAGGGCCGGCGCTGCGCGCATTTCAGCGGGCGTGCAATCAGCTCTACTTTGATGACGCTTATCCATGGGTGGCGAAGCTGGTGGATCAGGGCAAGCCGCAGCGGGTGATTGAACTGGGGCGGAATCCGCGCTGGCATGAGGACCTGCCACGCGTGCTGCGTCCTGACTTGGTGCTGACGGAAACAGGAGTCACCATCTCGGAGCTGGATTCGCTTCCCGGCGGCATCGGTTTAACAGCTTGGCTGAATGAGACCTACGCAGCGTTGGGTCAAGATGTGATCGGCGGGGCTGCTGGAATGATTGAGGCGTTTGCCGCTGCATTTCCGGGCGAGGACATCCTCATCTCACGTGAATCGGGCGATTACCTCCCTGAAATGAGCTGGCTGGCGGAACGGTTGGGCCGCCGCGTGCTGCGGCCATGGGAGGTTCAGCCTTACGAACTCAACGGCGCTGCAATTTACCGCTTTTTCGAGCTGTTTGATCTCGCGAACGTGGAAAACGCCGATGTGATGCTGCGCATGGCGGAACGTGGTGAGCTTAACTTCACGCCGCCGATCAAAGCCTTCCTCGAAGAGAAGCTATGGCTCGCGCTGTTTTGGTCGCCCACGCTGGCGGATTATTGGAAGTCGGCGCTTAGTGCTGAGCATCTGGCGCTTTTGCAGAAATGTATCCCGATGGGCTGGGTGGTCGATCCTGTGCCACTGCCGCCCTTTGCGGTGTGGCCGAAGCTCGATATTCAGAGCTGGCATGAGATGAAAGCCTTCGGTGGCAAGCAGCGGCAGCTCGTGCTGAAGATCAGCGGTTTTTCGGAGCGTGGCTGGGGCTCGCGAGGGGTGTTCATCGGGCACGATTTGTCACAAGAGCAGTGGGGCACGGCGATTGATGAGGCTTTAGCTAGCTTCCCGACGAATCCTTTCGTGTTGCAGGGGTTTCATCGCGCCAAGGTGGTGACGCATCCGGCCTGGGATGAAGACAAGCAGGCCACGCGGGCGATGCAGAGCCGGGTGCGGTTGTGCCCTTATTATTTTGCTGCGTCTGAGGAAGACAATGACCCGGCTCTCGGAGGGGTGCTGGCCACGGTCTGTCCGGCGGACAAAAAAATCCTCCACGGCATGCGGGATGCGATGATGCTGCCTTGCGTTGCGAGGTGATTTCCGCTCCATTGGCGGCACCATGAAGCTCATTCCCGCCCTTCTGTTTGTCTCTTCGTCGCTTTTTGCCGCCGAACCGATCGTTGTGAAACTTTGGCCGGGAGGTGCGCCAGAACAGCCCGGGGTGAAGATCGAGGCTGAGAAGGAAGTGCCGAAAAAATCGGCAGATGATGTGCAGCGCATCACGAACGTGACCGATCCCATGATCACGGTTTTCAAACCGGAGAAACCCAATGGCACAGCGGTGATGGTGTGCCCTGGTGGTGGCTATGGCATTCTCGCTTATGAGCATGAAGGCTCGCAGGTGTGTGAATTTCTCAAACAGCATGGTGTCACCGGCATTCTGCTCAAATACCGTGTGCCGAAGCGTGATCCGAAGGACCCAGGCCGCGAGGCTTTGCAGGATGCACAGCGCGCGATGGGCATCATTCGTCATCACGCAGCAGAGTGGGGTCTCAAGCCAGATCGCATCGGCATCCTCGGCTTCTCCGCCGGCGGGCATCTGACCGTGATGACGGCGCTGCATGCGAATGCGCGGACTTACACGACTGATCCTGCTCTCGATGTCGAGGACGCGACACCGAATTTCGCCATCCCGGTTTACCCGGCCTACCTCGTCAGCAAAGAGGACATCTCGCATCTGCTGCCAGGTTTTGAAGTTACGGCTAAATCACCGCCGATGTGCTTCATTCATGCCAATGATGATCCGTGGCCGGCCAGCGCGAGCGCATTGCTCTATCTTGAATACAAAAAGCTCAACATTCCCTGCGAACTGCACATTTACGCCAAAGGAGGCCACGGTTTCGGCATGCGCAAAAGCGGCGGGCCTGTGAACGACTGGCCAAACCGCGTGGCGGAATGGATGAAGTCGATGGGATACATTCCGTGATCCCCTCATCTGTGTGGTGGCTTGTGCCCCGAACCGGACTATGGTGAGGCTGTGCCTGCAT
>NZ_JBIPNG010000057.1:0-22178 GCF_044373815.1 Prosthecobacter sp. | reverse complement strand
GGGCGAGTTTACCGGATACGGAACCCGCTCCTGCGACGGTCTGGCCGGTGCCTGCGATCCCGGCGACAAGCAAGTCCGCCTTCAAGCTGCGGACGTGCTCCAGGATTTCATGCAGCGGCGTGCCAATGGCAATGGTGACTTCAACATCGGCGGGCACCTCAGACTGTGCCAGCCAGGCATTGAGCGCGGTGCGGGCACCTTCCGTTGCCGAGGTGGCCTGGCTCTCATAGGTGGATTCACGGCTGGAGGCCAGGGTGGCCACAGCCGTGGAGTCAACGACATGCAGCACGTGCAGTTTGGCGCCCTGCAGGCGGGCGATGCGTGAGGCTTGTTCGAGGGCTGCACGAGATCCGGTGGAGAAGTCCACGGCGACGAGGATGGTTTTGAGCGTGTTCATGGGAAGGGATAGGATCAGTGCGCCGGTTTGGGGGATGGAGAAGGGACGGCCGGGGCCATGTGGTTTTCACTGGCTTCCACCAAGGCGAGAGTCTCGCGAATCACGTCGGCATCGACGGCGACGGCGAAATGTGAAAAGTCGGAGGCCTTCGGGCTGACGCGCTGGATGATCATGCCCACGAGGTCAGGACGGGTGCCGGTGTTGTTGATGAAGACGGGAGCGCCGCTATCGCCGGGATACACGTCCGAGTTGATGAGAAACCGGCCATGGGCCTGGGAGGTGCCCAAAGGATAGGAGGCGACCCTGCCGCTGCGCAGCAAGGGGAAGGCGCCGTCTGTGCCGGGGAGGACTTCAGGATAGCCCAAAAAAGACACCTCCTCACCGACGTGGAGAGCTTTGCCATCGCGTGAAAGCGAGTTCTCATTCAGACAGGAGGGGATATCCGCGCGGGCCGCGATTTCCGCCGGGATGTGCAGGGCAAAGGCGGCGATGTCGAAGTCCGGATGACGGACATAGAACTTCTTTTTGCCCGTTGTCTTTGGCGGGATGAAGGCGAGCAGGGCCACACGGGCCCCGCCTGCTGCATCCGGGATGCGAAAGCCGATGATCAGCGGCCCTTTGCCCATGGTTTCCAAAACATGGACGGAGGTGAACACGACGGGAATCTTGCCGCCCGGTGCGCCGGGGTCACGATGGTTGATGACAAAGCCGGTGGCGGCACCCCTGAATGTGACCAGGGGGTAGGTGGACCACATCATTTTTTCGCTCACGTTCATGCGTCCCGCACATGAGGTGCCTGCAAACGGCAGGGTCAGCGCGAGGAGGAGGACATGGGGGAGGTGCTTTATCATCGAGGGCTTGCAGGTGCCAGGAGGGCCTTCAAGCGGAGATACTGAAAGGTGGGTGGCAGTGGAGATGAAGAGCGTTAGGCCATGGCTGATCTCCGGAGCAATGGGCAGAGGCACCTGATGAGGCTCAGTAAACGGCTGAGATGCATGAAGCGCTCTTCCTTATGGCGGCTGCACGGGGGCGCATCCACCTGCTGACTCCCTCATGAAAGTCCTCATTCTTGCCGCCGCGCTTTCTCTGGCCGCCGTGTCGAGCTGCCATAAAATACCCGATGACAGCAGTCCGCCCCGCCCGGAGGTGGGCCCGGCTCCTGCGCCAAGGCCCAAGCCTGCCGCGGCTGCGATACCAGCGCCTGTTATTCCCGTGCCTCCGGCCGCAGGCGCCGCCCACAGGCCGGTGCCTCTGCCGCCGAACCCAGGGCCGGGCAGCGGTCAGTTTTGAGCAAGGCTGGCACAACGAGAGTGTGCCATGGTTTGGAAATTCCCGCTTATATCTCCCACATGAACGAAAAACTCGACACCCTGCTGGAAAAGATGCGCGGTCTGGAAACGGAAATTTTGCGCGAGCTGCAAAAGAAGGAGCTGGAGTTCTTCTATGAGGTGCGCCAGGGCAAGATCCGCTTCACAGAAGAGGCACGGGCCCGGCACAAGCTGCTGGTGAAGAGGTTCGCGGCGTATGTCCGGGACTCGCGTTTCATGATCATTGCCACAGGGCCGGTGATCTGGGCGGGCATCATCCCCATCGCGATTTTGGACTTTTTCATGATCGTTTATCAGGCCATCTGTTTTCCGGTCTATGGCATCCCCAAGGTGAAGCGGAGCGACTACATCAAGCTGGACCGCAAGTATCTGGCCTATCTGAACTGGGCGGAGAAACTCAACTGCGAGTACTGCGGCTATGCCAATGGTGTGCTGGCCTGCGCCACGGAGATCGCCGCACGCACGGAGCAGTACTGGTGCCCGATCAAGCACGCGCTGCGCATGAAGTCCATGCACAGCCGCTACCGGCATTTCTTCGATTACGGCGACGCCGAGAGCTACCGGCAGCAGATTGAAACGGTGCGGCGTTCGTTTGAGGACATTGCGAAGAGTGATGAGCCGGATGCAACCGCCCCCGCCAGCACATGATCCGCCCGGCAATGACCAAACCGGGAGCAGCCGCACATGCGTAAACATGATAAGATAACAGTATCGCCATGAAAACGAAAACAACAGCCACGAACGCCCCCCCTGAAACTCCAGCGAAGCCTCTTCCACGCAAGCTGGGGGCCAACCACAGCGAGACCGCCAGCAAGCCGCGCAAGCATGACAACAACTTCAAGCAGTCCAAAGACCTGCGCGAAGACCGAGGGATTCGCCAGGTGAAAGCGAGTCCGAAATCCCAGTCCGCGCGCGGTGGGCGCTGATGGCCATCAATCATCATCCACCAACGATCCAGCCACTGGCGGGGTCTTCTTGAAGGGCTTTGCAGCATGAAAGCGATGTGCCTCGAATCTCCCGGCGGGCCGCTGGTCTGCCGGGAGGTGGAACGGCCAGCGCCTGCTGCGGGCCAGGTGCTGGTGAAAGTCACCGCCTGTGCCGTCTGCCGCACCGATCTGCATGTGCTGGACGGTGAACTGCCGCATCCCAAACTGCCGCTTATTCCTGGGCATGAGATCGTCGGCACCATCGAGGCACTGGGAAATGGAGTGGCGGGATTTCACATCGGCCAGCGTGTGGGCATTCCATGGCTTGGCTGGACCTGCGGTGCTTGTGCCTACTGCTGCAGCGGTCGCGAAAACCTCTGCGATGAGGCCAAGTTCACCGGCTATACGCTTGATGGTGGCTATGCGGATTACACGGTGGCGGATTCACGCTACTGTTTCCCTCTGCCCGGTGGCGGGAGTGATGTTTCCATGGCCCCGCTGCTCTGTGCCGGACTCATCGGGTATCGTTCACTGAAGAAGACCGGAGCCGCGCAGCGGCTGGGGATCTATGGGTTTGGGGCGGCGGCGCACATCGTCATTCAAGTGGCGCTTCATCAAGGGCGCGAGGTGTATGCTTTCACGAGGGCGGGTGATGAGGATGCGCAGAACTTTGCGCGCAGGCTTGGTGCCGTGTGGGCTGGTGCCTCGGATGAGCGTCCGCCGGAAATGCTGAATGCCTCCATCATCTTTGCGCCTGTGGGTGAGCTGGTGCCTGCCGCGCTCCGCACGCTCGTCAAAGGCGGCACCGTGGTCTGCGGAGGGATTCACATGAGCGACATTCCTTCCTTCTCGTACGATGACCTGTGGCACGAACGCAGCATCTGCTCCGTGGCGAATCTCACCCGTAGTGATGGCGATGAATTTCTCCCGCTCGCAGCAAGCATTCCTGTGCGGGTGGAGACGCAAAGCTTTCCGCTGGAGGCTGCGAACGAAGCCCTGGCCATGCTGCGGGCTGGCCGTCTGAACGGAGCCGCCGTGCTGGTGCCGTAACCCAAACCTTCCCCATGATCTCCGCCGCCACCCAACGCCTGCTGGATTTCTTGTCCCAAGCTGAGTCCTACCCGCACCGCCCGCCCCAGGTCACGCTGGTGCAGACACATGCGTCATGGGTCTTCATCGCGCCGCCCTTTGTTTACAAAATCAAGAAGCCGGTGAACCTGGGATTTCTGGACTTCTCCACGCTCGAACTTCGCCATGAAGACTGCAAGCACGAGGTGGTGCTCAACCGCCGCCTCGCTGAGGATGTCTATCTGGGAATCGAGCCCATCTGTGAGCATGAGGGCAGCCTTCACTTCGGAGGCTACGGTGTGGTTGTCGAGTGGGCGGTGAAAATGAGGCAGATGGACCCGCGTTTCTTTTTGCTGGAGCTCATGAAGACTCAGAATGTGGGCCGTCGTGAAATGGACCGTATCGCGGAAAAGTTGCAGCGCTTCTACGGGACCCAGCCACCGCTGCCGCCGGGTGATGTGAGGACGGCCAATGAGCATCTGCGACAAGGCACCGAGGACAACTTCAAGACCTCCGCGCAGTTTGTCGGCCCAAGCCTCTCTCAGAGCGCGCTGGATGCGATCGCGCATTATACCCGCGAGTTCTTTGCGCGGCATGGCGCCCTGCTTGACTCACGCCTGCATGACGGCTGGATCCGCGACTGCCATGGCGACCTGCATCTTGAGCACATACACCTTTCTCCTGAAGCTGTGAGCATCTATGACTGCATTGAGTTCAACACTGACTTCCGCTGCATCGACGTGGCCTGTGACATCGCGTTTCTCGCCATGGATCTTGATTTCAATGGTCGACCTGATCTTGCGCGTTACATCGTTGAACGATTCGTGCTCTTGTTGGATGACCACGGAATGAGCTCGCTGATGGACTTTTACAAGTGCTACCGTGCCTGTGTGCGTGGCAAGGTGGAGAGCCTGCATGCCAGTGCTGAGACGGTGGCGGAATGTGAGAAGCAAGCGAGCCTGCAACTGGCGCAGCGATACTTTCAACTTGCGCTGCAATACGCGCTGGCGGGTTCCAAGCCGCGACTCTACGTCTTCATGGGCAAGGTGGCCTCCGGCAAGTCAGCGCTGGCCGAAGCCCTGGGGCAGGAGACGGGCTGGCCGGTGCTGTCTTCCGACCGTGTGCGCAAGAGCCAGGCGGGCACGCCACTGAATCATCGGGGAAGCGAGGCGGAGCGTGCGGCGCTGTATGCGCCCGCCATGACGAAGAAAACTTATGAACTGCTGTTTGAGCAGGCGCTTGCCACCCTGCGTGAAGGGCACTGCGTCATCCTCGATGCCACGTTTTCCAAAAGTGAGCACCGAGATGCGCTCAAGGAACTCATGGCTGCGGAGGGCTTTGATGTGCGATGGGTTGAAGCTCATGCCAGTGAAGCGGTGGTGCGTGAACGTCTGCTGCAACGTGATGGGGACTGTGAAGTGGTGTCCGATGCACGGCTGGAAGACTGGAAGAGGCTGAGCGCTGGATACGAGGTGCCGGATGAACTGCTGCCGGAGGAGAAGCTGTGCATTTTGGCGGATGGCAAGCTTGAGCAAGTTTTTGGCATGCTGCTGAAGGAGCTGGTGGTGCGGTAGAAGGTGTGGCGCTTCGCGGCAGATCAGCCGTCTTCGGTTTCGGGAGCGATGGCGACGGTGACTTGCATGGTGGTGCATGTAAACGGACCGAAGATGGAGGCGATGGCCACGTCTGCTGCATCCTGGCCATAGGCGATGACGATGCGGTTGCCGCCGGGATGATCCTCGGTGGCGTCGAAGGTGAACCAGTGCCCGCCAATGTAGGCCTCGAACCATGCGTGGAGATCCATGGGATCCAGACCATGAACAAAACCCACGACCATGCGTGCGGGGACATTGATGGAACGGCAGAGGGCGATGCCCAAATGCGCGAAGTCACGGCAAACGCCGTGCCGTGTGGCCACGGTCTCGAGGGCAGAGGTGGATGAATTGCTGGTGCCGCGCTGGAATTTGATGTTCTCGTGGATCCAGTTGCGCAAGCTGGTCACGTTCTGGTAGCTGCTCGGTGCGTTGCCCACAATGGATGTCGCGAGATCGCCCAGCTTGTCGGACTGACAGTAGCGGCTCGGCAGGAGGTAATGCAGCACATCCGCCGGGAGCTGCTTCACGGAGTGGAGCAGGGCAAGCGGCTGGCTGTCCAGCTCCGTCTGCACCTTGGCCCGGCATTTCATGGAGTAGTGAAAGCGGCCCCGTGGCATGACGATGCGCTGGCAGAGGTTGCCATAAAAATCGGTGTATTCTTCGACTGGCACGCGGGGATTGATGTCGAATTCCTCCCGGATGATCCACTGGCCTAAGCCACTGCGCGGACGAAGCATGAAGATGGCGTGAATCTCGACGGGAATAATATATTCAAGGCGGCAGGAGGCATCAATAATCATGGAAGGGAGCGAACGGAATCTCGCGCACTGCGGCCAAGATTGACATGGGGAGTACACCCCAGTGTGCCGGGTGCCAAGCGTTGCCTCGTGTCATCCAGCGCGATTGGTCCGTTGCTTGTTTCTTCTTCAGGCCGATGATCCAAGCCATGGCTTTTCAACTCAACGCTGAACTTCAATACGACGTGCTGATGAGAAGTACGATGCTTTTGAGTGTTCATGCGCTCGCCACCCGGAATCAAAAGCTGCGGATGGAATCCTTCACTGTGACGCCTGGCGTGGTGTGGGAAGAGCTGCCGGTGGGGTCGGGCGGGAACCGCTACATCCGATTGGACACGGGAGATGCCACAAGGCTGGAAGTGAGCTACGCGGTGGTGGCCGAGACGCGGCACAAGATAGTGGATCATGAAGAGATTCAGGGCATCCCGATTTCTGAAATCCATCGTTCGGCCATTTCGTATCTGTTCCCAAGCCGCTACTGCCAGTCTGACCGGATGGGGCGTCTGGCGATGAAGATGTTTGGCAACATCGAGCATCCCTACCATCAGACGGTGGCCATCGCGGACTGGATCTATAACAACATCGACTACCTGAGCGGCACGACGAATGAGGAGACCTCCGCCTATGACACGGTGACGCAGCGTGCGGGTGTGTGCCGTGATTTTGCGCACCTCGGGATCGCTTTCTGCAGGGCGCTTTCGATTCCTGCCCGTTATTATGCCGGCTATGCCTGCGACATGCAGCCGCCAGATTTTCACGCCTGTTTTGAGGCCTGCATCGGCAACCGGTGGTTCATTTTTGATCCCACGCAGCGTGCTGCGCTCAACGGGCTGGTCCGAATCGCCACCGGGCGCGATGCTGCGGACGCTGCCGTGGCCACGATTTTTGGACAGATGCAGATGACCGGCATGTCGGTGTCCTGTGTGTCAGATGAATTTCAACCGCTCAGTGCCGCCGATCTGGCGGGCCGGGCCGTAATGATAGCGCCATGAGCGACAGCCATCTGCTGAGGATCATTCACCGCACGCACTACCAATATGTGCAGCCGGTGACCTTCGAGATGCATCGTCTGGTGATCCGTCCGCGTGAGGGGCACGACTTGCGCGTGGAGAGCCTGAATCTTTCCATCACCCCGGCGGCGGATGTGACGTGGGCATGGGATGTTTTCGGGAACTCAATCGCCTATGCGCATTTTCGTGAGCCGGGCAAGGAGTTGAAAATTGATGTGGATGTGGTGGTGCGGCGCTTTTTTTCGCCGGACACGCCCCCCAAAAAGCCGCACAGCCCCAATCCTTATCCACTGGAGTATGACCTGCTGGAGCAGGCCATCCTGAAGGGGTATATGACACCGGTCTTCGCCGAGGAAACGGCCGCCATGCAGGCTTGGATCGCCACGCTGCCAAACCCAAGGGAGTTTCCAAGCGCCGAGGCTTTCGTGCTGCAAGTGGCGGAAGCGATCCACCAGAAGGTCCGCTACATGCGCCGCGAGCAGAAGGGGGTGCAGACGCCGGGAACCACCTTGTCTCTGGGCAGCGGATCGTGCCGCGATGTGGCGACGCTGATGATGGAAACGCTGCGGCATTTGGGCATCGCCGCGCGCTTTGCCAGCGGCTATCTGGACTGCTCCGCGACGCGTGCGGCACGTGGCTCGACCCATGCATGGGCTGAGGTGTATTTCCCACAACTTGGCTGGCGTGGCTTTGACCCGACGACGGGAAAACGGTGTGAGCACCGGCACATCGTCACCGGGACGAGCCACCATCCGCGCGGCGTGATGCCGGTGAGCGGGCGGTATTTCGGGCCGTCAGGAGCGTTCCTGAGCATGGAGGTCGGCGTGGAGTTTTCGACGCCGGAGCAGTAGGGCCTCATTTGATGGGGGCTGGAGGCGGAGAATGCCCTCGGCTGCTTTCCCTGTCGTTATCATCTTGAATCTCGTCGCGTCCTGCGGCATGGACAAGGCCCCACTTACAACCATGTCCGAAGCCCGCAAGACCCTCGAAGAACGCGCTCAGATGTCAGACATCGATCGCCTGCGCCACTCCTGTGCCCACGTGATGGCCACCGCCATCCTGCGCCTGTGGCCAAATGCCCAGTTTGCCTACGGGCCGCCGGTCGAAAACGGCTTCTACTATGACTTTGATCTGCCGGATCACCGCATCACGCCGGATGACTTCGAGAAGATCGAGGCGGAGATGAAGAAGATCTCCAAGGAGAACCAGAAATTTGAATGGAAGGGCGTCAGCCGTGACGAAGCCATCGCGCTGGCGAAATCTGGCCGTCTGGGTGGTCTGACGGAGCGTCCGGGGAATCCGAGCACGTTCAAACTGGACCTGCTGGAAAAGATTCCTGAAGGAGAGCAGATCTCGACCTTCCAGAACGGTGACTTCATCGATCTTTGCGCCGGACCCCACGTGGGCTACAGCGGCAAGTGCAAGCACGTCAAAATTATGTCCGTGGCGAGCGCCTTCTACATGGGCGACGACACCAAGCCGCAGCTTCAGCGCCTGTATGGCACGGCTTTCCCGACGAGCGAAGAACTCGCCAAGCATCTGGAACAGCTCGAAGAGGCTAAGAAGCGCGACCACCGCAAGCTGGGCAAAGAACTGAAGCTTTTCCACATCGACGAAGAAGTGGGGCAGGGGCTCATCCTTTGGACGCCGAATGGCGCGATCCTGCGTCAGGAACTGCAAAATTTCATCAGCGAAGAGCTGCGCAAGCAGGGCTACAGCCAGGTCTTCACGCCGCACATTGGCAAAGTGGGTCTGTACAAGACCAGCGGTCATTTCCCTTATTACAAGGACAGTCAGTTCGCACCGGTCATTGAGAACGACGACCTCGCGAAAGTGATCAAGGAAGGCTGCGGCTGCTGTGAAGTCATGGAGCGCCTTGGCGCCGTGTCTGCCCGCATGCGCCAGCAGCTCAACGAGCGTGCCGGCAAGGAAGTCATCACGGAAGACCGTGTGCTGCCAGATGACAAGCTGCTCGACGGTTTCCTGCTGAAGCCGATGAACTGCCCGCATCACATCAAGATATACGACAGCCAGCCGCGCAGTTATCGCGACCTGCCGGTGCGCCTCGCCGAATTCGGCACGGTGTATCGCTGGGAGCAGAGTGGTGAATTGAACGGCATGACGCGCGTGCGTGGTTTCACGCAGGACGATGCGCATCTCTTCTGCACCGAAGATCAGGTGGCCAAGGAAGTGCTCGGCTGCCTCAGCCTCGTGAAGATCGTGCTGAATACGCTGGGCATGCACGACTATCGCGTGCGCGTGGGTCTGCGTGATCCGGACAGCAGCAAGTTTACGGGTAATCCGGAGCAGTGGGACAAAGCGGAAGCTGCCTGCCGCGAAGCTGCTGCTACTCTGGGCGTGCCGTTTACGGAGGAGCCGGGGGAAGCTGCGTTTTACGGCCCGAAGATCGACTTCGTGATCAAGGATGTCATTGGCCGCGAATGGCAGCTGGGCACCGTGCAGGTGGACTACGTCCTGCCCGTGCGCTTTGACCTCACCTACAACGGCGCGGACAACCGTCCGCACCGCCCGGTGATGATTCATCGTGCGCCCTTTGGCAGCATGGAGCGTTTCTGCGGCGTGCTCATCGAGCATTTCGCCGGACATTTTCCAACGTGGCTCGCGCCTGAGCAGGTGCGCATCCTCACGATCAGCGAGAAGGTGGATGCCTTTGCGGATGAGATCTATGCTCAGCTTAAGGATGCCGGTCTGCGTGTGTCATTGAACAATGATGCGGATAAGATTGGGGCGAAGATTCGTTTGGCCCAGCTTGATCGGATTCCTTACATGCTCGTTCTTGGTGAGAAGGAAGCTGCCGCGCAGTGTGTCGCGGTGCGTCACAGCAAGAAAGGTGATCTGGGTGTGAAGCCGATTGCTGAGTTCCTTGCGGAGATTGCGGCGGAGGTGAAGGAGCGGAGGCTGTAAAGGCCTGTCTTTGAGCGTGAAATAATTCAAACAACAGGATGGGATACCATCCTGTTGTTTGTTTTGGTCGAGCATTCTAAAGTATCGATATGGACAGTGATGCAGCAGCGGCAGAAGGCAACATCACAATGGCGCTCCGACCGGTGCTTCCTCAACGTCTTGACTGGCCCTCGGTGATGGGATTGTTCATGCTGAATTTCGGCCACTTAGAGCTGGCGTTGTCGGATATTCTCAAGCTCCGCTCAAGGCCAGAGTCCAAGAATGCGGTGATAAAAAAGTCATTTCATGAGAAGATTCGGTGTCTTCAGCAACTGGCTGGCCAGCATCCCGCAATGGTGGCAAAAAGAGATCAATGGGAGGCGCTCATAGTCAGGATGGACGCCATTCGAGATCTGCGAAATCATTTGTCTCACAGCACGCTCCTGCATTCGGTGGCGGAGGATTTTAAGACGTTGATCCAGGTGCTCTGTTTAACTCAAGATGTGAGCGCCAATGTGTCGAATACGCTCAGGCTGACGTTTGAAGAACTGTTCGATCAAAACCAACGTTTGGCTGACGTGGTGGGTGAGTTGGTGGCATTGGATCACGGATGTGAAGGTGCTTACAAGCCTTTTAGCGGGACAATTGGAGACGATGAAATGTGGACTCACTGTCCTGATGACGCGCCTGGATCGGGCGATACTTGTTGCTAGGCACCTGGAGTAGCAGAGCAAGGAAAGGAGGTGATGCTTGATAAGCAGGGGTTGGTGCTACACACGTGCCAATCCCAGCAGCTCCTTCACGCGACTGATCTCCGCCGCTGAAGTCTTCGCCACAAAGCCACGCGCATGCGCGAAGTGGACGTCGGGTTGTTTGTCGATGCGGGTGAAGTCGTAGAGTGGGTTGTCGTTGTGGCGGGAGAGGCCGTAGCCGGAGCCGCGGCGGTCGGGGTAGATGAGGGCGGCGACGGTGGTGGCTTTGCCGATGGTGGCGAGATAACGATCAATGCCGGCGGAGGGTTCGTCGGGCATGGGATCGGTGCGGGGGAGGAAGAGGATTTCGTGGTCGTCCACGGTCCTGATTTGCGCCTGCCGGGCGATGTAGTCGAGGCGGGTGCGGAGTTCGCGCAGGTATTCCAGGAGATCGGCGCCGATGTAGCTGAGGATTTCCCAGAGGGGCTCGCCGGGCTCAAGGCGCTTGGCTTTGGCGAAGCGGCGCAGGACGGTGATGTCGATGGGCGAGTTGAGCTTGTTCATGGTGTTGCGGTCCACACCGAGCCACTTGGCGGTGACGTTGGGGCCGCGGGTGTCGAACCATTCGGCGGGTTCAAGCCAATCGCAGAACTGGCGGGCGTCTTCATAGACGCCGAGATGCTGCAGCACGAGGCTCAGCGCGCACACGGGCGGATGATCGGCAGGGAATTGATGATGGTCGAAGTTGTTGCGCTCCGGGGCGTGCTCGCCACCGACATCGACGACGGCAATGGTGGGGTCGGCAAGATCCTCTGGAGTGGGTTCACGGCGGACGATGGGCACGCGGTGCACGGCGGCGAGGAGGCTGCAGGCGAGGAGTTCGTCTTTATGGGAGCCGCCGGGATGGGTGAGGATGAGGGAAAGAGGCATGGGGGACTGGAGCGGAGCGCAGGTGGTCAAGAGGTCAAGGAATAGTCCAAACAGCATGGTGCGCAGTCTGGCCCAGTTTGACTGCTTCAACTCCGTCTATCGCTGCGTTGAGGTGCTTTGAATCAACGGCTTTATATAACCCTCGACCTTGTAGCTCCTGCGGGTCTCTTTGCCCTTGAGGGTGGTGATCTCTTCAAACTCCACGGTCAACCAGCCGAACAAACGGGTGCCGGGTTTGAACTCCTCGTTTTTCATCCGAAACGCTTTCTTGGTGATGCGCCACTGAAGCTTTTCGCCTGGAATGGTCATGGGATAGGTGGCTTCAAAGGAGCAGGTGATCTGCTTCTTTTCGTCGAGCTTCACCGTCAACATGCTGGCATAGGCGGGCATGCCACCGGTGATCACCAGATCCACGCCTTGTCCGCGCTGGGTCGCTTCACAGAAGGACATGAGGTGCTCTCCCTGGTGGGTTGAGATGCAGCTGGCCGTGTGCTCGATCTTGCTGACTGTTTTGCGGTTTGCCGGGCCTCCGGCAATGGTGTCTTCCAAATGACCGTCATCATGCTCGAGGATGTGCCAGGGATAGGACGACTGCTTGGATCTGAAAAAATCGGAGTCGAGGCTGGCATCGATCACGGCAGAGACACTCAAGGCATCGACGCAGCGATCCTCAGTGGTCTGTGCATTTCCGACCATCCAGAACCCGACGCAGCAGGTGAAGCATGCTGCTGCGAATCGGGTTCTCATAAGAGCGGGGGAGGGAGTGGATTACTCTCCTGGCAGCGGCTCCGTTGGCCAGGTCTCCAGCCATGGGAGGCCGTAGGCGTTCAGGTCAGCCATGAAGGGATCTGGATTGAGCTGCTCGATGTTCCAGACGCCGGGCTGGCGGTACTCGGTGGGATTGGTGAGGAGCTGACGCGCGGCGATCATGGCGGGCACGCCAGTGGTGTAGCTGACGCCCTGGGAGTTGGTTTCAACGTAGCACTCCTGATGGTCGCAGATGTTGTACACGTAGTAGCGCAGCGGCTGGCCGTCTTTGCCCGTGCCTTCGATCCAGTTGCCGATGCAGGTCTTGCCCTTGGTGTCTGCACCCAGGGTGCCGGGTTCGGGGAGAAGGGTCTTGAGGAATTCGATGGGAATGATGTCCACGCCCTTGTGCTTCACGGGATGGATGCCGGTCATACCGACGTTCACGAGCACTTCCATGTGCTTGATGTAGGCGTCGCCAAAGGTCATCCAGAAACGTGCGCGGCGGATGTCGAAGTGTTTGGTGAGCGACTCCAGTTCCTCGTGGTAGAGGCAGTAGATGTTCTTCGGGCCGATGCCGGCGGGGAAAGGGAAGCTGCGTTTGATTTCGAGGGGCTTGGTCTCCACCCACTTGCCATCCTGCCAGTAGCGGCCGTTGGCGGTGACTTCGCGCAGGTTGATCTCGGGATTGAAATTCGTGGCGAAGGCCTTGCCGTGATCACCGGCGTTGCAATCGAGGATGTCGAGGGTGTCGATCTTCGAGAAGTGGTGCTTCATCGCGTAGGCGGTGTACACATTCGTCACGCCCGGGTCAAAGCCGCAGCCGAGCAGGGCGGTGAGGCCCGCTTTCTTGAACTTGTCCTGATAGGCCCACTGCCAGTGGTACTCAAACTTGGCCACGTCACGCGGCTCGTAGTTGGCGGTGTCGATGTAATGCACGCCGGCTTCGAGGCAGGCATCCATGATGGTGAGATCCTGATAGGGCAGCGCCACATTGATGACGACTTCGGGCTTGTAGCTTTTCAGCAGTTTGACCAGCTCCGGCACGTTGTCCGCATCCACGGCGGCGGTTTGAATCGGGCGCTTCAGTTCTGCGGCGATGCTGTCGCACTTGGATTTCGTGCGGCTGGCCAGCATGATCTCACCGAACACGTCGGGAAGCTGGGCGCATTTATGAACGACAACGCGGCCAACGCCGCCGGCTCCGATGATGAGGACTCTGTGAGACATGAAGGAAAGAAATGACGAATGACGAATGACGAAATCAGAATGACGAATGCCAGATTGGCGGGAGAGCGAGTGTAGCAGACGGAGGTGGAATGCAAGCGACGGAAATGGTGGGATGAGGCGAGTGCAAGGGGTGGGACTTGCCAAGTCCCAGCTTGGAAATGCACCGCAAAGCTGCCTGATTTTCATCTTCCCAAACCACGGCACTTGGCAAGTGCCGCTCCTTGGGAGCATCACGCCTTCACTGGCGGCGGACCACCGTCTCTTCGCGCAGGCTGCGCAGCGAGGAGATCGGTGAGGAGGCCGCTGGAGGAGGCGGGCATGAGGGTGACGGTGGCTTTGCCGTTGATGATTTTTTGGGCTTCGAGGACGTCGAAGACGGCCTGGGCGACGTCGGGATCGTTGGAGATGTCGCGGAGGGCGTTGCCGACGATTTCGGGGCGGACGGCGGCGGCTTTGGCAAGCTCGATGGCGGCGGTTTTTTCGGCGGTGCTGGTGATGACGCTGACCTGATTGACACCGTCCTGCTTGATGGCGGAGGTGACCTGACGGAGGCGGTTGACGACTTTGCTTTCGATCTGCTTGATCATCATGGCATCGCGGAAGTGAACCTTGCGGATGTAGACGCTGCCGAGCTTGTAGCCCCATTCATGGGACTTGGGGGTGACTTCGTTGCGCACGGTGTCGCTCATGACGTGACGGTTCACGAGCATTTTGGCGAGCGGCAGATTGCTGAGGCAGCGGACGGTGGAGTTGCTGACGTTGGCGGAGAGGGAGCCGCGGGGGTCGGTGTTTTTGAAGAGGAAGGAGACGGGGTCGCTGACGAACATCTCATACCAGATGCCGATGCCCATGGGGGCGCCTTCTTCGGAATTGACCGGCTGGCTGCGCAGGTACATCTGGTCCAGACGCAGATCGACGATGTGGCATTTGCCGAGCCAGTTGACCAAGAATGCAGCGGGGCCGAGTTTCGCGGGCAGGAAGTGCAGGCCGGGTTCCTCAAGGGTGCCGACGACTTTGCCAAAGAGCAGGTACACCTGGCTGCGGCGCTCCTGCACGACGGCATAGAGTCCGATGATGCGCCCGATTGTGAGGATGAGCGGCACCGCAATGCTGCAGCCGATGAAGGTGACGGCGGCGGCGAGAAGGAAATGGGAGAAAGCGTCCATGGAAGTGTGTTGTTGGTTCCTGGTTCTTTGTGCTGGGTTTAATCTCTGCGGGTTTCGACGAAGACCTGGCTGGCCTTGTCGAAGAGGGCGAGGCGGACATTGCGCACGTAGGAGCGCAGGGCGGCGGTGCCACGGGTTTTCAAATCGAGGAGCTGGGAGGCGAGGCACTTGAGGGGCTCGACTTCGGCCTGGGCTTTGAGCGTTTCGATTTCAACGGCACGCTGGGATTGCACGATTTTTTGATCGGCGCTGGCCTGGGCGAGGCTGATGTCGGAGGAGACCTGGTTGTAGGCGGTGTTGATGGCGGCGAGGGCGGACTCGACTTCATGCGGCGGGTCGATGCCGGTGATCAGGGAGGCGTCCAGCACGATGCCGTAGCGAGCGGAGGAGCTCTGGCATTCGTTGTCCATGTGCTCGTTGAGATCGCGCATGTTTTTGCGGATGTCGTTGATCGAGATGCCGATGGTGGAGGCGGCTGCAGAGTGCTCCGGATCGGCAGCGGGATCAGGCGGTGCCTCAAAGGTGGCAATGCGCTCGCGCAAGACGCTGACGAAGTAGCCCATGACGTGGGCGTAGGCGTTCTTCACACCGAAGACGAAGGCGTAGAGATTGCGATCTGAAACGCGGAAGCGGATCTGGCCATTGAGTCCGACGTTGAGCTGATCTTTGGTGACGGCATCGAGGATGCTGCCGGAGTTGTTGGCGGAGGGATCATCGGGATCCCAGGCCATGTTGACGGTGCTGGTGGCGATGTCGACCTTGTAAACCTTTTCCCAGGGCCATTTGAAATAGGGGCCTCCCGGCTGGATGACGCGAACCTGAGGGTAGTCGTAGCGCAGTTTTTGATCGGCGGTGAGATGCTCCGCGACGGGGTCATCAATCGTGCGCATATTTCCGACACGTTGCGCTCGGCCGAAGCTGGTTTTGACCGCGCGTTCGTTTTGGTTCACCGTATAAAATCCGGCGATCAGGTAACGCATGAGGAACCAAACGAGAAATCCAATAAAACAGCCAAAGGCAGTGGACATAGGAGGGATAGTAGGTTGCTGGTGGAGACTCCGGGGGAATGCCGGACATGCCAACTACAAAGGTGCGGCCGCGTTGGAATTCATTGCTCTAAGAATGTGATTTCCTGGGACTGACGAAAGGCTGGCGGCACACCGCCGGTTACTTTGCCGCTTGACCCCGGGCGGGGTACGCGGCAACTGCGAGAACCTACCATGAAAAATATTTCTCTTTTTCTCCTGCTCACGAGCGCTCTGTCATTGATGAGCTGTGCCACGGGTTCGAAGCCGCAGCGCCAGCCGGTGGCGGGTGGTGAGATGGTTTCCTTTCCCAGCCAGCACATCTCGTTCTTTTTGCCCGACGGCTGGAAGGTGATGCCGAAAACAAAGGGCGAGGGGCGGCTGCTGGGTGCGGCGCATGACAACGGCGACCAGCCAGGGGGCATCGTGTTTGCTCTGATCACGGCGCCTGATTCCAGCCACAAGGGAGTCAAGGACCCTTATTTCATCAAGGATTACCAGCGCGCCTGGAGCGCGAAGGGATTCACGAAGTTCAGCAAGCCGCAACTGGTGACGGTGGGCGGACGTGAGGCGATGCGCTGCGAAGCGCGCAAGCCGGAGACCAATCAATCCTTCTTGAACTACACGTTCATTGAGAAGGGGAGGATGCTCGGCCTGCTGTTTGCCTACTATGGCATGCCGATCTCGCGCGGCCCGGCGGTGCAGCGGATCGTGGATTCGTTCTCAATCGGGCGGTAGTTTGAAAGAGCATCAGATTGGCCGAATTTGAGGGGGCTGCTGCTTTCGAGCGGGTTGTGATGGGCGTGGGGTGACGGGTTTGCGAAGGGGTGCCGGCTGCCATGTTCGAGTGTCTCTGGGTATGCGTGTGCTGAACCGGCCTGCGAAAGCGGTAGCTGCGTTCGTTCCTCACTTCGCAACCGCAGTCCATATCGGAGGCGTGAGCCTGCGGAACACATTTGGAGTTCGACAGCTGTGGAAGAGTGGCTGCTCCTCACTGAGCAACCCCATTCCAAAAAAAAGACCATGAGATGGAGGTCTCATGGTCTGCTGTGCTCCGGGGTGGAGCGAATCTATGTGCCCCAAATCAAATGGTCTTGCGCTTGCGCTTGATGTTGAGATGGATCGTGGCGCGCTGGATGGCGGCCATGGCGGCTGCCACTTCTTCCTGATGTTCGCCAGGCTTGAGAGTTTCGAGGGCCTTCTTGGCGCGGGAAATGGCTTCTTCAGCGGCAGCTTCGTCGATCTTGTCGGCGTCCACAGCAGCATCCGTGAGGATGCGGGTGACGGAACCGGTGACTTCGACCAAGCCTTCGCCGACGGCGAGTTCGATGGTTTTGCCACCCTTGGTGATGCGCAGCTCACCGGGGACCAGGGTGGTCACGAGATTGCTGTGCGCAGGCAGGACGCCCATTTCACCCTCATACCCCGGAAGCACGACGGTATCGACCTCATCGGAGTAGATGCGGGCTTCAGGGGTGACGATTTCCAGTTTAAGAGGCATGGGCTAGACGGAGCGGTTAATGACGAATGACAAAATCAGAATGACGATTGAATGCACTGCCATAGATGGGCAGCACTGCAGCTTAGTCCTTCTTCACGCCGTCAATGCCGCCCTTCATGTAGAAGTTGGCTTCGGGAACGCTGTCGTGCTTGCCGTCAAGGATCTCGGCGAAGCCGCGGATCGTGTCGGCCACCTTGACGTATTCGCCCTTGGTGCCGGTGAAGATTTCGGCCACGTGGAAGGGCTGGGAGAGGAAGCGCTGGAGCTTACGAGCGCGGAAAACGGTGAGTTTGTCTTCTTCGCTGAGTTCGTCCATGCCGAGAATGGCGATGATGTCCTGAAGGTCTTTGTAGCGCTGAAGGACGCGCTGCACGCCACGGGCGACGCGGTAATGCTCTTCGCCGACGATTTCAGGCGCGAGGGCCTTGGAGACGGAGGCGAGAGGATCCACAGCAGGGTAGATGCCCAGCTCGGCGAGGGAACGCTCAAGCACGACGGTGGAGTCAAGATGGGCGAAGGTGTTGGCCGGAGCAGGGTCGGTCAAGTCATCAGCAGGGACGTAAACGGCCTGGAAGGACGTGATGGAACCGGTCTTGGTGGAGGTGATTCGTTCCTGCATCATGCCCATTTCTGCGGCAAGAGTCGGCTGGTAACCCACGGCGGAAGGCGTACGTCCAAGGAGAGCGGACACTTCGGAACCGGCCTGGGAGAAACGGAAGACGTTGTCGACGAAGAAGAGCACGTCCTGGTTCTTTTCATCGCGGAAGTACTCGGCCATGGAGAGGGCGGAGAGGGCGACGCGGAGACGGGCACCTGGAGGCTCATTCATCTGGCCGTAAACAAGGGCCACCTTGGAGCCGGGCTCGCTGATGTAACCGCCCTGCTCGTTCTTCACGATGTCGTGGCCGTTCTTCTTCACCTTGATAACGTCGGACTCGATCATTTCATGGTAAAGGTCGTTCCCTTCACGGGTACGCTCACCCACACCGGCGAACACGGAGTAACCGCCGTGGCCCTTGGCAATGTTGTTGATGAGCTCCATGATAACGACGGTCTTGCCGACGCCAGCACCACCGAAGGCGCCGACTTTACCACCCTTGGTGAAAGGGCAGATGAGGTCGATGACCTTGATGCCGGTTTCGAGGATCTGAGCGGAAGGATTCTGATCAACGAGAGCAGGAGCGGCGCGGTGAATGGCGTAGCGCTTTGCTGTTTTTGGGTCGGCCTGGTCATCGCAAGCGTCGCCGGTGACGTTGAAGATACGACCGAGGACTTCTTCACCCACAGGAACGGTGATCGGACCGCCGGTGTCGAGGGCGTCCATGCCGCGCTTGAGACCTTCCGTGGAAATCATGGCGATGGAGCGGACCCAGCCGTCACCCATGTGGCTCTGAACTTCGCAAGTGAGGCGGACCTGCTTGCCAGCCTGGTTGAAGTTGATTTCGAGGGCGTTGTAGATGCCGGGCAGCTTGCCAGTGGCGGAGAAATCCACGTCCACCACGGGACCGATGACTTGAACGATTTTGCCGATGTTGCTCATAAAAGAAGGGAAAAGTGAAAAGGGAGAAGTGAAGGGGGCTTATTCAAGAGCCATCTTGGCGGTGGTGATTTCGAGGAGTTCGTTGGTGATCGCGGCCTGACGGAGCTTGTTGTATTCAAGGCTGAGGTCCTTGATCATCTGCTTGGCGTTGTCGGTGGCGTTCTTCATGGCCACCATTCGGCTGGAGTGCTCGGATGCGCGGGATTCGAGCACCATCTGATAAACGGTGTCGTTCACATACTGAGGCAGGACCGTCTCAAACACCACAGCAGCGCTGGGTTCAAACTTGTATTCGAGAGAATCAGCCGCAGTCGGGGTGATCTCGATGCCAAAGTCACGCTTGCCACCCAAGGTCACCGGATTCACGGGGAGCAATTGCTCGACCGATGGAAGGATGGTGACCGTGTTGATGAAGTTGTTGAAGACAGCGAGCACCTTCTTGTATTCGCCGGTGCGATACTTTTCCTGGATGAAGCGGCTCACGGCGCGCACTTCAGCGAACTTGGCAGGATCCTTGATCGGGAAATCAGCCACCAGCGTGCGGCGCAGACGGTTGATAGCCTGCACTGATTTGCGCCCGATGGTGACGTATTCGACTTCGCCTTCGATCTTTGTGGTGAGGAGCTTCTTGAACAGGTTGGTGTTCAAGGCACCGCAGAGACCTTTGTCGGAAGCGATAAGGAGGACGAGGGTCTTGTCTCCCTTGCCTTCGGCGAAGTAGGGGTGGATGCCTTCTTCGGCATGCGCCTTCAGGTTCACGAGAACCTTGTTGAGCATCTCGGCGTAGGCACGGCCATGGCTGGCCTGGTCCTGCGCTTTTTTCATCTTCGCAGCCGCGACGAGCTGCATGGCCTTGGTGATTTGGGCCGTGTTTTTGACCGATTTGATTCGGCGTCGGATGTCGCGGGTGGAGGGCATGTGAGCGGGGAGCTAGGGCGTGTAGCAGAAAACCGGAGAACTTTACTTCCAGGAGGCTTTGAAGTCATCGAGGGCGGACTTGAGGCCGGCTTCGACATTGTCGAGGGTCTTTTCGTTGGCGAGCTGATCCATGAGCTCGCTCTTGCGGGTGCTGAGGTAGTCTTCCAGTTTGGCCTGGAATTCCTTCACGCGATCCACGGAAACGGAATCGAAGTAGCCCTTCTGCATCGCGTAAAGCGTGCTGACCATGATCGGCAGGCTCTTCGGCTGATACTGCTGCTGCTTGAAGAGTTCCACGATGCGAGCACCGCGGTCGAGCTTGGCCTTCGTGCCGGCGTCGAGGTCGGAACCGAACTGGGCGAAAGCGGCGAGTTCGCGGAACTGGGCGAGATCGAGCTTCGTGGTGCCGGAGACCTTCTTGATGGCCTTCGTCTGAGCGGCGGAACCCACGCGGGACACGGAGAGACCGACGGAAATGGCAGGACGGATGCCTTGATAGAACAAGTCGGTTTCAAGGAAGATCTGGCCGTCGGTGATGGAGATCACGTTCGTCGGGATGTAAGCGGACACGTCGCCAGCCTGAGTCTCGATGATTGGCAGAGCGGTCATGGAACCACCGCCGTAGTTTTCGCTGACGCGGCATGAGCGCTCAAGGAGACGGGAGTGGAGATAGAACACGTCGCCCGGATACGCTTCACGACCGGAAGGACGCTTCAGGATGAGGGAAACCTGACGATAGGCAACGGCCTGCTTGGAAAGGTCATCGAACACGATGAGGACGTCCTGGCCCTGATCCATGAACCACTCACCGATGGCGCAGCCGGAATACGGAGCGAGGTACTGATTCACCGCGGAGTCAGAAGCGGAAGCGCTGACGATGGTGGTGTATTCCATGGCACCAGCGTCTTCGAGTGTTTTGACGACTCGGGCGATGTTCGACTGCTTCTGTCCGATGGCGACGTAGATGCAGTAGAGAGGCTTGTGGCCCTTGAGCTTGCCCTGTTCGGCGGCCTTGTTCTGCTGGGCCTGGGAAATGATGGTGTCGACCGCGATGGTGGTCTTGCCGGTGGAACGGTCACCGATGATCAACTCGCGCTGGCCACGGCCGATCGGGATCATGGCGTCGATGCTCATGATGCCTGTCTGCACAGGGACGGACACGGACTTACGGGCGATGATGCCAGGAGCGAGCTTTTCGACAGGATACTGGGTTTCACCCTTGATGTCGCCTTTGCCGTCGATGGCCTGACCGAGGGCGTTCACGACACGACCGAGGAGGCTCTTGCCTACTGGCACGGAGAGGAGGCGGCCAGTGGTCTTGACTTCATCACCTGCGCGGACGTTTTCGCCGGAGCCGAGAAGCACGCAACCGACTTCGGTTTCTTCGAGGTTCAGAGCGAGACCGTAGACACCGCCTGGGAACTCGATCATTTCGTTGAGCATGACATCGCTCAAGCCTTCAATCTTGGCTGCGCCGTCACCGATTTCACGTACGATGCCCACATTGGACTTCGTGACGGCGGTCTTGAGGCCGGCGATTTGGGATTCGATCTCCTGGAGGATGTTGCTCATGGTATTGCTTGTTTGAAAAAACTGAGAGAGGGGCTGAGGGCGGGAAAATTAAGCGGAAAGGGATTCGGACAGGGCTTTGAGACGGGCTTTGACACTGCCATCCCAGACGTCGGAACCGACTTTGACGCGGATGCCGCCAAGCAGTTTTGGATTAACACTGAATTTGAGGGTGAGCGGGCGGCCATACTTCTTCGAGAGGCTGACCTGGAGCTCGGATTGTGTGGCAGGTGGCAGCGCGGTGGCGCTTTCCACAGCGGCAAGCTGACGATCCACTTCATTGGCCACGAGGCGTGCAAAGGCATCGAGGATGCCGATGTAGCCACGGGGCTTGTTTTTAGCGACCGTGCTGACCACTGTGCGCACGCGGGTCTCATCCAGATTCCCGTCTGCGATACAGGCGCGGAAAAGCTGGCGGGATGTGCGGCGGGCTTCCTTGGTGATCTTCATGGTGGCGAAGCGGAGAGAAAATTAAGCGGAGACCTGGGCGGAGGTTTCCTGATTGATGCGGGACTGGTCTTCGGTGTTGAGGACCTTGCCGGTGACGCGGCTGGTGGCGTCGGAAACCATGCGGCCGAACTCACGCTTGAGCTGGGACATGAGCTGCTCCTGTTCAAGCTGGGCTGCTTCACGGGCCTTGGCGATGATGGTGTTGGCGGAGGAGACGGCCTCCTGCTGGCGGCGCTCCTGAATGAGCTTGGCGGCATCGTCAGCTTCCTTCACAAGGCGGGCTGCATCAGCCTCTGCTTTGTCGAGGATAGCCTGAGAATTCTTCGCTGCCTCGGCGGCGTCGCGGGTGATTTTTTCGAGCTTGGCTTCGCCATCGGCGATGCGC
>NZ_JBIPNG010000361.1:0-6873 GCF_044373815.1 Prosthecobacter sp. | reverse complement strand
AGGATGGCCAAACTGCTGAGAAAGGTGAGAAGCCGGGTGCTGGCGAGCAGCCTGGGAAAGAAGAGCAAGGGCAGGAGCCGGGCAAGGATGGCCAAGGTCAGGGGAAGGAACCGAAGATGGCCGGGGAAGGTCAGCAGCCTGGAAAAGATGGACAAGGCAAGGATGGCGAGGGCCAGCCGCAGGATCCGAAGATGGCTGGAGCAGGTCAGAAGCCTGGCGAAGGGGAGCCGAAGCCTGGACAAGGCAAGGAAGGCAAAGCGGGCCAGGGTGAAGGCAAAGACGCGCAGACTGCTGAAAATGGGCAGAAGCCAGGGCAAGGCATGCAGCCAGGCGAGAAGGGGCAGGGCGGACAGCAACCTGGACCTGATGGCAAAGGCGAAGGAGAAGGCCAGGGGCAGCAGGCTTCAGCGCAGCAGCCCAAGGGGAATCAACCCGGGCAGCAACCGGGGAAAGATGGGCAAGGCAAGGGGATGGGCCAAGGGCAGGGCGAACCGCAGACGGCGGAAAATGGGCAGCAGCCGGGCCGTGGGCAGCAACCTGGTCAGGGACAACAACCTGGCGAAGGGAAGAATCAAGGACGTGGGCAGGGCAGGGGACAGGCACAGACGCAGACGGCGGATTCCAACATGGGGCTTGGCATCACGGGAGATCGTGATTCGGACAATGACCGTCGGCGTCCGCAGATCAATGGAGGGGCTGTGCCTGAGGCGCTGTTCTTTGACGACAGCAAGGAGCAGCCTGACAGCGGGGTCTTTACCGGCAACGGCTACGAGCAATGGAGCGACCGGCTGCGCAACGTGGAGGAGCTTCTTAACAACCCTGAACTGCGCAATGAGGCGGCGAAGGTGCAGGATCGTGCGCGTGCGCTGCGCATTGAACTCAAACGGAGCAATGAGGCACCGCAGGTCGCCAACCTGAATACGCGAATCACGCAGCCGCTGATGGAGCTGCGGGATCGTGTGGTGGAGGAGCTTTCGAAGAAGGATGCGGGCAAGAACTTGGCGCCGGTGGATCGTGATCCGGTGCCGGCTGAGTTCCGTGATCTGGTGAAGCGTTACTATCAGGAACTGGGGGCTGGAAAGTAAGGATGTCCTAGGTTCTTTTATGCAATGCTGACTCGACGCTAAACAGTTGTTTAGCATACTGCATGGATGGCCCTGATGGTTCTGACATTGAGTAATCTAGATGGCGAGCACCGGATTTCGTGTCCGCTGCATGCGTCGCTGACGCTTGGCTGCGGACCTGACTGCGATGTGACGTTTGAAGGGGTGGGCATCCTGCCAAGGCACTGCGTGCTGTACAGGACGGGAGAGCGGACTTTTCAGATCATCGGGGTGTATGCGGCGGCGCAGTTCTCGGTGAATGGTGTGACTTCGAGCGAACTGGAAGTGAATGTGCCGTTCAAGTTTGGGATTGGCGGCGAGGTGTTTGATGTGGATCTCGCTGAGGGGGAAGCGGAGGTGCCGTTGAAGAAAGGGGGCGAGGGGGAATCTGGTGTGGGAGCCGAAGGGGCAGCAGCAGGGCCGCGCCCGAGCCGGCGGGAGTATTTGCTGAAGCCGATCACCTTGAAGCCGCGCGCCGGACAGCGGGTGGGTGAGGTGATTTTAGAGGCTGCTCCACCACCGGAAAACGAGGCACCCGTGCCGACTCAAGCTGCCAGCCTGCCAGCTCTGACGGTGGAAGCGATGGTGGAAACGCCGCTGCCGGCGGATGAGAATGAGGAGGAGGAGGGGGAATCTTCCAAGCTAGTGCTGGTGGGATTGCTTGTCTGTGGAGCGATGATCGCGGGCATTGTTTACTGGCCGCATCATCTGGATCAGCTCTCAGCGGCGAAACCCGATGTGGTGCTGCCGCCGGTGGTTGCACCTGCTCTTGCGCCGGAGGCGACGGTTCGGGCGTGCGAGGACCTCATTCGTGCCGGGGCTCCGCAACTGGCGGCACAGATGCTGATGCCGCTGGCGGAGAAGGGGAATCTGGTGGCGATGCATCGGCTGGCGCTGGCTCTGCGGGCTTCGGGCACGTTTGGAGAGGAAGTGGTGGTGTTGCTGCAAAAGGCGGTCGAGGGCGGACGGCGTGAGGCGCTGCGTGATTTTGTGACTGTGGTGGATAACGAGGAGAATCCGGCGCGGTACACGGAGGGTGCTTTCCAGCAGCTGCAACTGGCGGCGAAACTCGGGGAGACTTCTGCCTGGATGCCGCTGGGGGAACGCTACGAGTATGGCAACGGCACGAAGCCTGACATCAAGCTGGCGCTGGCTGCTTTTAAAAAAGCGCGGATGACCGGAGACAAGCGTGCTGCGGCGAAGCTCTCAGCCAAGCAGGGGGCGCTGGACCGTGTGGCGGCGTATGTGCGGTCATGGAACGAGGTTTCTGTGGCCAGGCTGCTGGAGCATGTGGCGGCGGGGCAGGGGACGTTTTTCACGCTGGATCATCCGCCGATGGAAGTGCTGCTGCGCCAGGAGGAGGAAATGCGGGACCGCTGGCCGCTGCGGCGCATCGGCGTGGTGGCGGGAGCGCAGGCGGAGCTGGAGACGTTTGATTTGATCAAGGTGACCCAGCCGTTTCAATTTGAAGTGCAGCGTGGTGAACGGATTGCGCGGGGGAAGGGTGTGCTGGTTTGCCAAGTACAGCGCGATGTGGCGGACCATTGGAGGATCACGGATGCGAGCGACCGCATTGAGGTGACTGAACTGCTGCCGGCGAAGGAGCAGTTTGTGAGCGCTGCGTCGTTGCGCGAGCTGAAGCCGGCTTTCACGCATGAGGAGCAGGTGGATGAAGCGCGGCTGGAGATTCTGGAGCAGATGCGGGGGCTGGAGGCGACGGAGGACTTCAAGCCGGCGCTCACGGTGCTGATGAACGCGATGTATGAATTCCCGCAGGACACTTTCTGGCAGCCGTTTGCGGACAAGCTGTGTGACCGCATGGCACGGCAGTTGTTCATGAGTGGCAAGTGGCTGGATGCGGCGTGGGCGGAGCAGGTGCACCAGTTTGCGGAGCATGGCAGTGTGTCTGCGATGCTGCTGGAAGGGCATCTGTATGCGGCGGGCTATGGCTGCCAGCGCAGTGCGGCGCGGAGTTTTGCGCTTTACCAGAAGGCCTTCGAGGCGGGGAAGCGGCGTGATGCGCGCTTCTACTATGCCGAGGCGTTGTTTCAGGGACAAGGCGTGACGCAGGACATTGAGAAGGCGGGGGCGCTGGTGCTGGCGTTTATGAGCCGGTCCAAGCATCCGCTGGAGGCGTATCTGGCTGCGCATCTGCTGTGGCGCAAAGCGGAGCAGGATCCGGCGCTGTGGCAGGATGTGTATGACACGCTCTCACGTGCGGTGGAGAAATTTCCGCCTGCCAAGAATCTGGCGGGCATGGTGCTGCTGAATCACGGGCAGACGACGAAGGAGCGCAGGACGGGTTTTGCGGCGATCAAGGCTGCGGCTGAGGAGGGCGTGGTGGAGGCGATGAAGAGCATCTCCCAATGTTACTTGGAAGGTGTGGGCTGTGAGAAGGATCTGCATCTGGCCACGTTCTGGAAGCAGAAGGCGATGGTGACGGAGCCGCCACGGCGGCGGCATTATACGGAGTTTGAGGAGTGATTGGGATGCCTGAGGGGTGGTCGCAAAGAGGCGCATATAGAAACAAAAAAGTGATGGAGTGATGGATGCTGGGTCGCGATAGATTTGGAGAATTTAGAGTGGTTCAGATTTGAACCACGGATTGCACGGAATGCACGGATGCCGGATCAGAGAGCGTGAAGCGTTGAGTGGATGTGTGAGCGAAAGGTGGCGTCTGTTTTTGGCAAAGGAATGGTGAGCAAAGGAATGGCCAGAGGCAGTGTGGGATGATTTTAAAGAGCGAGAGATTTGGAGGACGCGGATAAGGGCGGAAATTGAGCCGCTGAACGCACGGAACTGCGGTGGTTGATTGGTGGTATAAAGTGGTATTTGTTTGCGGGAATACGGGGCGAAGCGGGAGTGTGAGGGGCTTGACGATGTTTGACCGTCTTGAGGGCGCAGCCTTGTCTGTGCTGTGTGTGGCTACTCGCCTGAGCGAAGGAGGTCGCAGGTGATGAAGATGGCCTGGAGGATGTCGTCTTTTTCGAACTCGGTTTTGCCGGTGGGTTTGTAGAGGGAGAGGAGGCGGGCGGAGCCAGGCGAGATCGTGATTTGAGTTTTGAGCTTGGAGATGAAATAGTCGGTGAGTGTGAACTCGATGGGAAGGCCCTGTGCATCGAAGGCGTGCTCGCGGTGTTCGAGAGGGGGCGCTGTGTCGAATTCGGCTGCGATGGTGAGATCGATGTGTTTTCCATCTGCTGCGATGGTGGGGGTGAGCTCAATTCTGAGACCGACATTGCGGTGTTCGGAGACGAATTCGGGTGTCGCGTCTTTGGTGAAGATTGCTTGGGTCAGGGCGGAGTGATCCGCGCCTTGCTTGAGGGTGGAGAAGACGCCTGACACTGCCTCGAAACGGGCGGTGACGAGGGAGGTGGCTTCTCCGGCTTTGACGGCGGCGAGGAGCTGGTTGAGTTCGGCGCGGTGATTTGTTTTTCGGGCGGCATGAGCAGTGAGCTGACGCAGCAGCAGGCCGGGGGCCTGGAACATGTGGGTGGTGATGACGGCGGAGCTGGGCGTGATCTTGCCGAATGGTATTTTGGCCAAGTTTGCGGGAGTATTGCGAACGATGAAACCGCGAGATTGCTCCAGCATCCGGACATAGGAACCTGGGGGAAACTCCGCACCGCATGATTCGAATGATTGCTGGAGACTCTTTTCGCGGGATTCTGTGGTGGCCAGCACCAGCGTAATGGCTCCTGATGGAGGAGAGGCGGATGAAAAAGGATTCGCGCCATCAGCCGGAGCAGGTGGGGCTTGCCCGTCCGACAGCAAGTCTTCAAATGTGAAATATTTCACAATCATTTTCTCAGGCTGTGGTGAAGACGATGCTAGGGGCTGAGGTGAAGAAAGTTTGGGCTGCTTGATCAGGATTGGAACAACGTCGCATTTCAGAAAAGTGGCCCAGAGTTTGCCGGACTGCGCAGGACCCGGGGGAGGGGTGAGGGAGATGAGATTGATGCTGCCATCAGTGAAGGTGCTGGTGGTGGAGGTCTTGTGGTAGTGAAAGCCTGGGGCTGGAGTCCCCGCCGAGTGCTGCGAGGCGGGATGCAACTCGTGCTCGTAGGTCACTTCCACGGAGTGGTTGTCAGTGCCGATTGTGGCTGTGATGTTTAAGATAGAGCCGACGGTACGCGGGGTGAAATTGAAGCTGCGGCTGTTCTGGTGTTTGATGCCGGAGTCGTCCACCCAGGTTTGTTCACGGGCGGACTGGCGGGTGGCAAAGGAATCGGAGAAGACGGGAAGGAAAGCGGAATCGATGTAGCTGGCCTCCCCACGTGCGACGGCGGCCTCGACTGCGGTGAACATGGCGGAGTCATCTGCTGAGGCGATGGAGTGACGCGCGAGATCGCGCAAGATAGGCGCAGGTGCCTCCAGGGTATGCAGGGTGCAGGCGATGAACTTGCCGGAGTATCTGAGCAACTGATCGACGACCGATGCTATGTTGGAGATGTTGGCGGGGGTGTTGACGAGCCACAACTGGTCGCCGTGTTGCTCAATGGATGAGCCGGAAGGGAAGGTGATGCCTCTTTCCGCAAGCCAAGGCTTCAGAGCAGATGGCGGAGCGAGCGACAACACTTCATCGAACAAACCATCCGGTGCATGGAGTGCGAAGAAGGTCATGCCGGAGGGCATGGAAGTGCGGGGGGCTGGCTGCGGCTGCAGTGGCGGGAGGGCTTCGACCGTGCGGAGTTTGGCGGTGAGAAACACAGCGCAGAGGGTGGCTGCCTTTTCGTGCTGGGTGTCAAAAGGGCTGGTGACGCTGATGAGGCTGGTCTCGCCGTCTTGGAGGACGGCATCGATATTGAGATGGATGTTTGAAACATCTGCGCTGGGAGAGGCGGATGCGAGATCCCCAGGCGGGGTTGATTCAGCAGCCTGCTGCTGAGTGGAAGGAGGAGATGCGCCGAGAGTCAGATTCAGCGAGGCTTTGATGGTGCTGCCATCGGTGCTGACGATGGGCTCGATGGCGAGCTGAAGGCCGTTTTTGCGGGGCTTAGAGGGAATGGATATGGTGGGGGCGACTGCACCGAGGGGGGATGCCTGGGGAGGCGTATGCTCATGCAAGGTGGCGACAGTGGAGCGAACGCCGGACTTGGTTTCAAGAAAGGCATCGCTGATGACGCGAACGTTGGAGCCGGGCTTTTGCGCCTGGGCGAGCAGGGTGGTGAGTTCCTTGGAAGCGTCCGCAGGTACTGAAGCTGTGGCATTGGCCTGACGGATGAGTTCGGCGGGGCCTTCGATGACGGTGAGGGTGAAGGCGACATTTACGGGGGCTTGGCGATGGACGGCATCGATGAGGCCTTCGACGAGATCGAGATTGGGCTGGGTGTTGGTGACGGTGAGCTGACTGGTGTGGCGATAGAAACTGGCGCTGGCGCCTTTGGAAAAACGAACGCCTGCCGATTCGAGTGCATGCCTGGCTGTGAGGGGATTGAACGAGGCTTTCGCCTTGGGGTCATCCGGGGCAAAAGGATCTTTAGATGCGGCATTGGAACTGTAGGAAGAGTCGCAGGAGGAGAGGAAATCTGGCGGTACTTTGAAGGTGCGGCTGTGCAGCTCAGTTTCGAATTCTGCCAAGAGGGGGACGATGAGTACGGAGTTTTCTTCGACTCTGTATTTGGTTTGCGTGAGCTCGGTGACGTAACGGATGGCCTCTGACAACGGCAGATCCTGCACATTCAGAGTGATAGATTCCGTGATGGGGGTGTCGTCGAGGCGAAGGATGATTTTGACGCCTTTTTCGCCAGATGTGGATTTGTCGAGTTTG
>NZ_JBIPNG010000360.1:0-6876 GCF_044373815.1 Prosthecobacter sp. | reverse complement strand
GCGAACGCAGCTTCTGCGCCTTGGGCGAAGTGATGCTGCTGCAAGGAAAGCAAAACCTCGGCGCGCGCCTGGAAGCCATCGGCCCCAATGCCGTGAGAGCCAGCAGCAGCCAGGGCACACGCCCCGACTGGGGCCGCATCAATCTCGTCGATGGCCACACCGTGCTCGGCCCGCCGCTCGGCACGCACCGCAGTCCCACGCTGGGCTTTCGCAGTGTGCTCACCAGCGAAGGCCGCCCCTACAACAACCCCTGGGTGGAGATTGATCTCGGCACCGTCAGACCCATCGATGAGATCCGCCTTTTTCCCTCTCATCCGCCGCAGTTCGCCCACAGCCATGGCTATGGTTTCCCCGTGCGCTATCAGATTGAGCTGCGCGAGGAGGACAATGAAGAGCCACGCCTCCTGCCCACGCCCCAATCCGGCAGCTACAACGCCCTGCCGGGAGACAATGGGGTCACGCTCGTCGGCGCGCATCGCGCACGCTTTGTACGCCTGCAGGTTCTCGCTCCGCACGTGAGCAATGGCTCCGTCGTGCTCGCCATGGCAGAGATGCAGATCTGGTCCGAAGGCAAAAACATCGCGCTCGCCTGCGATGTGAATTCCCCCAATTCCACCGAGCAGGACGGCTGGTCACGCGCGGCTTTGGTGGATGGCTTTGCCAGCGGTGCCAACATCGTGGACTGGCCCGGCTGGCTGGCGGATCTCTCGCAGCGGCGTGAGGTGGAGCACCAGCTTGGAGTGATCGAGAAGCAGCGCGAAACCCTCACACAGCAATGGCAAAAAATCGCACTCGGGCTGCTCATCGGCATGGCCGTGGCAGGCGTCATCGTGCTGCTCCTGTGGCTGCAGCGGCAGCGGCGCATCCGGCGCGGGGAACTCGAACGCCTGCGCGAGCGTATCGCACAGGATCTGCATGACGAGATCGGCAGCAGCCTCGGCAGCATTGCCCTCATCGCGCAGGACCTTCTCGCCGAGGGCGGGCAAAGCCCCCAGTCCCGCGAAGACCTGACCGACATCAAAGACATCGCCGCAGAAACCGTGGACGCCATGCGCGACATCACGCGCCTCATGCAGAGCGAGCGCTACGGCACCGACGACCTGCCCACCCTCCTGCGCGAAACTGCCGACCGCATGCTGCGCGGCATCCAGCACACGCTGGATCTCGACGACCACGCCCAGACCCGCCGCCTCTCCGTGGACCGCCAGCGCGATCTCATGCTGATGTTCAAAGAAGCCCTGCACAACATCACCCGCCACGCCGCCGCCACGGAGGTGCACATCACGCTCAAGCAAACACACAACGACATCATCCTCACCATCCGCGACAACGGCCACGGCTTCGACACCACCGCCAAACACACCGGCATGGGCCTCACCAATCTGCATCGCCGTGCCGCCAAACATCAAGGCCTCACCGACATCACCTCAGCGCCCCAAGGCACCGTTTTAACTCTCACTCTTCCGCTGCATGCCTGAAACCATCCACCTCTGGATCATCGAAGATCACAAGACCTACGGCGAGCGCCTCGTCAGGGCCTTGAACCGGCTCGACGGCATCTCCTGCACGCAGCGCTTCACCGCCTGCGAGGACGCCTTTGCCGCGCTCACCACGGAGCCTGCGCCGCAGGTGCTCCTGCTGGATGTCGGCCTGCCCGGCATGAATGGCATCGAAGGCATCACACGCCTGCGCCAGCTTGCGCCCAGCACCGCCATCGTGATCCTCACCGTATTTGAAGAGGACGACAAAATCTTCCGCGCCATCTGCGCCGGTGCCGCCGGGTATCTTTTAAAAACATCCAACACCGAGGACATCGCCGCCGCCATTCGCAGCGCGGCCGCAGGCGGCTCGCCGATCAATCCCCACATCGCCCGCCGCGTGCTGGAGATGTTTTCCAAGGCCAACGTTCCGCAGAAGGACTACGGCCTCACCCCGCGTGAGCTGGACATCTTGAAGCTCCTCGTCAGCGGCAGCACCATCAAAGATGCCGCCGCCCAACTCGGCATCGGTTACTACACGGCGGACGAGTACATCCGCAGCGTGTATGTGAAGCTCCAGGTGCGCAGCCGTGGCAGCGCGATTGCCAAGGCGGTGAAGGAGGGGCTGGTGTGAGTGGTGCGCGGGTGAAGAGTCCCTCGCCCCGCTCGCGGGAACAGTTCAGCGGATGGAAAACCAAGCGTGAATCGATTAAAGGCGCCCATCCCGGCGTGAAGCGTTTGACCTAGCCAACGCCCCGGGAGCGCGGGCCTCCGAGCCCGCAGCACTCCGCTTACGCACACCGGCTTGCACGATCCATCAGCAGCGCAACATCCAACGACAATACTGCTTGCGGCTTGCCATGTGAATTCAGCGCTCTCAGCACGAGCCACCTGCTGCGGGCTCGGAGGCCCGCGCTCCAACGCCCATAGTTGTTCGGGCATTCTCGCTCGTATGCGGCGCGCTGCACGCGGGAACGCTCGCACGAGCTACTGCCGAATGCCGCACCAATCAGCAAACGAAAGCCCCCCCCCCTACTTCAAATACGGCCCCACCACGGCCTTCCAGATCACATACCCCTTCGGATTCATGTGCAGCTGATCCTCCACAAAGATGTCCGGCTTCGGCTTCCCATCAGCCCCGAGCATGTGCGGATACACATTGATGAACTGCAGCCGCTTGTCGGTCTTCGTGTACTCCTCCACCAGACGGCTGGCCTCGATCATCTGGTCGATCATGCTCCAGCGCTTTGGATTCGGCGCGTTCGAGATGTAGCAGATGCGGCACTCCGGCAGCGCCGCATGCACCTTGGCCACGAAGGCTTTGAAGTCCGCAAACACCCGCTGCGGCGTTTTGCCGGCATTGATGTCGTTGCCACCCGCATACATTACCACCTGCCGGGGCTTGTACTTGATCACGGTCAGGTGCGCGTAGTTGAAGGAATCAAACACCTCGGAGCCGCCAAAGCCGCGATTCATCACCGGCAGTCCGGGGAAATCCTCCGCCAGCGTTTTCCACTTCACGATGCTGGAGCTGCCGGTGAACACGATGGGATTCTCCGGCGGCGCCTTTTCCGCATCCTTCTTTGCAAAGGCCAGAATGTCCTTCTGCCAGCGGATGGCGGAGGTCACGACATCGTAACCGGCCTCGCTGAAGTGCAGCTTGTCCTCCACGTAAAGCTCTGGCCGGGGCTGACCATCCGCACCGAGGAGCAATGAGAACACATCGATGAAAACGACGCCCGTCTTTTCGCAGGACGCGGCAATGAGCGCATTCGCCTTTTTGACCTGTTCCACTTCATCCCAGCGTGAGGGAGAAGGTGGAATGGAGATGAAGGAAATCGCAGTCTTTGGCAGCGCTGTGCGCACCTTCGTCACGAAATCCTCAAACGCCGCCAGCACCTCCTCTGGCGTCTTTCCGGCATGCAGGTCATTGCCACCGGCATTGAGGTAAATCTGCTTCGGCTTGTATTTGATGACACAGCGATCCGCAAAGAACGCCACATCACTGAGCTGCGAGCCGCCAAAGCCGCGATTGAGCAGCGGCGTTTTCTTGAACCTCTCCGGCAGCGACTGCCAGCGACGGATGTTCGAAGCACCGACAAACACCGTCACATCCTTCGGCGGTGCCTTGGCCGTATCCTCCGCTTCAAAGGCCTGGATGGCCTTTTCAAAACGTGCCGGGTCCGCCGGCTTGAGGGCGTGAGCCCAGGAGGAGCAGATGACAAGAAAAAGGACAAGAAAATGGCGATAAATCATGGCGGCATGGCAAACGTTGTGCGTTGTGGGTCTCATGCAACCTTTGCTCACCAGCTTGAAACGCAAATTTGCCCGGATGTCCACGCCCACGCCCCCTGCTCGTGCGGCCGTCCCAGATTCCCCCTTCCCTGTTTCATTCGAGATCAATGGAGAGCCTCTGACTCCCGGCGTCACGCTGCTGCGCGAAAGCACCCGCTTCGTGGTGCACTCCCGCCACGCCGTGGCCATGGATCTTTGCCTCTTCGATCCCAAAGAGCCAACCCGTGAGACCGCCCGGGTGCGCATGCAGCGCGCCGAATGCGATCTGTGGCATGCGACCGTGCGCGGCGTCAAAGCAGGCACGCTGTACGGTTACCGCGCCCACGGCCCCTGGCTGCCCCAAAACGCCATGCGCTTCAATGCCAAGAAGCTCATGCTCGACCCCTACGCCCGCGCCATCCATGGCACTCCCGACGAGGCCGAGCACATGCGCACGCTGACCGATCCACGTCACTCCAAAGGCTGCATCGACAACGGGGCTGAGGCCCTGAAAAGCGTGGTGATCGATGAATCCTTCGACTGGACCGGCGATGCCAAACCCCGCGTGCCCTGGCAGGAAACGGTGATCTGTGAGCTGCACGTGAAGGGCTTCACCCAAACGCACCCGGATGTGCCGGCCAAGCTCCGTGGCACCTACGCCGGTCTCGCGCATCCCGCCGTCACCTCCTACCTGCGGAATCTCGGCATCACCAGCGTGCAGCTTCTGCCGGTGCATCAGCATCTGGACGACGGCTTTCTGCTGGGCCGTGACCTCACCAACTACTGGGGCTACAACACCATCGGCTTCTTCGCCCCGCACAACACCTACGCCGCCTCCGCAGATCCGCAGGAGCAGGTGCGCGAGTTCAAGGCCATGGTGAAGGCCATGCACGCCGCCGGCATCGAGGTCATCCTCGATGTCGTGTACAATCACACCGCCGAAGGCAATGAACAAGGCCCCTCGCTGATGTTTCGCGGGCTCGACGATCACAGCTACTACCGGCATCACTTTGGCGAAAACGGCGCGGACTATGTCAACGTCACCGGCTGCGGCAATTCGGTCGATTCCGCCAGCCTGCCTGCCCTGCGCCTCATTCTGGACAGCCTGCGCTACTGGGTCACTGAAATGCACGTCGACGGCTTCCGTTTCGATCTGGCCGTGACCGTGGCCCGGGATGAAAAGGACGGATTCAACCGCCAGTCCCCCTTCCTCAGCGCCGTGGCGCAGGACCCCGTGCTCTCGCGGGTCAAGCTCATCGCCGAGGCCTGGGACATCTCCCGCATGGACAGCTATCAGGTGGGCAATTTCCCCGAACCCTGGCGCGAGCTGAACGGCAAATATCGCGACACCGTGCGCAGCTGGTGGCGCGGAGACTCCGGCGCCACCGCCGAGTTTGCCAAGCGCTTCTGCGGCAGCCAGGACGTCTTCGGTTGGAACCAGCGCCCGCCCCTGGCCAGCATCAATTTCCTCACCTCGCACGATGGCTTCACGCTGCTGGACCTCGTCAGCTACGAGCACAAGCACAACGAAGCCAACAACGAGGACAATCGCGACGGCGACAGCAACAACCACAGCAGCAACTGCGGCGTGGAAGGCCCCACCACCGATCCCAAGGTGCTGCAAACACGCGGGCGTCTCCGCCGTGGCCTGATCGCCACCATGATGTGTTCCCTGGGTGTCCCCTTTATCACCGCTGGCGACGAACGCGGCCGCACCCAGCGCGGCAACAACAACGCCTACTGCCAGGACAGCGACATCAGCTGGATCGACTGGCACGACTGCGACGAAGAAATGCTCTCCTTCACCCGGCAGATCACCGCCTTCCGCCGCACTCATGAAGCGTTTCGACGCAGCAGCTATTTCGATGGCAAACTCAATCCCGCCACCGGCCTGCGCGATGTCCTCTGGCTGGAAAGCGATGGCACCCTGCTGCACCATGAGGAATGGCATCAGGACACCCGCCGCTGCTTTGGCGCACTGATGGGCGCCGTGAGTGCCTCCTCCAGCCCGCTGCTGCTGCTGTTCAACAACAGCGCCGAGCCCCAGCCTTTCACCCTCCCCGGTGGCGCGGACATCCTCTGGACTCTCGTGTTCGACACCGCCTTGAGCCCCTCCTTCCCCGCCAAATCCCCCCCCGGCCTGGCAGGCTCCCAAACATACCCGCTGCTCGGCCAGGGAATCGTCTGCCTGACCCTCGCCGCCGGAGACCGCGAAACGCTGGAGCCGAAGCTCTGAGAGGGGTCTCGAAGAGTACTCGGACAAAGCAAAGCACGCCGCAGCAGGCGGAGGGGGATCGTCCTGATCCCCCATCTGGGGCGCTTGAGATATAGCGTTTTCCAAAACTGATCCGAAAAGCATGCGTGGCGACACTCGGCTGAGGCTTGAGGACAAGCCTCCCTACCTCGCGCCGGACACGCGCCAGCCCAGCGCGGGTAGGGCTGGCTGTCCTCAGCCAGCCGCCGTCGAAGCCCATGATCCTCGGGCCAGAAACAACCCGCTAAACTAAAATGGGTTTTACGAACCTCTATAAAAATACCCGCCAAGCTCGCTGCCACGAAATGGTATCAAGTATCACTCGGTATCAAACCGGTATCATTGATACCATCGGTATTATGGTATCAAGGTATCACTCCCTATATATAGGGAGTGATACCTTGATACCAATCCCAACCCCCGACGGGAAAATACCAGCGTGGATTGCCATCCTCCATGCCGCCCCTTGGCGCAGAGCCAGGGTCAGGTTCACGCAGGGTCAAATCAGGGTCATTGACCCTGTTGACCCTATCAGGCTCACAGGCTCACTCCCTATATATAGGGAGTGAGCCTGTGAGCCTGAACCCAACGGAAAACCGAACCCCAACGGGGTCAGAAAACAGCCCTGATGGCCAGCCCCGTCGGCATCAGGTTCATGGGTTCAGGGTTCAAAACACCTTTTGAACCCATTGGGGCAGTCTCAACTGCCAAGCATAGAGCCGCGCATCGCGAGTCCCACGCGTTGTGCCTTTCACCGCCCTATGGACGGCGCACCTTTTTGATCGCCCTCGACGACATAGCCCCGAATTCAAGGACGCGCACAACGCGTCCCTACCCTCCGCGCTGACCCTCAGGGCTGGTAGGGACGCG